>NZ_JBALNQ010000003.1:1886-53232 GCF_036961885.1 Neobacillus niacini | reverse complement strand
TTGCTTGTTTTTGTTTCTTCATTAAATACTTTTTTTACTTCGATAAACAAAATATGATGTCCTTGAATTTCTTTAATGGTGAAGATGAACCCTTCTTCTTCAATCTCATCTCCCTTTTTGGCATCAAAATTTCGTGTTAAAAACCAGCCACCTATCGTATCCATTTCATCGTCCGATAAATTTGTACCAAGAGTATCATTTACTTCACCAACTAATACTTTGGCATTAAATAAATAATGATCATTATTTATTTTTCGAATTTCTGCCACTTCGTCAATATCATATTCATCTCTAATTTCACCGACAATTTCCTCAAGAATATCCTCAACCGTCACTAATCCTGATGTTCCACCGTATTCATCAAGTAAAATGGCCATATGCGATCGTTCCTTTTGCATTTTTACCAATAAATCATGGATGGGTATTGACTCAATGACTCGAATTACAGGTTTTAATATTCGTTTAAGGGTAGTATTTTTTAAAAGTTCTTCCTTCGTAATATCTTCCGTTAAAATTTCCTTAATATTAATCAAGCCTAATATATTATCCTTATCACCATCGACTACTACCGGGTAACGTGTATATTTTTCCTTTTTTATGACATCCCTTACCGTTTCAATACTATCGTTCATATCCAACGTAATCATTTCTGTCCTGGGAACCATGATTTCTTTTGCAAGTCTTTCATCAAATTCAAAAATATTATTTACGTATTCCAATTCACTTTTGTTAATCTCTCCACTTTCATAGCTTTCTGAAAGGAGTATGCGCAGCTCCTCCTCTGAAAGTCCTAATTCATTTTCAGAAACCCCTTTAAATCCAAACCATCCAACAAGCACGCGAGCGGAATGATTTAATATCCATATAAACGGATACATAACTTTATAAAAAAAGATCAATGGTTTAGAGAATAAAAGTGTTATTTGTTCCGCTCTCTGAATGGCTATAGTTTTTGGAGCTAACTCGCCAATAACAACATGTAAAAATGTAACAGAAGCAAAGGCTAATCCAAACGATAAAACATGGGCTACTGCCTCATTTAGCTCCAGCATCTGAAATAAGGGCAATAATAAACTTTCTACTGTTGGTTCCCCCAGCCAACCAAGTCCCAAAGCAGTAACGGTGATACCAAGCTGACACGCCGATAAATATTCATCCAAGTGTGTGGTCACATGTTTAGCAGCTTTTGCTCCTTTTATACCTTCTGCGATTAACTGTTCAATTCTTGATCCCCTAACCTTGACGATAGCAAATTCGGTTGCAACGAAAAATCCAGTTAAGGCAATGAGTAAGGCGATAAGAAAAAGATTCATGGTTATCAATAGCAAACCTTACAGCATGTAAGGCTTCCACCTCCATCATTATGATGTATACAAAAGGATCCATTTTATTGAAGGTAAGCTGCATTAAGATTAAATGCAGCTTTCCTTTATTCTTCCTATTTTAAGTTTTCCTATATTGAATGCAAATTATGACACTTTTGTTTCGACTTTCCCCTTTTCAACTCCTTGATCCTTGGATAGGAACCATCCAGCAGCTGCAATTGCTACCAGCACACCATAAAACGTTAATTTCCATTCAGTTGAATGAGCAAATTCTTCACTTAATATAGCGAGTGCCGGATGTGATAGTGTGTACACAGCTAGCTTAACACCAACCCAGCCAACAATAGCAAAGGCGGCGATTTCTAATCCTGGTCTTCTCTCTAATAACGTAACAAATTGATTTGCTGCAAAACGCATGATAATTAATCCAATAATACCACCGGCAAAAATGACTAAGAATTTCCCGCCATCAAGACCACCGATATTAGGTAGAGGAGTCTCTGGCAAAACGACTGCAAGTGCAACTGCCGCTAAAATAGAATCAACTGCAAAGGCGATATCTGCTAATTCGACTTTAAAAACTGTTGCCCAAAATCCACTCTTCTTAACAGGTTTAGGCTCCAGATTACTATCCGATTTTCCTTTAATAGCGACTTTTCGAACAATATGGTTGATAGCCATAAATAAAAGATATAAAGCCCCTATGGCTTGAACTTGCCATACATCCACAAGGAACGAAATGACGAAGAGCGAAATAAATCTGAACACAAATGCACCAGCTAATCCATAAAATAAAGCTTTCTTCCGTTCTTCTTCCGGTAAATGTTTTACCATAATTGCAAGGACTAATGCATTATCTGCTGCTAACAACCCTTCCAATGCAATTAGTACTAGTAATACCCATCCGTATTCCAGCAATAGAGAAAAATCCATTAATAAATCCTCCTAATAAAATAAGTTTTTTTCTAAAACATCCCTTTGCTGCAACTAAAAAAGACCTTTACCAAGGAAAAAGTGATTTACTTTTTCCAGCGATAAAGGCCTCAAAAAACACAAAAAGACCTTTACCGTTTTGCAGTAAAGGTCTTGCTAACAACATCACGTTGCCAATAAAGCCGGAGAAACGAATTTCTCGGAATGACGACTTTATTGTACAGCTACTCCCCTTTAAAAGGAAATATTTTATTACTACAACTATATGATAAAACCAAAGATGTGTCAATGACAAAATTCAACATAAAGCGTAGCGATGCAAACTGTAGGAAATACTTTACATATTTGTGAATTTAACCGTAAAATAATAAATAATTACAAATAATAAATAGGATACTAACGATGGAACCATTTCGTGTGTTTGCTAAAAAAGGATGTGTCAGCATTTGGAGAATACTAAAAAGAAAAAGAAAAAATCTCATTTCCCGATTCGCTTAAACCTACTTTTTTTCAGCGTTTTTATGTTATTTTCCATTCTAATTTTACGTTTAGGCTTTGTTCAAATTGTGTATGGGGAGAATTTTAAACGTGAATTAGAAAGAAAAGAAGATATAACCATTAATAACCCTGTTCCAAGGGGGAAAATGTTTGACAGTAATCACCGTGTGATTGTTGATAATGTACCAAAACGTGCTATTACATATACCAATATGGGCGCAAGCCAAAAAGAAATGCTTCAAACAGCAGAAAAATTAGCGCAGTTAATCGTTAAAAACCCTGATAAAGTAACTGAAAGAGATAAAAAAGATTTTTGGTTGATCAAAAACCTTAAGAAGGCTGAAGCAAAAATTACTGAAAAAGAATATTCATTATTTAAGGCAAAAAAATTAAAAGATAATGATCTTTATAAACTAAAACTTGATCGGATTACTCCGGAAGAAATAGCACAATTTACCCCAGAGGAGCTTGAGGTGCTCGCCATTTACCGTGAGTTATCTAGTGGTTACAAATTCACACCGCAAATTGTCAAGAATGATGATGTTACCCCTGAGGAGTTTGCGATTGTTAGTGAAAACTTACAATCGCTCCCAGGTGTTGATACCACGACTGACTGGGACCGATCCTATACATTTGACCAAACATTAAAATCGATTCTAGGGAATGTAACAAAAACAGATGAAGGACTTCCGGCAGATCGACTAGATCATTTTTTATCACTTGGGTATAACCGTAATGACCGAGTTGGAAAAAGCCAGCTTGAACTACAATATGAGGATATCCTTCATGGACACAAAGCAAAGGTTAGAACGGTCACGGATAAACAAGGCAATGTTATCGAAACAGAAGTGGTTTCAAATGGAAAAAGAGGCAAGGACATGGTCCTGACGATTGATATGGATTTACAAATAGCGGTAGAGAAAATCATCGAAGAAGAGCTTTGGGCATTGAAAAAAACTCCTAATACCGTTTTATTGGATCGAGCCTATGTCGTTTTAATGAATCCGAATAATGGCGCAGTCCTAACAATGGCCGGAAAAAGAATCGTTAAAAATAAAGAAACCGGGCAGGTTGAAATGCAGGATGACGCACTTGGTACAATTACCACCACCTACAATGTAGGCTCATCCGTGAAGGGTGCCACCATTTTAACAGGCTATAAGACCGGGGTCATAAAACCGGGAACGAGAATTGATGATTCAGGTATAAAAATTAAAGATACTCCACTAAAAAGTTCATATTCCTATTTAGGTATATTGAATGATGTCGATGCATTAAAACTATCTTCTAACGTTTATATGTTCCATACGGCAATTAGAATTGGTAAAGGAAATTACCAATTTGATCAGCCGTTAAATCTTGCATCTAACACGGGTGAAATTATCAGAAATTCTTTTGCAAGCTTCGGACTCGGTTCAAGAACAGGAATTGACCTGCCAAATGAATCAAGTGGATTAAAAGGTACTAGCAAGCTGCCAGGACACATAATGGATTTAGTGATTGGACAGTATGACACCTATTCCCCGATGCAGCTGGCGCAATATATTTCAACAATTGCGAATGGCGGCAATCGCATGAAGCCACATATTGTCAAAGAAATCCGTGAGCCAAACGATGATACTGATGAATTAGGTCCAGTTTTTCAAGAGATTAAACCCACTGTTCTCAATACCATTGATGCTGAACGTTTCTGGATGGACCAAGTACAATTAGGCTTTAAAAAGGTTTATCAAGAGCCAGGTGGAACAGCGTTTAGACGATTTGCCGGTGTCTCATACTCTCCTGCAGGTAAAACCGGCACAGCTGAGGCATTCTATGATGGTCCTGAACGCGCTAAGTTCGGTAAGGAACCACCACCTGTTATGAACCTTAGTTTGGTCACTTACGCCCCTAGTACAAATCCTGAAGTGGCAATGGCTGTCATTGTCCCATGGGCTTACCAAGGAACGAATGATAATGGGGCAAACTTCCTAATTGGTAAAAGAGTCATGGATACATTTTTTGAAATGAAGAAAAATTAATGTGAAAGCGCCTGGCAGTTTTATTACCAGGCGCCTTTTTGAGCATTATTGAAGTACCGTAGGATCTACTCTATTGAATTGGTAAAACATAGAGCAAAACACAGAAAAAGTGAAGCACGGTCGCTGCAATTACAAATAGATGCCAGATGGCATGGTGATATTTAAAGCCGCGCCATACATAAAAAATCGCCCCAAAGGTGTAAAGAAGCCCGCCTATCATTAATAAAGTCATACCCTGTGAGGGGAGTTTATCCGCTAAGGGATTCCATACGAAAACCATCATCCATCCCATAACTACATAGAGAATGGTGGAGGTAAAAAGATACTTTTTTGCAAAAAAGCATTTAAATACTGTTCCTGCAACGGCTAATCCCCAAACAACCCCAAATAATGTCCATCCTAAAGACCCTCTAACGACAACCAAGAGGAATGGTGTGTATGTTCCTGCTATATAAAGGTAAATAGAGGAGTGATCAAAAATTTCAAATAGATCTTTGACTTTTCCTTCTGGAAAACTATGAACCAATGTCGAGGACATAAATAGAATGAACATGGATGCTCCATAAATTGTAAAACTGACGATATGCCAAGCATTTCCATATAGGGATGCAAAAACGATTAATATGACCAGTGCGGCAATACTAAGCATTGCACCGATTCCATGAGTAATTGAATTGGCAACTTCCTCTTGCCGTGAAAAAACATGTGTATTTGCCATTTCTCTGTACTCCTTTTTCAAAACTATGAATTCTTTATTTTCTCCATTAATTCTATTATGCGCTTTTTGGGGCTCCAACAGTTAAATTTATAATTTGTTTTTGTTTCGAACCCTAAACGGGTGCAGAAATAAACCAGTCCGACTGTTTTTTTCTCTGCTTGAAAATGTCTGCAGGTGGCACAACAATGGAAATCCTTCACATTTTTCTCTCCATAAAGATTTCTGGATCATCGAGTGTCTGAAAACCGTATTGTTCATATAGTCCATGTGCGTCATAGGTGCATAACATCATTTTTCGGACATCTTTTAGCTCAGATTCCCCAATCATCGTTTCCATCATCCATTTTGATAGTCCTTTTCCCCGATATTCAGGGAGTACAAATACATCCATAATCCACGCAAACCTAACAAAATCGGTTACTGCTCGTACAAAGCCTATTTGTTTTGCATCCCCTTTTTCAGGATCAGCCTCATACATCCCAAAACAAATCGAGGATTTTTCAATTGATTTTTTCACTTTTTCCAACGATATTCCTTTAGCCCAGTATGAATCAACACTCAAAAACTGGTGAATCACATTTGTATCAAGATATTGCTTATCCGTACTAAGAATAAAACCATCTTTTACCCAATTAGACATTGTCCATCACCTTCCCGGTTTTTGGAATAACCCAACCTTCAGTTATTATGGGGTATACTTACTTCCTTTCCTGTCAATAACAATACCAATCACTAATTCAAAAGAGGTGTTAAGGTATGAAGGGAATTTATTTTATCAATGATCGGATCAGTTTAAACGGTCTTTCTAAAGAAGAAAGCTTAAAACTCCAAGAACAAACCATGCTGCCTTACATTCAAAAGTCCAAAATTGAAATGGTAAAGTTAAATCCTTACCAACTTCACAATTATTACACCATTCCTCATGCCCTTTTATATGATTTGAAAAAACATAGAAATATTCTAGATTGTTTCATCCTCTATTCTCCAGAAATAATGGATGACTTTATAAATTCGTATCCTTCGAAATGGTTGATCCTAAAAAGCTTTTTTAATGAGATTGTTACCATGAAAGAACGAAAAGATCATCCTTTTAAGTTTATCGTTTAGTCCACCGATTCCTTTGACATTCTACGATACATAATCACGATATACACCAGAAAAACAACTAGAATATATCCACCATACAAACCAAAGGAAAACAGCTTGTTGCTAGTAAATGAAGCTCCTGCGTATGACAAGATTAAAATGTTAGGTAATTTTCCTATTGTGGATGCACTAAAGAAAATGAACCCATTCACTTTGCTTAAGCCACCAATGATATTGACAACAGGCGCTGGGATAATGGGAATCAAACGGCAGGTTAAGATTGCCAAAAAAGAATTCCGATTTAGATAGGCTTCATATTCCTCGACTTTTGGTTTGTTCATTAACTTTGCCTGTGCATAGTCACGAAAACCATATCTGCATAAGAAAAAGAATGCCATCGTTCCAATCATTGCACCTGTTAGGGAAACGACCACACCTTGTGTTGTCCCAAATACACCACCAATGACACCAGCTAGAACAGGAAAAGGAATAACAGGGAAAAAAACACAAATGGCGACAAGCAGTACGCTAATTAAAAGAGAAAGTATTCCACCTTCTTGAATTATAGTAAGTAATTCATCCTTTTGAAATATGCCAATCACCACGATTATGATTAAAATTGATATACTACTTATTCTTTTACCCATCATTTACTCCTAACCCTTTAGCATTTCGCTGTGTTAAACTCGACTGTTGATTTGAGCTCCAGGCGCTATGCTTTCCGCGGGCGGTCCGGGGAGCCTCCTCGGCGCAGAAGCGCCTGCGGTGTCTCCCCTGCCCCGTCCTCCCGCAGGAGTCGAGCGCCTTCCGCTCAAATCAACAGGTTATAAAATCAACAGTACCTATTAACACAGCCTAGCATTTAAAAATGCATATGCTCTTCTAACTTAAGTATAAATCTAATTGGTCTTTTCATAAACTATAAATTTTCTGTTTTTTTGAGCAGAAAAGGACCTTTATCGTTTGGATAAAGTGAGAATATGTAGTAGTTGGTTTACAGTGAAATTAGTTGAATGTAGAAATATTGTAACAAACCAACCACCAAAACAGATTATGAGAAATTTATAATAAACCTATAGAAGCATTTTTAATGGTTTTAAATAGTATTAAAAATATGATGAATCTTGGTGATGATAATGCAAGGAATAAGTAAAGGACATCCACATGGAATGGGGCACCCCCATGCAAAAGGCCACCCTCATGGAGTGAGCAAGGGAATTGATTATGATGTGAATCCGTTTATTGTAATCTGGGAAGTAACGCGAGCATGTCAATTGAAGTGTGTACACTGCCGGGCTGATGCCCAGTTAACACCTGATCCTCGTGAATTAACTCATGAAGAGGGTATTAATTTAATTGATCAAATCTATGAAATGGATAATCCAATGCTTGTTTTCTCTGGTGGTGATTGTATGATGCGGGAAGACCTTTTTGAGCTTGCGGATTACGCAGTTAAAAAAGGTATGCGAGTTAGTATGACTCCAAGTGCAACTCCAAATGTTACCAAGGAAAAAATGAAGCTTGCACAGGACGTAGGTCTTTCACGCTGGGGCTTCAGCCTTGATGCACCAACAGCGGAAATACATGATAAATTCCGTGGAGTTCCTGGATCTTTCGACCTTACACTTGAAAAAATTAAATACTTAAATGAATTAGGAATGCCTTTACAAATAAATACCGTTATCTCTCGTTATAATTATGACCACCTTGAGCATATGTCTAAGCTTGTTGAAGAGCTTGGTGCAGTCATGTGGTACATCTTCTTGCTGGTACCAACTGGAAGAGGTCAAATGGATGCTTGTATTACACCTGCAGAGCATGAAAAAGTATTTCGCTGGTTGTATCAATTAAGTAAAACTGCACCTTATGATATCAAAACAACCGCTTCTCAACACTACCGTCGTGTAGTGTTACAAGAAAAAGCTCGTGACCATGTAATTGAAAAAGGCGAAATTCGCTATGAAGATTCCATCACAACTGACTTTGCTTCGATGCATGATGGTTTAAAGCGTGCACCAAAAGGTGTAAATGATGGAAATGGTTTTGCCTTCGTTAACCATATTGGTGATGTAATGCCAAGCGGCTTACTGCCAATCGTTGGTGGTAATATTCGTGAAACTCCGTTAGCAGAAATTTATCGGGAAGCAAAAGTATTTAAAGATCTAAGACAGCCAGATAACTATAAAGGCAAGTGCGGCGTTTGTGAATTCAACAAAATTTGCGGCGGCTCTCGTTCAAGAACATATGCGGTAACCGGTGACTATATGGAAAGTGAACCATTCTGCGTTTATATTCCACAATCAATGCGTAAAAAAGCTGAACAAACCGTATAAAAATTAAGGCATTCCAATTGGGATGCCTTTTTACATGCAATTAAACAGGTATTGTTGTATTACTATCTTCGATTTTTGAAAACCGCGATATTTTCCATTATCATGATCATAGGAGTAACTTTATCAAAATTAAAAAAAAGAAATAAGGTGTTTAAAATATGATTAGATTTATGGGGATTACAAATGAAAATACAATTGTAGAACAGGATTCTATTGAAAATCTAAACTTTATTGACTATAAATGGTTTTGGGTTGATTTTAATGGACCAAGTGAGGAAGAGGTAAGTCATTTAATTAAAACTTTTCATTTTCATCCCCTAGCGGTTGAAGATTGTATATACCACTCAACTCAAAGACCTAAACTAGATTACTACGAGGACTATACTTTCTTTATTACCCATATTGTTCGTGAGAATGAAAATGAAATCATAAAAGAAGAGTTGGATTTTTTTTTAGGAGAAAATTTTATCATTACCTTCCACCTAATGCCCTCGATGGAAGTCTTCCAAGTGGTGGATAGATTAACGGCCCGGAAAAACATTGAAGAGTTTACAAGTCATCATGTGTTTTATGAAATATTGGACAAAATCGTAGACAACTACTTCCCGATTATTTACAAAATCGAAGATAAATTAGATGAGATTGAAGAAAATACCCTTAATAAACCAATGAACAATTTATTAAAGGAATTATTTGATACAAGGTATCTGCTCTTAAATCTAACGCATACCGTTAATCCAATGCGTGATCTTCTCTATCGGATGCTAAACTCTCAACATTTGAAAAACATTACAAAAAGGAAAGAATATTTCTCTGACATTCATGATCATCTGTTAAAATTATCAGAAATGTTGATGGCAAACAGGGAAATCACGGCTGATATCCGAGATAATTACCTATCTATGAATTCACACCAAACAAATAATGTAATGAAAGTTCTTACCATTATGACGTCTATTTTTGCTCCGTTAACCTTTATTGCCGGTATTTTTGGAATGAATTTTCAAGATATGCCCGAATTATCCTGGAAGTATGGCTATCCATTTTCACTCTTGTTGATGGGCAGCGTCGGTGTGTCATTGATTTTTTGGTTTAAGAAAAAGGGATGGTTTTAAGCATTGTTATCGAATAACTTGTTTCATAATCAAAAAAGACTAGGCAGCTAGTCTTTTTTGATTCATTCCCAATTTTCATAGGTAACCGTTCCACCAGTTAGATCAATTGTATTACGCTCTCCCTTATAGTAGATCCTTCCGTCTTTTTCAAGAATATAATTTTCATACGTAAAAACCTCTTTCCCATCTGGAAGATGGATGACAACTTTTGAACCTAGATTTTCATCAGGTGCTTCAATTTTTATCGTACTTTGATAATAATGCTTAAACAAGAAGAAACCTGCTGTTACTATTATTAAAGTTAGTATAAAAAAAAATGGCCTCTTCCATGAAAATTGCTTCGTTTTTTGGTGATATAATTCAATTCTGGTCATTTTTCTCTCCCATTTGCATCATAGATTTAATTTTTCTAATTATTCACTTTCCCTGGTTTTTATCCTTGAAATCGATAAATTCAAACACTACCTAGACTATGCAAGCACACAAGAAAAGTTGACGGTTTTCAATTAGTTTTGTATCGATTGATTTTTTGGTTATGATGTTATAATAGGTAAGACAGTTATATTTGATAGGAGGTTTTAACTTTGTTAAACAAGAATACAGAGGAAACAATGAAATTACTCGTGGATTTAGTATCAATACCAAGCCCATCTGGAAATACAAATGAAGTAATTTCATATGTTGAAAAATACCTTGCTAATTTAAACGTTGAAACGATAAGAAATAGGAAAGGCGGTCTTATTGCAACATTAGAAGGAAAAGATTCTAGTAAGCACCGCATGCTTACAGCACACGTGGATACGCTCGGGGCAATGGTTAAGGAAATAAAGTCTAATGGCAGGCTGAAAATCGATTTGATTGGGGGTTTTAAATATAACTCAATCGAAGGAGAATACTGTCTGATTGAAACAAGCAGCGGCAAGAAAATGACAGGTACAATTTTGATGCACCAAACCTCCGTTCATGTATATAAGGACGCTGGAAAAGCGGAACGCAACCAAGACAATATGGAAATACGACTTGATGAAAAAGTACATAATGCAGAAGATATTAGGGCACTAGGAATCGAGGTTGGCGATTTCGTTTCTTTCGATCCGCGGGTAGAAGTCACTCCTAGCGGCTTTATTAAATCCCGCCATTTGGATGACAAAGCTAGTGTAGCCATTTTACTTCAACTGATTAAACAATTAAAGAGTGAAAACATTCAATTACCTTATACGACCCATTTCTTAATTTCAAACAATGAAGAAATTGGTTACGGTGGAAATTCCAATATTCCCCCTGAAACAGTAGAATATTTAGCGGTTGATATGGGCGCTATGGGTGATGGACAGTCAACAGATGAATATACAGTATCTATCTGTGTAAAAGATGCAAGTGGACCTTATCATTATGAACTCCGTAAAAATTTAGTGAGACTTGCCGAAGCTAATGATATTAAATATAAGCTCGATATCTATCCCTTTTACGGTTCCGATGCATCAGCAGCCATCCGCTCTGGTCACGACATCGTTCATGGGTTAATTGGTCCTGGGATTGATTCATCCCATGCTTTTGAACGTACACATGAATCATCGATTGAAAATACAGCCAAGCTTTTGCTTCATTACGTTCAATCAAGTTTAGTCATCTAAGAAATACTCTGTTAAAAAAAATGCAAGATGCAGACGCATCCTTGCATTTTTCTTTTTACATCAAAGGTTTACTCCTTAAATATTTTACTGTATTCTAAATATATAGATAATATAATCCATCTAGAATCCACATCTAGCATCCTATTTTAATCAAAAGAAGGTGTTGAGATGTTTTTTCATTTGATCGCTGCCATCCTCTTCTGGACGATTCCATTCTTCATACCTGCAATTTCTGAAAAGTATATGGTGTCTATTGTAACCATGGGTTTTATCGCCTTACTCATATTTCTCAAAAATCTATATTTCTATGTAAACCATCAATTCCTAATAAAAGCAAAAGAAGCAGAAAATGAAAATATTAGTAATCTGTCATCGTTTAAAGGAAAATTTGTCATGATTCGGAATGAAGAATCACCACTTTCTGATGAATTCACTTTTATGATTTTTAATAATGGATCCATTGAAGTCCCCTTATTTTGCCGAAACTTCAATGTAATTCAAAAAGCCACAAAAGCCAATAATGAGTTAATCATTTATTATAAAGATTATATCCTCATAAATGTTGAGGAAATTGAAAAGACACCAAATCGATAAACGGCTGGTGCCTACTTCCTGACTAAATTATTCTCTTAACATTGCCTTTATCTTTTCATTATGCTGTTTAGACTGCTCTAATAATAGATTTAATAACTCAGTAGCCTGATTATCATTTTTCGCTTCAACTGCTGTTTTTAAATCATGATAGGTCTTCCAATTTCCCATGGCTTTATCACCATGTGCTTTTTGGACAAATTCCTCTTTCGTTATCTGTCCTTCATCTAATTGCTTTTTTAGTTCCTTAATTTTCCCCATCTTTTCTTGCTTCCACTTTTCACGTTTTTCAGCATTCTCTGGACTTAACCACTTATTTCTTAATTCCTTTTTTTCTGCTAATACCTTTGTCCATTCAGCTTTTTTATCTGGGGTATATTGATCAACCCATGCTAGAAGCTTTTGTTCACGTTCTGCCATTTTTTCCTGCCAGTTATTGTGATTATGTTCTTTACCTTCTTCACCATCCTTATCCCCCTCTTTATCATGAGGACTAGGTGCAGCTGGTTTTTCAGTCTCATCTGGCGCCTGAACATTTGCTGATGTTATACCTGGCATTGCTAGGAGTAGTCCTAACACAATTATCAACATTCTTACTTTCATTTTAATCTCCTTCTTTCATGATAATCACTTCAAAATTTAACCAGTCTTTAATTGGCACGAAATTATCATTCCCTTTATGTCGAAAAAAATTTACCAATTCGACATATTTATTCAAAAATAATACTTGTTAATTTTAAACAATTATCGTATTCTATGAATATAGAAGATATGTGAAATACTTCACAATGTGTGAGCGAAAAGCTCTATATTTTTTGTCACATAATGTGAAGTGTTTCACAATAGAAATCGTTGAAAAACTTACTTATTGTTAGGAGAGGGTTTAAATGAAGAGACCAAAAATAGTAATCTTAGGTGCTGGTTACGGTGGCATTATTACAAGTAAGAAGTTAGAAAAATTGTTAAAATCCGGCGAAGCAGATGTGACTTTAATTAATAAACATGAATACCACTATATTACTACTCAACTGCATAAAACAGGCGCTGGGACTGCAGCCGATCGTCAAATTGCCATGGAGATTCCAGAGTTGATTAATCCTGAAAAGACAACCTTTAAAAAAGGCAGTGTTACTTCAGTCGATGTCCAAAAACAAGCAGTACACCTTGAAGGTGGCGAAACTGTAGAATATGATTATCTCTTAATCGCATTAGGTTTTGGTATTGAAACATTTGGTATCCCTGGCATTAAGGAACATGCCTTTGCCATTCGCAGCTTTAGAAGCACGAAGGCTATCTATAACCAAATTATCAGACAACTTTCTCTTTATAAAGAAGATAAAGATCCATCCCGTTTAACCTTTGTTGTTGCTGGAGGCGGATTTACTGGAGTAGAAATGTTAGGAGAATTATCTGAAGGACTTCCTAAGCTTTGTAAAAAATATGATGTCCCATTCGAGCATGTAAATATTGTAGCAGTTGAGGCTGCACCATCCGTCATTCCGTTTTTCCCTAAGGAATCAGTTAAATACACAACCGAAGTTTTAGAAAAATTTAATGTACAAATGTATATGTCCACTAAAATCTTAGAATGTACACCTGAAAAGGTCGTACTTGAAAACAATTTAGAGATTCCGACTAAGACATTAATCTGGTCTTGTGGTGTAAAAGGAAATCCAATTGTTCAAAACTGTGGTATTCCATTAGAAAAAGGCAAGCTCCCTGTTGATTCCTTCCTTCGTGTTAACGGTAAGAATAACATTTTTAGTATTGGTGACTGTTCTTTATTCATGAAGGATGAGAAAAATGCCCTTCCACCAACTGCACAGGTTGCTTTACAAGAAGCAGATGTTTGTGCAAAAAATATTGTATCTACCTTACGTGGAGAAAGCTTAAAATCTTTTGAATATCACCACAAAGGATCAGTTGCATCCATTGGTAACTTTGCAGCAGTTGGAAAGGTTGGAAACTTTAGATTATCAGGATTATTTGGAGCCTTTATGAAACAAGTAATTGAAGCTAGATATTTATTAAACCTTGGTGGTCCTGCGCTTATCATTAAACAACACTTGAGATTTAGTAAAGAACCAGTAAAAGTGACTGCTAAGCAGTAATTTGTATTAAAGAGCATCCCGTTTTCCCGGGTAAAAAAGGGTTCCCTCCCCTTGCATCCCATTGAATAGATTACCCTTTTTCTATACCTTGCCTTAATCCCCCAATGTTAAGGCACAAAAACCACCTTTCATGTAGAAGGTGGTTTTTTCTTATAAAAACATTTTTAACCTCAGGGCTTCTACCCACCATCTTATATAACATTTGAATAGAATAAGTAGAAAGCTTGTTTAAGAAGGGAGACATAGACTATGTGTGGAAAGTTAAACTATTATTCTCGCTTATTAAACGACGGGGAAATTTCTCGGCATTTACCCGAAACAGCCCTATTTAACGAAAAAAACTTTTATGAATTTCTGAACAAATATGACCAGGTTTCATTAAAGCCCTGCAATGATAATAAAATAAACATCCTAGTCACTACACTTGTTCATCCACAGTATCAAATTGAAACAGGAATCATGAATCAGATCGTATCTGGAAAACAAGAAGTCTATCAGTTTATTGAAAAGAATCTAATAGCAGAGGGAAAATTCATTATTCAACAGGCAGTTCCACGTGCAAAATTTAATGAAAATCATTTTGATATTAGGGTATATGCAACAAAACAACCTGCTAAATGGACTATTACTGAAAAGGTAGCACGGATAACCCCCAAGGGATTTTCAATTACCGATGAAGTTAAGGACATATTCCCAGCCAATGATATTCTTCAAAAAGGATATCCGGATAACAGTACTGACATCAGCTGTCAACTTGACCATATTGCCTCACTACTAGCTGAAATACTGGAAGAAAAATATTCTAAATATAATTTGGTGATGATTGATTTCTACCTTGATCAATTAGGGAAACCATGGATAAATGATATACGTTATAGATTTACAGAGGGAAAATGGGACTGGCATCAAGTGTTACGAGGTGCCAAGGCTCTCTTCCCTTATTTGCCTATTTCCTACCCTTTTCACGAAAAAGTACTCCAGCAATATCTTGAAAAATATAAATGCTGCATTATTAAACCTAATCGCAGCCAATGGGGGCGCGGGCTGGCACTAATCTCACAATTTGATGATCAAACCTATGTAATTCATTCTAAAAGAAAGATATCTCCTTTCAATCATTTTAATGAGCTGCTAACTGAAATACATGATCGGTTTACCTCAAAGAAATCCTACCTTATTCAAGAAAAAATTCTTCTCCCAACGATAAAAGGATGCCCATTTGATATCAGAGTCATGATCCAACGAAAAACAGTTCAATCAGAATGGGTAGTCACAGGAAAGATTACAAGAATAGCAGCTACTGGATTTATTGTTACCAATGTTGCAAAAGCTTTATCCACCTTGGAAGATGCCATGGAAGCATCTGTCTTAAACCCAAAGAACCCAGATTCACTTCACTGGGAAATTGATCAGCTATGTAAATTGGCAGCAATCCAACTGGAAAAAGTTTATCCAAATGCTCGAATGTGGGGTATGGATATAGGAATTGATCAATTTGGAAAACCATGGTTTATTGAAGCAAATCTTGTTCCTGACATATCCTTCTTCCGTGTTCTTTCTGACAAAACGATGTATAACACAATAAAAGAATATATAAGAGCTGGAAAAAAGCCAAAAATAGAATGACAAAAGAGCTATTCCTAGGAATAACTCTTTAATAAGGCTCTTTTCTTAAACTTTGTTTCTTTTTTATACAAAAAAAGAATGAATGTACTGTGTTTTCGCCGAAAACAGCATAAATTTAGTAAGAAAAGAGTTTGCAGACTAAATTCAAAGGCTTAAAATACTATTGCCACGTTAAAATCGGCTTTAAGATTTTAACAACAATCGTTACGAAAACAGCCTTTAATAAACATCCTTTCTTGTAAAAACAAAGAAGGAAACAAATAATCCTGCTGCCCACCATACGAGTAGAACCATCATTGAAAATGAAAGTGTCATTCCTTCAATCGGAGGTGGATTACCGTTCATATAGTTCGTTAGCTTTAAATTTACCATAAAGAAGTATTTTGCTGACTCCCAAGAGGAAACCATATTGCTTAGGATTGCTCCTGAAATTAGGGCGGCTAACATGACCCCCATACCTGCAGCAGTGCTCCGGATTAAAACAGATAACATAAAGGAAAGTGTCCCAACCACAATAGCTACAAGCCATACAAGACCAAAATCCATTAATAAAAACTGCCATTGATCGATTAACTTTACACTAGAAGTATTTAAGCCTGTATCATTTACACTAAAACCTGTCAGCACAGGTGCACCCCAACCTTTATAGCCAAAAACCAACCCCGAGATTAAATAGGAAAGGATTCCTGCAATGGCCACGATTAACGAGATTGCAAGGGTAAGGGTTATATATTTACTGAGAAGAATTTTCCACCTTTTCACCGGCCGCGTCAATAATAACTTAATGGATCCTTGGCTATGCTCCGAAGACACTATATCACTGGCAATCACCATAACCATTAATGGAATAAATAATTCAATCGAATTCTCTAAAAAGATCCTCATAAACGTAGGAGCACCTGGCTCTGAAGGGTTTATGTTATGATCGAGATAGTATTGATTTTGCTGTAAGGCTATTTGTAGTTGTTTTTTCCATTCATCCGAAATTCGTGGACTGCTGATCCTGTTTTGCTGATCAATGATCGTTTGTTGGATAATCGTTCGCCAATCATCGGTTCCTAATTTTTCTCTCTGACGTTCGACCTCTTTAAATTGTGCATAGGTAAATAATGCAACCAAAATACCAATAATAATCGCAATGACAATAAGGCGTTTTTTTGCGATGAGTTTCATCATTTCATTTTGAATCAGGTTATTCAATTGAATCACCCCCGGTTAGTTCCAGGAACAAATCTTCCAAGACAGGCATTTTGCGATTCATTTCAGTAACAGATACTCCAGCCCCTACCAATTTTTTATTCCACTCTGCTGTCTTGACTTCATTATATTCGGTCAAAATCGAGCCATCATTTCTTTCTTCGATGGTTGTGACTGACCGTAAAACCTGCTTCCCCTCTTCGTGTGGATGAAAACGCCAAACCACACGTTCCCTATTTGCCAGCAAGTTATCGACCGTATCTGTACGAATAACTTTTCCTCTTGAAATAATCGCCACTCGGTCGCATAATAATTGAATCTCGCTTAACAAATGGCTGGATACAAGGACACTCATTCCTTCCTCTTCGGCGAGGAAACGAATAAATTCTCGCATTTCTCGAATTCCAGCTGGGTCTAGCCCATTTGTAGGTTCATCAAGAATTAATACTTTAGGTCTGCCTAGCAGAGCTTGAGCAATACCCAGTCTCTGTCTCATCCCAAGCGAATAGGTTTTTACTTTATCATGAATTCGATCTTTAAGACCTACAAGTTCCGTCACTTCACTGATTCGCTTTTCACCAATTCCATTAAGCATCCGCGCAAAATGCAATAGATTGTCATAGCCAGACAAATATGGATATAGTTCGGGATTCTCAACAATACAGCCGAGGTGTTTCATCGCTTCCTCAAAGTTGTCTACAATATTATTACCGCCTATTTGAATACTTCCTGATGTAGGTTTGATTAATCCTACCAGCATCCGGATGGTTGTCGTTTTTCCAGCACCATTTGGACCCAAGAATCCAAATACCTCTCCTTCTTTTAACTCAAAACTAATTCCTTTAATGATCTCCTTTTTGCCAATAACTTTCTTTAAATCATGGACAGATAAAGTTACTTTCTCCATTTGGCTAACTCTCCTCACCAGGTAAGCAATGAAGCTACACGTTCAGCTATTAAACGGTACCCTTTTGTATTAGGATGAAACTTGTCACTATAAAGATAATCATTAACCTTCAGCTCAAACAGATCAAAAGTTGGCACAAACACAATATTAGGGAACGATGCACTTAATTCTGCACTTTGATAGTTCCAGTGACGAACTACTTTAGACATTTCCTTTCCCTGTTCTAAATCGATAAAGGGATTGTATAAACCAATAAAAAAGACATTTGCATCGGGATTGCTGGTACGAATTTGTTGAAAAATGAAAGTCATATTCTCAAGGAATTTCCCCTCTATCTCCGTAATGTCTTCTGGATCAAACTCTATTAACCCTTGTCCACCTCTAAACAAATCATTACCGCCCATTGTTACCACAATCATATCAGCTGTTTTGATTTGTCTTTGAATTTCAGCCTGCTGGATTTGCTGCTTTAATTGATCGGACTCCTGTCCGCTGATACCAAGATTTGTCAGCCGCACATCCTGCTTTGATTTCTCTTTTATTTCATCGATAAGGACCCCAACATATCCTTTTCCTGTTTCATCACCTGTTCCTCTTGTTAAAGAATCACCAAGGGCAACAATATGTAAACCTTCTTTATCTTCCACTTTCTTTTCAATAGTGGTTTCCTTTGGGATTATATCTGGTTTCCCTGCATAATATTCGCCTACTGCCCAGCCCAGTCCGACCAGCCAGAGGAGACAAAAAAATACTGAAACCATAGTTACAGAGCGTATAACGTTCTTATTCAAAACAATTCCTCCTTTCTGGCAATTCCTACCTATATTTAATCACAATTACTGGATGATTCAAACTTTCAATACACGAAAAAACCGATTCCTAAACGGAAACCGGTTCTTTCTTCACACTATCTTCTAAATTGTCTTTTGGTCCAAAGAATTCAAAGTTAATTCTATCTTCTGATACTCCTAAATTCTTTAAGGAACGATTGATTGCCTTCATAAATGGAACTGGACCACAGAAATAAAAATCTGCGTCTTGAATTGGAAGATTCTGTCCCATCCATTCCTGCGTTACATACCCTTCGACATCAAACCGTTTGTTTGTCCAGTCATCTTCAGTAGGTGAATCGTAAAAGTAAAATGAATTGACATGTTCAACCGAAGTCAATGATTCTACTTCATCTCTTAATGCATGAACATTACTATTGGCAGCTGCATGAATGAAAGTTACTTTTCTTTGCGGCTGGACCTCAACAACAGTTTTTAACATGCTTAGCATTGGTGTTAAACCAACACCTCCGCTTAATAGCACAACAGGTGTATTTTTATTAGTATCCAGTACAAAATCCCCTGCAGGAGCACTTACCTTAAGGATTTCTCCTTCTGTTACACTTTCATGTAAATAATTTGAGACCACTCCATCTGGATTTGCAGTTCCTGCTTCACGTTTTACGCTAATGCGGTAATAATCTTTACTTGGTGAATCAGATAAGCTATATTGACGGATATGCGTAAACTTCTCGCCATCGATTTCAAGCTTAATACTAATATACTGTCCAGGAAGGAACTGGGCAATTTCCTTATTGTCCGTTGGTTTTAAGTAGAATGAAGTAATAACATCACTTTCGATTACCTTACGATCAACTGCAAAGCTTCGGAAACCATCCCACCCACCTTTTTGAGTGGTAGCCTCATCATACATTTCTGCCTCAACACTGATAAAGGCATCAGCTATTACCCCATAAGCATCTGCCCATGCATTGATAATCTCATCTGTAGCTGCATCTCCAAGCACATCTTTAATCGCTAACAAAAGATGCTTTCCTACTATTGGATAATGTTCGGCTTGAATCCCAAGACTTCTGTGCTTATGGGCAATTTGTTTCACAACAGGAAGAATTGCTTCTAGGTTGTCGATATATTGAGCAGCAGCATAGACTGTCCCAGCAAGTGCTCTTTGTTGTCTTCCTTGTTTTTGGTTTGCGTGGTTAAAGATATTTAATAGTTCTGGATGATTTCCAAACAACATTTGATAAAAACGAGTTGTAATCGCTTCACCGTGTTTTTCTAAAACAGGTACGGTTGATTTAATAATTTCAATTGTTCTATGATCTAACAAAACTATCACTCCTTATGTAGTGGTTATCACTATTTATATAGTGATTATATGTAAAACTTCTCACGAAGTAAGTGATTCAAATCACAGACAATTATTTTTAGATAATCCGAACCATACCTATAGTCCCTGTTTATTTTCCATATTTTGCAAAAACACACGTATCTCTTATTTCCTTACTTTTAGCTGAAAGACTATCATTTTTTAAAATGCCTTCTAAAATAAAACCAAGTTTCTCTGGAATGGCGCGACTTTTAATATTTCTTGGATCGCAGCGAATCTCCACACGCTTTGCATTTAGTTCGGTAAATGCAAAATTTGTAATTGCTTCAGTGGCTTCGGTAATGTATCCTTTTCCTGAATAACGTGTATCAATCCAATAACCAATTTCAAACTTAGGTACATCCCAATTAATTCTGTGCAGCCCAGATGAGCCAATAAATTCCATCGTTTCTTTATTAAAAATATGTAATCTTAGATCCTCTCGGGTTATAAATTTAGCAATACTATCACGTATATTCGCTTCTACATCTTGTACAGATTGATTAGTATGAGCCCAAGGCATCCACGGCTTTAGTTCATTTAGTGAGGCTTGCATCGCTTCGTATACTGCTTTGCCATCACCTGGCAAGGGTTTGCGAATTAACAACCTCTCTGTCGTAATCTCCTCTGGAAACTCTATTAAACTTGGTTTCATTATGTTCCTCCTTAATAACTTATTGTTTTCATGAGAACCATTTTATCTATTCTTATTCGATTTTGGTCATCATGAACCCTTCATGATGACCAATTTTTCCATTTCCATTTCATTTTGGGCTTCATGAGACTTTTATGAGGACCACTTTACCTATTCATTGACGATTTTCGGCTACATGAACTTTTTAAAAAAAGGGACCCTTCCTAAATGAAAGGGTCCCGGACTGTATTAGTATGCTTTTGCCCAGTAAACCATCTTGTCTGCTTCTTTCCCACAGCATACACATGTATCTGAAACTTTTTCTTGCTCAAATGGAATACATCTTGAAGTTGCTGTCGTATCTTCCTTGATCATTTCCTCGCAAGCGAGTTCACCGCACCACATTGCTTTAATAAAGCCTGGTTTTGCTTCAAGCTTCTCTTTTAATTCAGGAAGCGTTACAGCTACCGAAGTTCTCTCTTCACGGTGATTCAATGCCTTATTATATAAATTAGATTGAATCTCATCGAGTAATTCTACTAGCTTCGTTTCTAATTGATCCAAAGGAACGAATACCTTTTCTAATGTATCCCTTCTTACTAACACAACCTGCTTGTTCTCAATGTCTTTTGGTCCAACTTCTAAGCGAACTGGAATTCCCTTCATTTCATACTCATTGAACTTCCAGCCTGGCTTTTTATCACTTGCATCGATTTCCACTCGAGCAACTTGACCTAGAGACTTTTTCAAATCATATGCAAAATCTAGAACTCCCTCTTTATGCTGTGCAATTGGCACAATCATAACTTGAGTTGGCGCCGCTTTTGGAGGAATCACAAGACCACGGTCGTCACCATGCACCATAATTAATGCCCCAATAATTCTTGTTGTAAAGCCCCATGATGTTTGATGCACATACTGAAGCTTGCCTTCTTTGTCTGTATATTGGATATTAAATGCTTCCGCAAACCCTGTTCCAAAGTGGTGAGAGGTTCCAGACTGAAGTGCTTTACCATCATGCATCAAGCTCTCAATCGTAAAAGTAGCTTTAGCACCTGCAAATTTTTCTTTTTCCGTCTTTTGACCCTTCACTACAGGAATAGCAAGGATCTCTTCACAAATCGCTGCATACACATTCAGCATTTTGATGGTTTCTTCCATTGCCTCTTCATCTGTCGCATGTGCAGTATGACCTTCCTGCCATAAAAACTCTAATGTTCGTAAGAATGGACGAGTCGTTTTTTCCCAGCGGACAACGTTTGCCCATTGATTATATAATTTTGGTAAATCTCTGTGAGAATGAATAATTTTACTATAATGCTCGCAAAAAAGAACCTCCGATGTTGGACGAACGACTAATCGTTCCGCCAATTCTTCTGAACCACCATGTGTAACCCATGCTACTTCAGGTGCAAAGCCTTCGACATGGTCCTTTTCCTTTTGCAGTAAGCTTTCAGGAATGAACAATGGCATATAAACATTTTCATGCCCTGTTTCTTTGATGCGTCTGTCTAATTCATTTTTTATATTATCCCAAAGTGCATATCCATAAGGGCGGATAATCATTGAACCACGTACACTTGAATAATCAATTAAGTCTGCTTTCGTAACAACATCGGTATACCACTGGGCGAAATCCTCATCCATACTGGTAACATCTTTTACAAATTCCTTTGCCATTTTGACACCTCATTATTTTTTTTGAATATAAAAAGGCCTTGGCCCCAAAAAGGGACCAAGACCTGGCGATACCACCCTAAATTCATAAAGCAATTGCTTTAAACTCTCGACATGATAACGGATTTTATCCGCATGTATCTTCAAAAAATAATCCGATACAGAACTCCGAGGCAGGTTCAAATGTCTGTCTTTAGAAACCTTTCACCAGTGGTTTCCTCTCTTTGTAAGACCAATTACATTTTACTAATCCTCATCAACGTTTCAATAGTATTTTTTAAGAAATTATATATTTCCTATACCTAAATGTCAAACTTTATTTGGGAATATTATTTTATTCTCGCCTGTTTTTATGATCTTTAATCATATCAATCATCTTTATTCTCCTCTCGATATACGTTACAATTAATCTAAATGGGGTGATGTCCTTGAACAAGGAAGAAAACAATCAGGAAATAATAGAAATAGAAGAGGAAAAAAAATATTTACTTGACCTTATGAAAATGCAAAATGAAGCGCTAAAAAGAATCTATAAAAATACATTAGATCACGAAAATAGTGACTAGTCCCCGACCTGACGTTTATAACGTCTTTTTTATTTCTCAAAAGTTTTCATTAAACGTTCATAAAAGCCACCAAAAATACAATTTATTATTCTATTAATGCATTTATAATGTACATATATTGTTTATTAACTTTAGAAGGGATCATCATATGTATATATTATCGATAATTACCATAACAATCATTAGCATAATCACAGGTTATTCCATTTATCTTTTACACCGCCATAAAAAGAAGCTGGCCAACTTGTCTGGAATTATAATCGTCACCGTGATTACGATGATGGGCGGGCTTTTAGCTGGCTATATTAGTGGAATCCTGTCAGTTGGGTTATTCCTTCCCGTTGGATTGGGTACATTGATTGGCTTTACGCTAGGATTTATTGCCGGTCAGCCGGTAGGAATATTAGCGATTTTGAGTGGTTCCGTTTCAGGAATCATGAGTGGAATTGTCGGTGCTCTACTTGGGGCCATTCTTCAATTTGATAACCCTGTTATCATGCTAGGAATATTTTTAGGTTTGTATGTTATTATTCTTGGTCTTATCCTATTATTTATCATAGTCGAAACGAATGGGAAACTTTCACTTGATACATCAGGCATTTCTCCATTTAATATCTTATCATCTGGGTTAGTTCTTATTGCCTTATTCTTATTTTTATATAGCAGTGATTTTGTTAAAATTCCAGGTGAAGCCGAAGCCGCCCAAACACAAGAGAAGAGTACCACTCCTGAAAAAACGGAACTAGACCTTACAAAAGAATCTAATCCTAAAATTGAAATGATGATTACGCCGACTGGGTATTCTCCCAATGTTATTAAAGTAAAAAAAGGCGTACCCGTTGAATTAAACATTACAAATCCAGGTGATAATAGCTGTTTTTCAACTTTTATGATGCCTGATTTTGGTTTGGAAAATGTTAATCTTAAGGCTGGCACAACAAAGTTATCGTTTACCCCTGACGAAGCTGGTCAATATACGTTTAGCTGTGGAATGAATATGTTTAAAGGCACTGTTATTGTTGAATAAAACGAAGAAGCACGCTGCGAAATAATCAGCGTGCTTCCCTTTTTTACATATGAATAGAATGATTGTCAATCACCGAATCCTTCTTCTTTTTAAAAGGCCACCAGTTAGCCTCGCCAAATGTTTTTACCATTACTGGGACGAACAAAGGTAGGATGACCAATGCATAGAGTGAAAGTCCGATTAATAAAATTGCCGCAATCTCAAGTAATGATAAAACACCAGCTGGCATCATTGCAGCGAACGTACCGCCTAGAATAATCGCCGCTGAGATAATAACAGTTCCCATTTTCTTCATAGCCTCGAGAATCGCTTGTTCTACTGGCATGTGTTTGAATTCATTAAAACGATCCATTAAGAAAATACTGTAGTCAATTCCAAGTGCAATAAGAATAACAAAGGCGAAAAACGGAACCGCCCAGCTAATACCTGTATAGCCTAACCAATTTACGAAGATGGCCTCCGCAATCGCCATTGAAGTATAATAGGTTAAGATTAAAGAACCAATCAAGTATAGTGGCATAATAATCGAACGGAACAAAATGATTAAAATAAGGGTAATCCCAATAAGCATAAGGACGACCGTTCTTGAATAATCTGCTTGCGAAATTTCGTCAAGGTCATGGTGCATACTTGATACGCCGCCAACTGCTACTTCAGCATTTTCAAGTTTTGTATCTTTAACCACTCGCTCTACTGTTTCCTTAATTTCCGGAATACGATTTAGTGCTTCATTGGAATATGGGTTTTTATTAAAAATCACATCCAATGTCATGACTTTGCGGTCTTTTGACATATATACGTCTAAGGCTTGCTTAAAGTCATTACCGTCGAGAACTTCTTGTGGAATATAAAAACCACTTTTCTCTTGCTTCGATACACCAGCAAGATACTCTTGAGCAGATGCTAGACCATCAGAGACTTGATTTAGACCATCAGCACTTTGTGTCAACCCATCAGTCAATTGAGTAATCTGACCGCTCATGTCCTCAAATCCAGTCAAAATCTGCTGCTGACCATTATTTACACCGCTTAAACCACTTGTGAATTGTGGCAGACCGTCAACAATTTGCCCTTGGCCATTCCCCATCGTATATAGTCCAGTTTCAATTTCTGTAAGACCTTTTAATAGATCCTCCATTCCTTTAACAAGTGCTTCTTGGCCCGCAATAGCTTCTGAAAATTTACTATTAGCAAATTGGATACCACCCTGTGCACCCAATAATCCAGTATTTAATTGATTTATGCTACCTGCTAATTCTGCTGTTGCTGCTTGAGATCCTAAAATGGTCATTTTAATCGCTTGATAATTTTCATTTTGTCCAATATCACTATAATCACTTTCTAAATTGGTAAAGTATTGATTCGTTGCCATCAAGGTATCGTGTAATTCACTAACACCTTTTGCCACTTGTCCATAATTTCCAGCCAAAGTCGCTAGTCCTCCAGCTGCCTGATTGTAACCCTCAAGCAATTGTTTACTACCAGCCAAAACCTCGGCAGATTTCGTCTTAATGAGTTCAAGACCTTCTTTTACTTGAGTGGATCCCGTAGCACCTTGTTTCAAACCATCTTCAATTTTGGTAAGGTTATCTTGGATGGTTCCCATTCCAGATTGTAACTGATTTGTTCCGGTAATCAATTCACTAATTCCATCTGTTGCTTCTTCCATTTTCGGCTGATTGGCTGCGAGTTGGCTCCCTGCTTCGGCAAGACCACTGCTAATCTTCTGAATTCCATCATTCCCCTGACCAAGTCCGTCTTCTAGACTTTTCACTTGTTCTGAAATATATAATTCGTCGATGGTTTCACCAGTCGGACGTGTAACAGAACGAACAGAATCCACATCACTTATTTTACTTAGCTCTTGACTAATTTTTTCAGTAAGTGCAATATATTCAGACGTATTCATTTCGTCATCGTTTTTAATGACAATTTGCGTAGGCATTGATTCACCAGGACCAAATCCATCTGATATAAGATTGAATCCTTTAATGGAATTGAAATCATCACCGATTTCTTCTAGTGAATTAAACGATAAATCTCCATCATAAGTAAATAAAGCTGGCACAGAAATAGCTGCCACAATTAGAAGAGCGATTAATGGGCGCGCCAATGCAAACTTACCAGCAAATCCCCATATTCTACTTTCACTGTGTTCAAGTTTTCCTTTCGATGGCCAGAATAATTTTTTGCCTAATACAGCCATGAAAAATGGAACAACTGTAAACAATGCAAGCAGTAATAATGCTACCCCAATCGCAACTGCTGCTGCCGACTGATATAATACAAAGGTTGAAAAACCAATTGAAGCAAATCCAATCATAACGGCTAATCCACTAAAGAACACTGTTTTCCCTGCATTCTTATACGTTATAACAATCGCTTCTACTACACTATCATTCTTGGACATTTCCTCTTTAAAACGACTCAGCAGCAAAATGCAATAGTCTGTTCCGATACCAAACAAAACGGCTACTAAAAATATCTGTGTAAAGGTTGATAACGGAAAATTCACTTTTTCTACTAAAATAGCAGTGATTGATTGTGCAGCCAGATAACTGAATCCTACTGTTACTAATGGAATGATTGGAGCGATAGCAGATTTAAATACAAGGAGAAGTACGATTAAAATAAAGACAACCGTAATACCCTCAGTTTTCTTTAAACCTTCTTGAGAGTTTGTGACAAGATCCTCTGCAATCAACCAGTTGCCTGTATAATAGTGCTCTAACTCTACACCATCAAGTGCTTCATATAAATCTTTGGTTATTTCCTTTCCTTCTCTTCCATCAGCTGTAACATTCAAGGAAACTAGAATGGTTTTTCCATCCTCTGATACTAGCTGTTCCTTTAATTCTTCTTGATTAAAGTGAGAAAGAATCGAGGTGATTCCTAGTTCGCTCTTATTATCTTCTAATTGATGCACCGCTTTTTCTGCGGCGTCAAATTCTTCTTGTGTTAACTTCTTGTCACTATGAAAAACTAGTGCAGTTTGTAAATCATTCCCACTATTTTCACTCGACTGAACATCATTAAGAATTTCTTCAGCTAAAGTAGAAGAATATCCATTTGGAACGTTAATCTGACCTTTCTCACGAACTAGCTTTTCCATATTTGGTGCAGTCATAAAGAGAACCGCAATCAATGCGATCCATGCTATAAGGATAAACCATTTTCTTTTAACAATTAATCTCAAAAGTTATTCCCCCACTTCTTCGTTTTTCATGTTGGTTAAAATCAGGTCTAATTTTTCATACGTATTAATAAAATTTGTAATTTCAGCCTCATCAAATTTGGTGATAAATGATTCAACTAGTAAGTGTACCTTTTCTTGTGTTTTGTGGTGCAGCTCATGTCCTTTTTCCGATAGGGTAAGGTACAACACCCTCCGATCGTTTTCATCACGTGTTCTTTCAATAATCCCTCTGTCTGCTAACCGATTGATAATCGCAGTAATCGCACTTTTATTTACATCAAAAGCCTCTGCTAATTCAGTGGAAGTGCAATTGTTGGAATGCTGAATGTATCTTAAAATATAGTGTTGGTCGATCGTTAAATCTTCGCTTATTTGACATTTAAGTAAAAATGCAGCCTTTTTATTTACATCAAAAGAAACGGACACATAACGATCGATTAATTCCTGTATGATTTTTTTATCCATTATCCATTTCTCACCTCTCTTTAATCCTATTAGTTAAACTGTTGAACTATTCACCTGTTTAACTATATGGCATGATGTTTTACGTGTCAACAAAAAAAGGTCAGCAGCAGCTAACCTTTTTTCGATATTTTTTATTATTTCCTTATCAGCGATTTGGATACAGAATCTCATCAATAATTCCATATTCCTTCGCTTCTTCCGCACTTAAATAGTAATCTCTATCGGTATCTTTTGCTACTTTTTCAGGCGACTGACCTGTACGGTCTGCAATGATTTGATTGATATGCTCTCTCAACTTCACTATCCGCCTTGCAGAAATTTCAATTTCTGTTGCCTGACCTCGTGCACCACCTAGAGGCTGGTGAATCATGATTTCACTGTTCGGCAGGGCATACCGTTTCCCTTTCGTTCCAGCAAGCAGTAACATCGCCCCGAATGACGCTGCCATTCCTGTACAAATCGTCCGTATATCTGACTTAATATATTGCATGGTATCATAGATAGCAAATCCTGCTGAAGTGGAACCACCAGGACTATTAATATAAAGAGAAATTTCTTTATCTGGGGCATCGGCAGCTAGAAATAATAATTGAGCAACGACACTGTTTGCAACATGGTCATTAATTTCATCCCCGATAATAATAATTCGATCCTTTAACAGACGAGAATAAATGTCATATGATCGTTCACCACGGTTAGATTGTTCAATAACATAAGGAATCGTACTCATTATCCATCCTCCTAAAAAGCGATTTATTGGCTATGCTGCCATAGAGAGAGTGCTTAAAGGAGCTGAAGCTTTGAATGTGGTGGTTATCCAAGACGCTGCGGAAGGCACTTCCAATGTGTCCTGGAACGACGGAATGGCTTCAATCAAAACAGCTGGGTCCTGGTTGACTAGGGAATCATGAAAAAGCTTCCCAAGTTGTTCCTTTTCTTCTTCTTCCCAAACTGATTCGAGCGACTGATTATCTTTTTGGTTTTCCATTCGTTTTCTTGCTCTGTTTAAACTTGATTTTATCGCGAATTCTGTTGAATTTACTATCTCGGCAATTTCCTTAAGTTGATAATGGAAGACTTCTTTTAAGAAAAAGATTATCGCTTGCTTTGGAGTAAAGTGTTCTATTAACAAGTCAACAGAACTCACAATATCACCGGAAAAGGTAATATTCTCCTCCCACATCTGATCATTTTTTAATTCTTCCCTCTTTCTTTTTCGAAGTGTATCTATCCAATGATTGTGGGCTATTTTATTTAATAAAGCTGAGGTAATTTTATCTTGGCTGTAATAGGTCAAGGCTCTCAACATAGCCTCTTGTGCAAGATCATCTCCATCCCATTTACTTTGGGATAGAAAGTGACAATATTTTTGTAACTTAGGATACACTTCGCTCCACAAGATTTCCTCGTTCTGTACAGTTTTAAATTTGTACAGGCTACGTTCAGTAGACATTATTTTCACTCCCTTAACACTCTCTACACTCTAAACGTTTTAATAAACAAAAAGGATATGGGTGGAAAAAACTTTTCTTATTTCCTACTATATACAATAATGAAACTTTTTCTCCATTTTTCCGTAATGTTAACCAGTAGGAAAAATTTTTATTGGTTTAACATTTCTTTCTTCAATCATAAATTGCATTATAATAAGATAAGAGAAAATATGAAGGAGTGAAATCATTGGGAGTTACACTTAGTAAAGGACAAAAAGTTGATCTAACAAAGTCAAATCCTGGTTTACAAGATGTTGTGGTTGGTTTAGGATGGGATATTGCACATAACGGTTCTAATTTCGATCTAGATGCCTCAGCCTTTTTAATAGGGCAGAATGGTAAAGTCCAAAGTGATCAGGATTTTATTTTTTATAATAATCCTTCTGGTGGCAATGGCTCCATTAATTATAGCGGGGATAATCGAAGCGGAGCTGGCGAGCGGGATGACGAACAAATCCGAATAAACCTGCAAAGAGTTCCCAGCCACATTCACCGAATCGCTTTCACAATTACGATCCATGATGCTCAAATGAAGCAGCAAAATTTCGGACAAATTTCCAATTCATATGTACGTATTTTTAATGAACAAAACAATGTGGAACTGCTTCGTTTTAACCTTGGAAAAGATTTTACAGTGGAAACAGCTATCGTCGCTGCTGAACTTTACCGCCATAATGGGGAATGGAAGTTTAACGCGATTGCCAGCGGTTTTCAAGGTGGACTAGCTGCATTATGCCGTAATTTTGGAGTGAGTGTCGATGATCCAACTCCAACACCACCACCAGTTCAACAAAATCTATTTAATAACCAGCAAAATCAATTTAATAATAATCATAACCAATTTAACAATCACCAAAATCAATTTAACCAACCTAACAATTATGCAAACCAACCATCATTTAATCAAAATCAATACAATCCAAATCAATATCAGCAAAACCAACAGCAACCAATTCATTTACAGCCTGAACCTACCTTTTCACAGCCAGCATTTGGATATCCAACACAAACCTCTCACTCCCACACAAATCGTACATATGGGGATGATATTTATTGCCCGCGTTGTAATTCTTCAAATGTCCGAACAGGGCAAAAGGGCTTTGGACTTGGGAAAGCGGCGATTGGTGGATTAATACTTGGTCCAGTTGGGCTTCTAGGTGGTTTTATTGGAAAAAATCAATTAAAATTCACTTGTAATAGCTGTGGTAATAATTGGTCCCCAAATCAAACAGATATTACTGAATGGGCCAATCAATCAAAAAGGAAAGCTCAGGATTTATTTAATCGCTATAAAAGCCAGGATGTCCTAGAAGCAGTGGTTGCTGCTTGTGCCTTGGTATCGATGGCTGACGGATACTTAGATGCTATGGAGCGACAAAAGATGATTGAGTTTGTAAACTCCAGCGAAGAATTACGGGTATTTGATAGCAACAAAGTCATCCAAAGATTTAACTACTTTGTATCCCGTATTGAAGCCGACCGAATGATTGGTCGAGCGGAAGCATTCCGTGCACTTGGAAAAATAAGATCAAAACCAGAGATCGCACGTTTAGTTGCTCGTTACTGTATTGCAATTGGTTATGCTGACGGTAATTTCGACCACAATGAAATGCAAATGGTCAGTGATATTTGCCGTGAACTTGGATTAAATCCTGGGGAATTCCTTTCTTAAAAAAATACCTCAATCCAGTTAAAGGATTGAGGTATTTTCTATTTTTGCCAGATTCGTTTATTTTCCACACGCTTTGTTAGTCCCTTTGAATCTAATCTTTCTAAAAATGGGATCATATATTTTCGCGACAGGTCGAGAATTTCTTTCGCATCTCCCACCTCAAACTCTTCTCCCGTTCCACTTCGAAGTTTTTCGACGGCCGCTTTAAAGACTTCTCCATGATAAGCAAATTGTTCATCCAAATGGACGACTAATTCTTGTTCTTCCAGGTAACGACGTAAATCCGCTTCTAAATGGTCTGGTATACCAGAATCTGAAAAATAATCTTTATAATAACGGACCTTCAGCCCATCCTTCTTTAATTCACTAAGCATATTTTCAGATCGTTTTTGCCAGCTTTTCGGAACATGTGGGACAAAGTTTGAAAGTGAAACAAACTGTTCTTTTCGATTGAAAATGGCATTTGCTATCCCATTTTCAACAACAAAATCTAGTAGCGATTTCGGGAACCTCTTTTGCATCGACTGCAAAAGCTCTGCTTTATTTAGGCCAAGTTTCATGGAATGAGCTTGATGAAAATCTTGTAATCGGTCATATATGTCTTCTTCAATCGAGTTAACTAATAGTTTAAGTGTAAACTCTTTCCCATTGTATAATATAAAATCTTCGTTATCTAAAAACTCATTTAGCATTTCTTCATCAAGTGCTGTCCGTTTTATTAACTCGCTAACTGTTATACTTTTAGCCTCAAAAATGGCAGACGTGATTCTTTCCTTCGGAGTACCTACCTTTTTCTTTTCAAGTTCTTCAATCGTTTGATTCCCAAACCGATATTTATTGCCTCTCGGATCAATGACCCAGCCGCCGCCAATTGTCTCTTGCGGGCTTGGGCGCCTTAAAATAAAGCGGTCCCCACGCTTCGTAAGAATTTCTTCCTCTAAGCGCAGCTGACAGAGAATTTCTCCGTTTTCTTCTTTCAGCTCATTTCTGTCAAAAAAGACAATCCGTCCCATTACTTCAGTCGTTCCAATATGGAGCTTAATTGGCATCCGTTGTTTCACCATATAGTCGAGATCCTCAACCACCCTGATCGCCACATCCACTGTTTTCGATACAATGAAGTGCTCTGATGAAACCAAAACATTCCCACGTTCCAGGTCTTCCTTTGAAACACCAGAGAGGTTGATTGCGGTACGCTGCCCTGCATAAGCCTTTTGTGCTTGCTTATGATGGACCTGAATCTGCCTGGCCTTTACCTCCAGCCCCTCTGGCATGATCTTAAGGGTTTGCCCCTCTTCTACGGTTCCTTCATAAACCGTTCCTCGAACAACCGTCCCCTGCCCCTTGACAGTAAATACTTGGTCAATTGGGAGACGGAACGCCCCTTTGGCATCTCTCATTTCTTGTTCTTTCAGTGTTCTAATGATTAAATCCTTTAACTCCTCAATTCCCTTTTTTGAAAGGCTGTCTATTAATACGAATGGAGTACCCTCAAAAACGCTTCCTGTAAGTTCTTCTAATATCTCATCTTTAACGAGCTCAATAAATTCTTCATCGACACGATCAATTTTAGAAATGGCAATGAGTCCATTCTTCACTCCTAGAAATTTTAAGATGTCCAGATGTTCTCTCGTTTGCGGCATGACTCCTTCATCGGCTGCGACAACAAGTACAACCAGGTCAATTCCAGCCACCCCAGCAATCATTTGCCGGATAAAGCGCTCGTGTCCCGGAACATCAATTACCGAAATTTGAACTTCCTCATCCTCATAAAGTGGAGCAAATCCCAGTTCGATCGAAATTTGTCTTTCTTTTTCTTCTTTTAATCGGTCGGTATCGACATTGGTCAATGCTTTTGTCAAGGAAGTTTTACCGTGATCAATATGTCCGGCCATGCCAATTGTAAAATATCGTTTTTCCAAAGTTGCCACCTACTTTTTCTATCTTCCTATTCTACTTTATCTTTAAAGAACATATAGTTCAAGGGTACATTTTTAGACAGATAAAGAGGCTCCGATCGCGCCACAATATTCCCCCTTTTCTAAAAATACTGTAGATAAACCCATCATATCCATATAGAAATCTAGACCACTCTTTAATGAAGGATTATCCACAATAGCACTTCCGATTATGACGGCATTTTTAACTTGATGTAAGGCAGCTGCCTGAGAGGTTAATAACACAATGGTTTCAGCTATCATATTGGAAAGCGATGCCAGCCGATCAGCTTCTGTATGGTATAGTTTTTTCCCCTTTGCAAAATTCGCAGCGGTTAAGTCCCCATTAATTGGAGTTTCTGCTGATTCATAAATATCCTTTACAAGCATGTCTACGTTACTTTTATTCCCCATTATTGCTAGATCAGTTAGCTGATGATAGTCCTGCCCCTGTGCTAATAGTGACCCAAGCCCAGTAAACGTCCCACCTCCTATGCCACTGCCAAGAATTCGCTCCGCCTTATCTCCTTTTACTACATGCCAAGAAGTTCCTGTCCCAATGTTTACAATTAGATAGTTTTCTTCCAACCCTTTATTTTCTATGGATAATAAAAACCGTACACCCTCACAAGTTGCTTTAAATTCAGGATAGATGACACTGTCTTGAAAGTACTTTTTTTGAATTACACTGGCTTTCCCGCCAGTTAATGAAACTTTTAAAGAGGGAGCAGACATTCTTAACCATGAAAGAGCAGAATCCAACTCGGAAATCGGAAATTTTTTATAGTGCATCCTCCCATTTTCCTGATAAACCATTTTTATTAATGATCCTCCAGCGTCAATTCCTGCTGTAATCCGTTGCATTTCAGCCCCACTCCTTCTATTCAACTAGGATAATAACTAATTTGACAATTCTCCCCTTTATCCTGCTTTTTCTTTTCACGATTCCTCCACAATCACCCCGTTCAATGCGTCAATTAATGTGCTATGGTGTAGAAAAGAATTCTATTACAACAAAGGAAGATTATTATGAAGAAAATCGTTTTTCCTATGATCCTTGGACTAGCTTTGTTAGTTGGTTGTCAGAACAGTGAACCGAAAGCAAAAGAAGTTCCGAAGCAGACAAATGAAGAAAACAAACAGGCTGCAGAAACGACAAATACCAATTTTCCATATCCAAATCTATTGTCTGAAGATGCTCAATTCTTTTCCCTCTTAGTGATCGGGGAACCAGATCAAGATAACCCGATTGAAAAGAACAAAAAGATCACAGATAAAGTCCATGATATCTTGAGTTTACCTGAACTTGAAATGGTTAAAAAAGCTTATCCAGAACTTAATATCAAGAGCGAACCCGCCTATATTGTTTTTGACCAGGCTGGAGTTGTTCATCAATCTGCGGACCTCGAGGAGCTAACAACCTTCCTAGAGAAAAAATAGCCGAAAATAAAAACCAGAATTAAATTCTGGTTTTTTTGCTATCTCATAATGAAAGCTATTTAATCACAAACTCTGTTCGGCTGTAGCCTTCTTTCGTCTTTTTTACTTCTAATATTGCCGGTATCGCATTTTTCAATTCTTGTACGTGCGAGATCACACCAATCATACGACCCGATTGCTGCAGATCAATTAATGTATCGATTGCTTTATTCAATGATTCTTCATCTAAAGAACCAAATCCTTCATCGATGAACATGGTATCAATAGAAACTCCGCCCTGGAAGCTCTGAATGACATCAGCCATACCCAGTGCCAGGCATAATGAAGCATTAAACTTCTCCCCGCCTGACAAGGTTTTAACATCACGTGTTTGTCCAGTATAAGAATCAAACACATCGAGACCAAGACCGCTTTGTCTGCCGCGAGCCTCTTGACGTTCACTTCGCTGCAAGATAAATTGACCATTCGATAGACGTTTTAAACGTTCATTAGCTGCAATGATTATTTGCTCTAGGTACTCGATTTGTAAGTATCGTTCAAATGATATTTTACTGCCATTTTGCCCTCTAACCACATCAAATAAATCCGCTATTCGATTCATTTTCTTTTCCAAAGCGGTTACCGTTTCTTCTGTATTTAGTATTTTCCTTCTTAACTCGATAGCCATTTTCTGATAACCTTCCGAATCACTCAATACTTTTAGGGCTAGGTCACGTTCATTTTTCATTAGAGTTAATTCACTTGCTAATAATTCTAAATCTGCCCTTACTTTATCCTTCAATTCAACTTTAAGTTCGGTGATTTGTGCTTTAAGCGTTTCAAAATTTTTCTTAAAATCATCAATTGAAGCTTTTAGTTGATGTCGAGCTGTGTCTGACATTTTTGCACGTATATAGTCATCTTCAGAAGCAAACAGAGCATTTTGCCATTCGGAGACAAATTGAGCTTCTGAACGTTCCTTTTTCTCGGTACTTTCTTGTAATTGAGTGTGGGCACTAACAAAATAAGCAGATGTCTTTGTTTCTTCTTCTTTTGTTATCTGCAGCTGCTTCTGGGCAGTCTCCCAATCCCTCTCAAGCTTTTCCTTTTGATGTTGCGCTTCTGTGATTTTCTCTTGTAAAGCAGTTAGATTTCGAATTTCCTCTGGAATCCGACTGATTTTCTCATCATAAATGGCTTTTTCTTTTACAAAAGCAGTCTGCCTTTCTTGATGAGCAAAAAATAATTGTTCCTTTTTTACCTCATATTGTTTTAATTCTTGTTCTATCGCCTCAAGCGACTTCTTTAAGGCCTTTATCTCATCCTTTGCTACTAGGAGGGCATCGACTTCTTTCTTTAGCTCTTGACCCTCTTTAACGATGCGCTGGTAGATTTGCTGCGCATCTTCAACTAGAAATCCCTTTTCCATGACTTCATTGGCTTTTGTTTCAAGCAGTTCTGTATTAGATTTCAAATTTGCTGCTGCATCGCGATAAAGGTTATCTAGTCTATCTAAAGCTTTTTTAACTGCTTCTCGCTCTTCTTTTGTAGGAACCGCATCTTGACCATCAGCCTTATGAGGATGGTCACTGCTTCCACAGACAGGGCATGGCTTTCCATCATGCAAATGCATAGCAAGTATACTCGCTTGTCCACTAATCCAGGACTCTTCAAGCTTTTCGAATTGGCCTTTCATTTCCAGGTAATCCCTATGCTTTATTGTGTAGTCCTCTTGTAGCTTTTCCTGCTTTTGGTGGGACTTTAAATATTCCTGGATGATAACTACCTGTTCTCTCAATTCATGTAAGGTTTGCTGTTTAGTAGGTAATTCATCGACAAGCTTTTCTATTCCCTTTATGCTAAAAGTGATTTTTTCCTTTTCACTGTTCTTTGCATCCATTTTTCCACGGGTACCTTCAAGGTCATTTACTAGTTTCTGGACCTCTTTATTTATCTTTAATAGCTCCGACTTTTTACTATCAATCTCCTGGACAGTCGGAAGGAATTCTTTTAAGCGATCAAAGGTCCGGGCACTTTCCTCACGTTCCACTTTCCGCTGCACTTGGGTATCGTAAAATTTTTGTGCCTTTTCACTCTGTTCTATCGCTTCTTTTTGTTTTAAATCCGCCTCAACTAAAGCTAGCTTTTTCGAGTTTTCATCCGCACGCCATTCGTTCACCTGGTTTTCATAGGCTACAATTTTACTTGCTCGTTCGGCTTTTTCGTATTGTGTTTCTTTTATTTTAAAGTTTGGAATTTGTAGGGACCATGTTTGAAGTTTTGTTTCCTTTTCATCAAGCTCCTGGAACCGCTCATTTAACGTTTTTGCTTGATGATAATCCTCGAGTTTTTGGTTATAGGCCGCTTCTGCTTCCTCAGACCGTTTCTTATTTTCCATCATTTCTATTTGGTAGAAGTCAGCTTCCAAATCTAAGGCATCAATGACTTGATTTGTATTATAGTGTTCTTGTAAGAACACTTCAGACATTTTTGAATTTACCCGGATTGGAAGAGTCGCTTGAATATCTTTAATATATCGGTCAATCATTAGAGCTTCACTTTTATACTCTTCTTCGGCTTCTTTTTTTCGTTCCTTTAATCGTTCACTAATCCATTTATATGGTTCTGTTTTAAAAATCTTCCTTAGAATCTCTTCTTTATTTTCCGTTTGTGACGTTAATAGCTTCCGAAATTCTCCCTGTGGAAGCATCACAATTTGGCTAAACTGATCCTGTGTTAATCCAACAATTTCTTCTACCCTTTTGTTAATTTCAGAAACGATTTGTCGGTCTACACAAGGAATTTCACCGCTAGCGGTTTTTTCATAAAATTCATACTGTTCCCCAGTCGCGCCTTTGTTTCCCTTTTTCACATGCGAAAGTTGTCTTCGAATCCGATATTGCTTATTGTGAAGTTCAAATTCCAATTCTACCGCAGTGTGAATATCATCATCCGCAAAGTCACTGCGCATCATTTTCGAATCGCTACGGTCCTCCCCACTGGCCGATCCGTAAAGAGCGAAACAAATGGCGTCAAAAATTGTCGTTTTTCCTGAACCCGTGTTACCTGAAACAACAAATAAACGATTATCCTTTAGCTCGGTAAAATCAATTACTTCACGATCTTTGTATGGTCCAAAAGCAGTAATGGTAATTTTTAACGGTCTCAAAAGGTTACTCTCCCTTCGCTGCTTGATTTGTTGTGACTGCGGTTTTTCCAGAATAGCGCTCACTATCCTTCTGAACTAGCTCTTGAAGGACCTCTAAAAATATACCTTCCGTTTCTTCTGCTAGAGCTGTTCCTTTTACTTCTTGGTAAAATGCTTTAAATAGGGATAAATCGTCCATTTTCGTTCTAGCTATGCTTTCCGTCGCTTCTCCATCCTTCACGATAGGAGACTGGATTACTCGCTCGACATGCATCGCATTTGGATAAACGGAGCGAACCTTCTCCATTGGCATAAGTATCGGCGTTTCATCTAGCAAGCGAACAAATACATAATCCTCGTTTGTGGGCTGCTTTAATAGGTCTTCCATTCTCGCCTCAACCGTTCTCATATCATGAGCCGGAGTTAACAACCGTTTTTCTAGCGTAACCTTACCAGCCTTATCCATTTCCACAACGAAGAAGCCTTTCCTATGCTTTTCCTCTGAAATCGAATACTTTAGTGGTGAGCCTGAATATTGGATCGTTTCATTTAGAACAAAATGGGCTTGGTGCAAATGCCCTAGTGCTGTATAATGAAATTTTTCAAAGTTGACGGCACTAACATGCTCTGCACCGCCAATCGAAAGTGGTCGTTCTGACTCGCTTGTATTGTCCTCTTTTTCTCCTGCTGGTGTTACAAAGGCATGGCCAACAAAGACGTGCCGAGCATTAGGATTCATTTTCGCTGCAATTACATCGGTAATTTTTTTCATCGCATCATTATGATTCTTGACTTCCTCGTCTTCAAATACATATCGAATCATACTCGGGTCAGCATATGGTATTAAATGAAAATGTACCTCCCCATGCTCATCTTTAAGAACTACAGGCTCTAACTTTTTGGAAATTTGACCTACCATATGATAGCCATTGGACTTCATGATCTTGCTGCCGAAATGAAGTCGGCTTGGGCTATCATGATTCCCTGCTATCGCTAATACTGGAGTGTTTAATTGCAAAACAATCGTCTCCAGCACTTCGTCTAATAAATTAACAGCCTCCGTTGGCGGTACCCCGCGATCGTACAAATCCCCCGCAATAATAACAGCATCCGGCTTTTCTTCTTTAATTGCTTTGACAAACTCTTTAAGAACATGACGCTGATCTTCAGTCATATATACATTTTGAACTAGCTTCCCTAAATGCCAGTCCGCAGTATGGAAAAACTTCATCCCATTCACCTCATCTTTAATTCCTCATAACTACTATTATAGCAAAATACCAACTTAAAAGTGGATGGAAAACAAAGCAATTAAAGGTAATGCAGGGTGAAGATTTTTATCGATTAACAGCAAAAAACAGCCCGACGCATTGGTCGGGCTGTTGATAATTGATTTAGTTGGTTACTTCTTAGTTACGTTAGCAGCTTGTGGTCCACGAGCTCCTTCAACTACTTCGAAAGATACTTCTTGACCTTCTTCTAAAGTTTTGAAACCTTCTGTTTGAATAGCAGAATAGTGAACAAATACGTCATTTCCGTCTTCAGCTTCGATAAATCCGAAACCTTTTTCTGAGTTAAACCATTTTACTTTACCGTTTTTCATGTAAAAAAATCCTCCTATTGACTAAAAATAAGCCATTTGTAAAATTAACCAACTTGCAACGGCTGACTAAATTTTAACACTTTTCAGTCAATTCGTCAATGTACGATTCCTGATTTCACCCAGAAAAAATCAGACTTTACAAGGGGTTGGGCGCCGTAGGCCCTGGATTATTTTCGGTTCTGACTACCCTGTGAATTTGTGACCATCACCGTATTCCTGTCTATTTTTCCAAGTTTACATTTTAAATCTTTAATCACATCTTTAATGAGTAATTCTACGCCAATCAACGTTAGTGATGGGAAGTTTGCAAACAGCTTTTTGACCTCCCATTTCAGTTCATTCTCACCACAAATACTGTGGCGATTAATCTGCTCCACTTCTTTTTTAATAATGGCAAGTTCTCTTTGTCTTTCTTTCTCTGGAAGGAGCTCAATCTCATCGAGTCGGTCAAGGAACTCAATAGATTTTTCAATTTTTAATTTCACTTCATCATGAACGTCTTTCGTAATGATTTTATTTTTACATTTAAATTCGCTAAGTTTTAATGCTGAATCGTAGGTTGCTTTTACAATTTCAGCTCGAGTCATGCTGTTGGTTTCATAGCTTAGCATATTTTTCCATGATGGCTGTTTCATAGCTTCACGGAAGTCTTCTAGTTTGTTACAAAACTTTTTATAGCCATATTTTTCTGGGTTCTCAAATGCTGGGCTGCCGGGATCAAGAAATGGAGAAAGTGGTGCCACAAAATAAGAAATCCGAGAACTTCTTTCACATTCTTTGTGAATATTTTCACAAAAATCAACATTTCTCATCGCACTTTGATAACTTTGATTTGGGATACCCGTCATGAAAAATAGGTCAATTTTAGCACAGCCATGCTTTAATGCAAATTGGAGCATTTCGATTACTTTAGCATTTGTACAAGGTAACTTTCCATTATACTTGCGAATATCTTCATCTGCCGATTCAAGTGTAAGCTCAATACTATATTTAGGTATAGCCATATTCAATCTTTCAAAAAATTTCTCGTCCGCATAATTAAACAGTTCAAATACGATTTCATTCTTTAGTTTCATTTTTGATAAACCATCTAGAAACTCATCAACGTACTCTTTTCCCCCCTGCCTGATATCATTTAAAAGAAATATTGGCGCTCGTGTAAATCGTTGAATCAAAGCAATATCTTCAAGCATTCTTTTTGGGGAACGCATAACAAGCTTTTTCCGGTTGCAGTTAAGTTCGTAGGCATCTTTAGAGCCCCCACAGATTAAACAATTATAATTACAACCTTTTGAGGTTAAGATCGCAGTGTTAGGATACTGCAGCCACCCTTTGTATGGCAGTGCATCTAAGAGATTAAAATATTTAAAGACTGAACCGATAATATAACGATATCCTGGTAAGTTAAACTCATCCAGACTATCTGGAACATAGGTGAGTTCATTATAAAAATATTGATTATTTCTTTTCCAAGTTAAATTAGGAATATCTGCAAAGTCCGATACCTCTTTTTTCTCCAACTTATTTAGCAGCATTAAGATTAATTTTTCAGTCGTATCACCGCGAACAACAAAATCTATACATGAATATTCAATTAATTCCTTATGAAAATAGGTGCTCGATAGCCCCCCGAACATAACCGGAGTATCTGGATGATACTTCTTAATGATTTTTGCTAATTCAACACTACCGTGGGCGTGTGGAAGCCAATGTAAATCAATTCCAAAAGCCTTGGCCTTTATTTTCCGGATTTTCTTTTCAACGTCAAATTTAGAATTTAAGAGCATTCGATTTGCAATATTAATGATCTTTACTTTTAAACCAAAGCGCTCAAGGTAGTCTCCAATGCTCGTCAATCCAATTGGATACATTTCAAAAACAGGTGAAGATGGAACAACATCGCTGATTGGACCGGTAAAAAGCATTTCTTTCCTAAAATCATAGACAGTAGGTGGATGCAGCAGTACCAAGTCGTAAATCATTTGATCACTTCCTAAATTCCTTATATTTGATTACACCTTTATAGTAATATAAGAAACTAGGTAAATGATGGTTAAAATATTACAAATAAAATAACATTATTTTCCTTATAAAAAACATAGCAATACCGAAGAACGTTAATTCTTCGGTATTGCTACTACTTCTTCATCTTCATCTTTAAATTTATCAAGTATAGTAATCGTATCAACTAGATGATTGTTAAAAATCTGTCGAGCCACAGCTAGTAATTCAATGATCATTGGATCTTTTAATGTATATATAACCTTATTCCCATCTTTTGTGCCTGAAACAATATTTTTTGCTCTTAGAATCGTCAACTGCTGCGAAACAGCAGATCCTTCACTGCCAACAAGGGTTTGAATTTCATTTACATTTTTATCCCCTTCTGCCAACAGTTCTAATATGCGGATTCTCAAAGGATGTGCCAGGGCTTTGAAAAACTCCGCCTTAAATTGCTGCATTTCAAGATTCAATCCATTCACTTCCTTAATCCATTCTAGTAAGTAGCCGAGAGCTTCGTTTTGCTGCTATCCATCATTCCTGAAGCCGAAAGCTTCTTACATTCTTTAAACGCGAAGTGTTTACAGCCAAGACATTTATTCCGGTCCAGCTGTGATAACGCAAACTGAATGGCATCACCAGTGTGTTCAAAAAAATGCTCTTGACCAATAACATCATATAAGCTTGTTCTTATCATTACATTTCTAGGCTGTTCGTTTATACCAGATATAATTACTATACCAGTTTTTGAAAAATGAGAAACAATACTAGCTAAAATTGCTTCACCAGTAGTATCCATAAATGGTACTCTGCTCATCCGTAATAAAAGAATTTTAGGATGATAATTAATCGTATTCATAATCGATGTTTCAAAAGTTTGAGCTGCTCCAAAGAACAATGGACCTTCTACATTATATATACTTACCTGCGGACAATCATGCGAGTCAGATACCATTTGAGTCTCGACCTTTTCGTGTTTATGCTGAAGATTTGGCAATGCTTTTGATGTCTTCATCAAATCGCTCATTCTCTTCGTAAAAAGAATCGCTGCCAGTACTAAACCCACTTCAACCGCAGTCGTTAAATTTACAAAAACCGTTAATAAAAAGGTAACCACTAACACTAGAGAATCCGTAGATTTTGTTTTGAAAATATGGGCAAATACTTTTCGTTCACTCATATTCCAAGCAACTACCATTAAAATTGGCGCCATACTAGCTAACGGAATATATGAGGCAAAGGGAGCGAAAAAAAGTAAAACGAGCAAAACTACAACCCCATGAATAATACCTGATAATGGGGAGACAGCCCCATTTTTTATATTCGTAGCTGTTCTAGCAATAGCCCCTGTTGCTGGAATTCCTCCAAAAAGTGGAGTAACCATGTTTGCAATTCCCTGTCCAATAAGTTCTTTGTTGCTATTATGCTTACTATTTGTCATCCCATCGGCAACAACTGCTGAAAGCAAGGATTCGATTCCGCCAAGCATCGCAATAATAAACGCTGGCTTTAATAGAGTAATAATCATTTCAAAGCTCAAATCAGGTATTTGAAGCTTTGGCAATGTACTTGGAATTTCACCATATGCCGTTCCAATCGTAGCTACCTGATTGGGAAAAAACAAAGTTGCAATCACTGTTGAAACAACTAATCCAATAAGTGGACCTGGTACTTTAGGAGCAATCTTAGGCGTCAAAATAATGGTTGCTAAACATATGATTGCTGTTAGGATACTTAATAGATTAATTGTGTCCATGTGAATAATAATTTCTTTCAAATTATTAATAAATTCTTCGTGTTTCTTAATTCCAGTCAACCCTAGGAAACTAGAAATCTGTCCTGTGAAGATGGTAATAGCTATCCCCGTTGTAAATCCAATTGTTACTGGCCTTGGAATGAACTTAATTAATGATCCAAGCTTAAATATTCCCATTAAGACAAGCATAACTCCAGCTAAAAAGCCCGCTATTAATAGGTTTTCATACCCATACGTCATAACAATTCCAAATAATATTGGAATGAACGCACCTGTTGGACCACCAATTTGGTACTTTGATCCTCCGAATAAGGAAATAAGGATTCCGGCAACAATCGATGTATAGATTCCATATTCTGGCTTCACCCCTGAAGCAATAGCGAAAGCCATCCCAAGCGGTATGGCAATGACACCTACAATGAGTCCGGACAGGACGTCTGTTGGTACTTTACTTAAGGAATATTTATGGAATCTTTTGTCACTAAACATATTCACCCTTCTTATCTTTTTAATTTGTATATCTGATTATTTGAATATAGAGGAATTTGAAGTAATAATCAAGTCATTTGTTTTATAAAAAATTCCCAGTTGTATTGTCCCCTGATCCTGTGTTATATTTATCTAGCGATGAGCTGAGTTGTGTAAGTCGAGAAACATTCCTTTATGGAGCGCACTATGTGGAGTGTGGTTTTTCGCCTCAATACGCAAAGACGTCTGTGTATGCAGACGTCTTTTTTATGTAGAAAATAGCATTTTCTTCCTATCTCCATTAAAATATACTTATAAAGGAATGGGAGGGAAAATGATGAATAATCATGAAATCGATTATAAAATTTACGGTGATGATATGCAGTTTGTTGAAATTGAGCTTGATCCAAATGAAACCGTGATTGCTGAAGCCGGCAGTTTTATGATGATGGAAGATGACATACATATGGAAACGATATTTGGAGATGGCTCTGGTAACAATGAAAGTGGACTAATGGGTAAACTATTTAGTGCAGGCAAAAGGGTTATTACTGGGGAAAGCTTATTTATGACCGCATTTACCAATCAAGGCCATGGCAAAAAGCATGCTTCTTTTGCATCACCCTACCCAGGTAAAATCATTCCGATGGATTTAAGTGAGTTAGGTGGGAAAATCATCTGTCAAAAGGATGCTTTCCTTGCAGCTGCTAAAGGAGTATCTGTTGGAATTGCATTTCAACGAAAAATTGGTGCTGGGTTCTTCGGCGGTGAAGGTTTCATTATGCAGAAGCTTGAAGGTGATGGACTCGCATTTGTTCACGCTGGCGGAACGATTACAAAAAAGGAATTGCTTCCAGGACAGACATTAAGAGTAGATACAGGCTGTTTAGTGGCAATGACTAGCAGCGTTGATTATGATATAGAATTTGTAAAAGGAGTCAAGACTGCACTGTTCGGAGGAGAAGGCTTATTCTTTGCAACACTAAGAGGTCCAGGTTCAGTTTGGATTCAGTCCCTTCCGTTTAGCCGACTTGCTAGCAGGGTCTTTGCTGCAGCACCACACCGTGGTGGGAAAAAGGATGAAGGCAGCATCGCAAGAGGTGTTTTTGAGATGTTTAATGGTGATTAAGCAATCAAACGAAAGCAGGCAAGATCTTTACAGATCTTGCCTTTTTAACGTGAATATAACTCCCATTTTGAACTATTCCAAATGGAGCGTGCTTAATTCCTGATTAGCTTGAACTCTTTTCAAGTTATAGGACTGCCAAGGAATGTTATCAAACTTAGCTTCGTTTTTTCGCTCTACTAACATATTCTTTAATCCTGGAAGCTGTTTATTTTCTTCATAAAGATCAATTAATCCGAGGATTCCGGTATAAGATAAGCTATTTAAATAGTGAATATCAATTTTTCCACTTTGTTCATACCGTTCTATATTCTTTGAGACAATCATTTTCTCTACATCGATTACATTCATTACTGTGTAGTAGAGTAATGAACTAATAAAATAAAAGTGAAACAATGACAGTTTTTCCATCCATATTTTTATTAAAGTATAGGTGAAAATGACGACAAGAAAAATCATAAACGAGTGTGCCATGATTCTAATAAAAGAAAACCCATATGCTTCCTCATACATGCTTAATCGCATGAAAGCAGAACTTAATAACACTGCACTCGAAAGCACAAGGGCAGTAAGCAGGATCTGAATAAGTCTTTTTATAAAATTAATTGTCTTATCAACAAAAGTTAAAACGAGAATAGTAATCGAAAGATTGATTAATGTTACAAATAAAAGTTCAAAAAATCCTTTTCTAGCATATTCAGCATACGTGAAATCTCCCTGCAAAGACCCGCTAAAGAAGTATTTAAATTGGACAATCGTAAAAAGGACATAGACTGCATTTATTAGCACCAGGACAGTTATCGTAATGATGGCATCGAATCTAAAAGTCTGGTTATTTCCATCTCCCATCGTTGCATTTATTTGTTTTTTTATAAGAGCCTGCATGAGACCAAAGAAAGCAAATGTATAAAACAAAACAACCATTATTCTAAAAACTACTTCCCCATTGATTAACTGGACCCAGTGTGGAATTCCCCCAATCAACCTTTCAAACTGGCTATCTGCTGACATCAGTAACCCTAAGACCACAAACAAAACAGGTACTGAGATCAATATCCCAATACATACTTTTTTCCATACTTGATATTTACTTTCGTCCAGTCCCTGCCTTAGTACCTTTCCTATTAAGGATGCAAAAATAAAATTATACTTTAATGCGGCTCCTAATCTCGAAAACATATATGTTATAAAGACCGGCTTGTTCCAACGCATATTTTTTTGACTCGTAACAACTACTAGGTGAAAAAATACAAGGGCAGGAATTACGAGTATATTCAAAGCAAAAAAGAATTGATTATCATTCAAAAAATAGCTGGCTGCTAATATCCAAATACAGATGAGGATTAGGTAACCGAATCGCTGATGAGAAAAAGAAAATCCCCGATAGCGATAAAAAAACAAGGCATAAAAAGCAGTAATAAACAACAGGTATGAAATGCCGATTTCAGCTCGAAAAAAAGCTTCCTCTGCAATTATTCCGACCACCATACATAGCAATAAAAATATCCAATCAGCTTTGACTATTTTCAATTCCATTACACTCCCTCTTCCTTTCATATAGAAATTCTACATACATAGTTATTCTATGTATGTAAGTAAAAAAAGATGCTCATATCGAAGCCTTCCTACCCCATCGATATCCAAGCCAACTAATTGGATATAAAAGGATGGTAAATATGATACAAGCAATAATAAACGTTTTGGTTAATAAAGGTTCAAACCAAGAATGCGGGATAATTTCAAAAACGGTTAATACCATTAACAACAGATTTGGAATGAGCGAAAGTAAAAACGTCTTTTTCAATAGCCTTCTTCCTCCATGCCCAAAACCTTTCCCAATTTCATAACCGAGCAATGCCCAAAAAAACATATAAATAAAGGCAATTAAGGTGGGGATAGCTGTTAAATGACCCCAAATTACCGTAAGCAAATTCCATTGAAAAACATTATGGAAAAAGGTTAACAAGCTTCCTCCCCCAAAAAAGAGAATATTCATAGCGATAAACAACCATTTCATATTACTTGGAGTTACAGAAAGCTCCTCTTTCCAACATGCTGCAATTTCCGCCGGTGTCCCCAATCTTGAATTAATGCGCTCGATCAGTTCATTCTCATCTGTACAATCATAAGATTCAATAAGAATTTCATCTATATGTGTTTCATATTCCAGAAGAATATTTTTCTTATCTTGATGGTTTCCAAGCCCATCATCCAGCTCTGCTAAAAACTTATTCTTCGGCCGTTCCATGCTTCGATCTCCCTATTACCTTGTTCATCACCTTCACAAAATCCTGCCACTCACGGGTTTTTTCATTCAGAACATCTTTACCTGCTTCAGTAATCTTATAATATTTGCGTGCTGGACCCTTTTCCTGCTCCTGCCAATAGCATTCAATATACTCTTGTTTTTCAAGCTTGTGCAGTGCTGGGTATAATGTTCCCTCTTTAACACTTAAGCCATTATCGCTACGCTGTTCTAAAACTTTTACCAACTCATAGCCGTACATATCTCTTTCATTTAACAATTGGAGTAAGATTAATGATGTGCTTCCTTTTACCAATTCACGATTAAACATTTTATCACCTACCTAGGATTATTAGGTACATAGAAATTCTACACTAAGTTTTTGTATTTGTAAATTAAAAAAGTGACGATTTATTTGATCGCCACCACATTTGACTATTTCTTTACTTTTTTCTGATTTTGGATAAATTCGTTACGTTCACCGCCATCTGATAACTCCTCTGAAAACTCATGTTCACCCAGCTGGTCTAGTACTTCATATGGTTTGATGGTTCTTGGTGGAATATTATTATTTGGTGCAGCCTGCTCATTCCATTTACTCATACAATCACCTCTTGCAATTAGTTTTGTTAATCCTGCAGAAAATAATACATCTGCATAAATTTTCCACTTTTTTAACATACTAAATAAAAAACAATGAGGTGAAAAAAATGGGATTAATTAACTCCTTTAACCAATGGAGAGAAACAAGATATCAAAATCATGTATCTCATATGATGAATCAAGGTAAATGCCCTGATTGCTACGGGAGAGGCTTTACAGTTTATCCCTATAATGAATTTGCCTATTATAATTCAGTGGAATGTCCTGGTTGCCAAGGAAGCGGAGCATACTCTGACTGGGATCAGTTGCGATAAAAAAATATCCCTTCACCTCCTTTACAAGGTGAAGGGATATTTTTTTTACAAACATGTAGAAAGCTGAACATAATTTTGCTATAATTTCAGAATATTCTTTTCCTATATGTATGATTGTATAAATAAACAAAGTTCATTATTAAGTACTTTACTGGAGGTTTTTTAATTATATGCCGCATTCACTATCTACAAACACGAGTTACGTTTCCAAATTAGATCTATTACAAACTGAAGTTGCTATAAAACAAACGAAAGATTTCTTTGAAAGTTCATTAGCAGAAAAGTTACATTTAACACGAGTTTCTGCACCGATTCTTTTAAAATCGGGAAAAGGCTTAAACGATGACTTAAATGGTGTTGAAAGAATGGTTTCCTTTGAAGCATTAGATATTAAGAATACCAATATTGAAATCGTTCAATCATTGGCAAAATGGAAAAGGATGGCATTGGCAAGATACGGTTTTGCACTCGGTGAAGGGCTATACACAGACATGAATGCGATAAGACGTGATGAAGTTTTAGATCATTTGCATTCCCTTTATGTGGATCAGTGGGATTGGGAAAAAATTATCTTAAAAGATCAAAGGACTTTAGGGACCTTAAAAACTGAAGTACAAAAAATCTATCAGGTTTTTAAAAATACAGAAGATTATTTATACGACCTTTATCCTGTATTGGAGCCAGTTCTACCTGAAACCATTCATTTTATTACCACTCAAGAACTCGAGAACTTATATCCAGATGATTCACCAAAGCAAAGAGAAGATAAAATTGCCAAACAATATGGCGCTGTGTTCATTATGCAAATTGGTGTACAGTTAAACTCAGGAGAAAAGCATGATGGCCGCTCACCTGACTATGATGATTGGACACTAAATGGTGATATTATTATCTATTATCCAACATTAGATCAATCGATTGAAGTTTCGTCTATGGGTATTCGGGTAGATGAAGATGCGCTAATGAAACAATTAATGCTATCGAAAAACGAGGAGCGCTCTTCCTTAGAATACCACCAAGCCGTTCTTAATTGTGAGTTGCCTTATACAATTGGCGGTGGAATTGGACAATCTAGAATATGTATGTTCTTTCTTAAGAAAGTTCACATAGGTGAAGTTCAGGTTTCAGTCTGGAACGATGAAATTATTGAAAACTGCAGCCAAGCAAATATAACCCTCCTGTAGGTTTTAGTATCTTGAATTAAATACAGCCTTTTTGGGGATTTATAAAGATATGTATGCTTTATATAACTCTGGGGGTGTTATTAATGTCTGTATTTGTATACCAGACGTTTGTTATTAAACAGGATATGTTTAAAGAAGCGATAGACAATTTAAGAGAATTAAAAAAATTCAGGAATGAAAACTATAACCATCATGTTGAGATCCTTACCCCTATTTCAGGCGAAGATCATACCTATGCATTACTATCGACATACGATGGTCTGGGAGAAATGGAGTTAGAAAACAAAAGGCTTTTTGATGATGAAGAATATTTGGAGCTTATTGGTCCATTTTTTCTTGAACACGTTAAAGAAAGCAGTTTGTACACGCAAATTTATAGAGGATTAAGTGAAAGAAAAGCAGATAAAAAGAATGATAATAAAAGTGAAAAATAATCAATTTTGAAAAACCGCACAGGAACATCTCGTGCGGTTCTTTTTATTTTGATATATAATTGTATTATTCAACCTTTTTTAGGAGGATTTTTCAGTGAAAGCGCATGAAGTAATGATCAGCCAAGTACACAAAGTTAAAGAAACAGATACTGTAAAGTCAGTAATTGAAAAATTGATTACTCACCGTATCAGTGGTCTTCCTGTAGTCAATGATCGAAATGAAGTTGTAGCCTTTATTAGCGATGGAGATATAATGCGATATATTGGAAAACATTCAGACAAAGTTCTCGATACTTTCTATTATCCAATCGTAATTATGGGTGATTATGAAAATTTCGAGGAAAGAGAACAAAGGCTCTTAAATTTAAATGTAATGAAATTAGCTAAACGAAAGGTAATAAAAGTTTCATGGGATGAGGATATTGAAAATATCGCAGCAATCCTAGGAAAAAGACAGATTAAAAAGGTCCCTGTTGAACGTAATGGTGTTTTGGTTGGAATCATAAGTCGTGGGGATATTATTCGAAATACTTTTAAAGAATTCCAAGCGATTTCTGCTAATTAGAAAAAAGCGAACAGGAGCTGTTCGCTTTTTTTATAAACTTGGAAACGTTTAATCTTTGTCGAGTAGTTCTTCTCCTGCAATTCCTGGCTCGGTCATTTCATATACATTCAAGATAATGTCTAATTCCTCTTCTGTTAACACATCGTACTTTAAACATAACTCCCGAACGGATTTCCCAGTTAGGGTTGCCTCCCTGGCAATTCTTGCAGCTACTTCGTATCCAAGATGTGGATTTACTGCTGTAATAATTCCTACACTTTTATCTACATATTCTTTTAAGCGCTCTTCGTTTGCTTCAATACCTGCCAAGCAATGATCTGTAAAAACACGAAACCCGTTATTCATGATACTGATGGACTGTAGCAGGTTAAAGACTAAAACAGGCTCCATCACATTTAATTCTAGTTGACCAGCTTCAGAAGCAAGACAAATGGTATGATCATTTCCAATTACTTGGAAGGCAATTTGATTAATTAACTCAGGCATTACAGGATTAACCTTCCCAGGCATGATAGATGAACCTGGCTGCCGTGCAGGAAGTCTGATTTCACCGAGACCAGCACGTGGACCAGAAGCCATTAGGCGAAGGTCATTCGCAATTTTCGACATATTCATCATACAAACTTTCAGTGTAGCTGAAACTTCTGTATACGCGTCGGTATTTTGGGTGGCATCCACAAGGTGCTCAGCATTAACAAGTGGAAATCCACTGATTTCAGCAAGCTGTTTTACTACATCTTTAATATATTTCGGGTCTGCGTTTAAACCTGTCCCTACAGCTGTCGCACCCATATTCACTTCTAATAAATGCTCTCTTGTATGTTTAATTCGATTAATATCACGAGTTAGGACCCTCGAATATGCCTCAAATTCTTGTCCAAGCCGAATAGGTACTGCATCTTGAAGATGAGTTCTACCCATCTTGATTACTTTTTCAAATTGAACTGCTTTTTGTTTAAATACCTTTTGCATATCTTCCATCGTTACGAGTAACTTTTCTAAAAGTGTTAGCGTTGCTATATGTATAGCCGTTGGGAACACATCATTTGTAGATTGTGACATATTTACATGTGTATTTGGGCTTAAATGAAAGTAATCACCTTTTGGGTGACCGAGTAATTCAAGTCCACGGTTTGCAATGACTTCATTGACATTCATATTCATGGATGTTCCAGCACCACCCTGAATCGGATCAACAATAAATTGATTGTCCCATTTTCCATCAATAATCTCATCTGCCGCCGTAATAATGGCATTAGCAAGATCTTTATATAATCGAGTGGTATTCATATTAGCAATGGCTGCTGCTTTTTTTACCATTGCCAATGCTTTAATTAATGAATCATGGATACGATAGCCTGTAATCGGAAAATTCTCTATCGCTCTAATCGTTTGAATCCCATAATACGCCTCAACCGGTATTTCTTTTTGTCCTAGGAAATCCTTTTCGATTCTTTTTTCTGCTGCCATTTGAATCCCCTTTTCTAATATCATTCGATACTCATCTACAGTTTTTACTTAAGCTGTTTTAAACTTGGTTGTTGATTTGCGCTACAGG
>NZ_JBALNQ010000003.1:0-1829 GCF_036961885.1 Neobacillus niacini | reverse complement strand
CCGCAGGAGTCGAGCGCCTTTCACTCCAATCAACAAGTTCCAAAATCAATAGTATTCATTACTTAATAGATGCACTTCTAATAATAACATGACTAAATTGTTTTTTCAGTCTTTTAACCCTTTAAAAAAGTAAATAAACCTATCTTCTAGAGACAGGTTTATACATCATACGTTAATTCATACTAATTTCAAAGCAATGGAAATGAATTAATGGATATCCCTTTTCTTAAAGCGCCCGCCTCGAACTTCGGATATATCAGCAATGGACAAAAAGGCATGAGGATCAATTTCCTCAACGATTGTTGTCAGTTTTGATTCTTCTAGTCGAGTGATGACACTAAAAATCACCTTCTTATCATCACCAGTATAAGCACCCTGCCCTTTTAAATATGTAACGCCACGACCTAAGCGTGCATTCACTGCATTTCCTATTTCTTCAGCTTCATCACTAATAATCCAAACAGATTTGGATTCCTCGAAACCGTCAACCACGGTATCAATTGCTTTTGCAGCAATAACATACGCTAGTAAGGAGTACATCGCCCGATCCCAGCTAAAAACAAATCCTGCTGCACCCAAAATAAAGATATTGATAAACATGATGATTTGGCCAACTGAAAACGGAACCTTTTTGGTAATCACCAGTGATAGTATTTCTGTTCCATCTAATGCACCACCATTGCGAATGACAACTCCGACGCCTATTCCCAGTATCATCCCGCCAAAAATCGTTGCAAGGAGGATATCATCAGTAAAAGCAGGTATTGGATGAAAGAGCGTAGTAAAAACAGATAAAACAATAATTCCATAAACAGTAGAAATGGCGAATGTTTTACCCATCTGTTTATAGCCTACATAAACAAAAGGAAGATTTAAAAGGAAGAGGAAGATACCAAGTTCCAAACCGGTTAAATGAGAGAGCATAATCGATATACCCGTTACGCCTCCGTCAATTACTTTGTTTGGGACTAAAAATATTTCTAGTCCGGTAGCCATCAATATGGCCCCTAGAGTAATCGAGAATGCCCGAAAGATTTTTTTACTTAAAGAAAGTTTTCGATGTTGAATCTTTCCATTTGCTAATTCTGCCACAAAACCACACCTTATCAAAAAGTTTAATATTAAAATTAGTATACCATTAAATCTTTCATAAAAATTGCGAGTAATATTTTTACTTTATTGAATACATTGAGATATTGCAAGTAAAAAACAACACTCTGATCATCAATAGACCAGAGCGTAAATATTTATCTAATTTAATTGTTTTCTTCTTTTCTGTCTTCTCTTTATTCGATAAAAAAAGACGAATCCTACTAGGATTAGAGTGATGCCAAGCAGAATATTTTGTTCCTTGTCCCCCTCCATGATTCCTGCGGGGATCAGGGACAACACAAAGAAGAAAATCAGATTCCCTAACATAGTGCCTATAATAAAATGTTTAAATCGAATTGAACTTAAACCACTGAGAATATTGATTAAGCTTGTAGGAATAAACGGGAAGATTCTTGCTTGAAACACAAATAAAAAACCGCTTTTCTCCATTTTCTCTAACAATTGGGGATTTGTTTTTTTCTGAACCCAATCATTAAAAAAATAACGGCTGCCATAAAACCAGATTCCTGCAGCGATGATACTTGTAAACCAGCTCCAAATAAGACCATTGAAAAATCCAAACAACGTATAGTTTATCGTAATGATAATAATAAGAGGAATAATCGTAAAGGAATTTTGAATAACCATGATCATAAATGTGAAGAAAAATTTTGAAAAGGTGTCTTCTTTTAATGATTCTGTAATGGAATCAAATTCACCATCTCTAAGTAATTGAA
>NZ_JBALNQ010000029.1:146519-252625 GCF_036961885.1 Neobacillus niacini | reverse complement strand
ATATTTTGCAAAGGATGATTTCATTGAATATAACTGGTCATACAGTTGAAACACTTGTAGATCCATTTGGATTATTAAGCGGAGATCGCTATGAATTTTTTCTTGAAGTAGATGTAGAGGAAGAGGATGAACTTTATTCTGATAAAGGGATTGGGATAAGAGTACTTTTTGTAGTTGAGGACAATCGTTCTAAAATTTCTAACTATCATCTTTATGAAAGAGGAAGCGACAAGGTTTTAGATTTTGAGCTTGAAGCAGATGAGGAATTATTAGTGTTAAATTATTGTAAGGAAAACATTGGTCATTAAGAAAAGCAGAGGAATTATCCTCTGCTTTTTCTTAATGATTACATAAAGTTTTTACTATGATTATGAATTACAGCTAATTCCTTCGTGCTAAGACTCATTTCACTTTTGCATATTGGACACAGGGGCACTTCAGTGCTCTTAAAATTGTCACGAATCCAGCATTTACAACTATCTGAATTACATTTCCAAATTTTAGTTTCTTCAAGCTTTACTTCTTCATCATTTCTTCTTCCAAACGCCAAAATGATCACCCCTTGTACTTTTTGCAATCCAAAAACCATTTTATAAAGATAAAAAGGTGATGCCTTATCACTGCACCACCTTTTTATTTTTCAATTAAGCTTTAACTACGTTAGCAGCTTGTGGTCCGCGAGCGCCTTCAACGATTTCGAAAGAAACTGCTTGACCTTCGTCTAAAGTTTTGAAGCCTTCTGTTTGAATAGCAGAGAAGTGTACGAATACATCTTGACCACCGTCAGCTTCGATAAATCCAAAACCTTTTTCTGCGTTAAACCATTTTACTTTACCGTTGTTCATGAATAGTACCCCCAAAATTTGTTCACTTTAAGTCAATCACCATTTAAAAAATCAAAAAGCCGCAATGCACTGCCGGGTAATAGGCATCACCCACATTCTGTGCAGTTACGACTACTAAAACCAATAAATATTTTCACGAACTTAAAAGCGTACTTTAATCATACCCTATATGTTTCCAAAAGTCAATCAAATAAACAGTATAGCATACTAGCAAGCTACTATATAGAAAAATAAATAATTTTCCCATAATATTTTGCTTATCATTAAAATGAAAGTACTTTGGTTTATAAGGCTAAAAATATTGGAATCAAAACCGACTCGATTAAATCGAATCGGTTTTTCTACTTAAGCTTCTTTTTTCACTTTAGGTGCTGCTTTTTTTCTAGGTGCTGCTGGTTTTTTGGCGATGGTTTCCTTTTTACCTGCAGTTCCTTTTTTTACCGCTGTTTCCTTACTTGGTTTCGTTCTATCAATAGATGCCTGCAGGGCAGCCATTAGATCCGTTACATTTGAAGTGGTCTCTTTTGCAGCAGCTGGTGTTACCGTTTCCTGTCCTGTGCGTTTAGATTCGATTAACTCTAATAAGGCCGTACGATATTCATCTGTATATTTCGCAGGCTCAAATTCTGTTGTTAGTTGATCAATCAGCATAATCGCTGTAACTAATTCTTTCTCTGTCACCTTATCATCAGAGGGAACATTGGGAACGTCTCCTGCACTGCGGACTTCGTCAGGAAAATGAATCGTTTCCATTACCAATGTGTTTTCGTAAACACGAATAACAGCCATTTGCTCTTTTGAACGAATGATAATTTTAGCTAATCCAACCTTTTGAGATTCCTGAAGGGCTTTCCGCAGCAAGGAATATGCTTTACTGCCTCCTTCATTTGGTGACATATAATAACTGCGGTTAAAATAAATCGGGTCGATTTCTTCGATTTTAACAAAATCAATGATTTCAACCGCTTTATCTTCATTTTCTTTCCGGAGATTTTCGAGCTCCTCTTGATCAAGGACGACAAATTTCCCTTTTGTATATTCATATGCTTTAATGATATCTTCTGGCTTTACTTCCTCTTCACATGCAGTACAAATCTTTTCATATTTAATCGGTGCATGGCATTTATTATGCAAGGTCCGGAGTTTTATGTCTTTATCTTCTGTGGCAGTATGAAGCTTAATTGGGATATTTACCAGGCCAAAACTGATACTTCCTTTCCACATCGTGTGCATAGGTTAAATCTCCAATCTTTTTTTATTATTTTTGCTTTATTTTTTGATTACATTCCTAAAAACATTTGGAAAAGGACAAAATAAAGAAAAAGAAAGGAAATACACTTATGAAACCGATGCTGCCAACACTTACCTTTGAGCTAACACCAAATCCGGATTGGCTGTACGAGGTAAAATACGATGGCTTTCGAGCAATTTTAAATTGGGATAAAAGTGGAATTACGCTAACGAGTCGGAATGATAAACCTTTATTGCCGCAATTCCCTGAAATAAAGGATTTTCTTGAGTCGTTAGAGGAACAATTCCGTCCATTTCTCCCTCTTCGGCTTGATGGTGAACTAGTTTTACTGGAAAATCGTTACAAAGCGAACTTTTCTGGGATTCAGGTCCGCGGCCGGCTAAAGGCAGCTAAGAAAATTGCCGAACAAGCAGCTAAATCCCCTTGTCGGCTAATGGTCTTTGATATTCTTGTTTTAGCGGGGAAACCGCTAAATTCTAAAAAATTTTACAAGCGTAAAGATGAATTACAAAAACTTTTTATGAATGTTGGTTTACCAATCGAAGCGGATCCATATAATGAAAATTTACTACAGTTTGTAGAGGCTCATAATGATTTTACAACTTTATGGGAAAATGTGGTCTTATATGATGGTGAAGGGATTATTGCGAAGCATAAAAATAGCCTTTGGGAGGAAGGAAGGCGTTCCATACAATGGTTAAAGTACAAAAACTGGAAATACGTCAGTTGCTTTATAACTTCTTATGAAAAAGCAAATGGCTACTTTTCTGTGGGAGTGTACAAAGAAGGTAAAATTCATGGGATTGGTCAAGTTCTGTTTGGATTTAAACCGGATGAAAAGCATGCACTTCAAAGTACAATTAAACAAAATATGGTTAGTGAGGACCAACAATTTCTCTATGTTGAGCCTGCTATTTGTTTAGAAGTTAAATATTTAGAGCTCTATGAAAATCAGCTGCGTGAACCACATTTTCATCGTTTTCGCTTTGACATCACGCCAAATGAATGTACATATGACCAGTTTATGTTTAAACAAAAGAACTTACCCGAGGATTTGGATATTACCCATCCGGATAAGCCGTTATGGAAAAATCATGATATTCAAAAGGCAGATTTCATCCTGTACTTAAGGGAAATATCTCCTTATATGCTGCCATTTTTAAAAAATCGGATCCTCACGGTTATTCGCTACCCTCACGGAATGTTTGGCGTGCCCTTTTATCAAAAAAACTGTCCAGATTATGCACCAGATTTTGTCCAGACGTATCGTGATGAAGGGATTGACTATATCGTCTGTAACAATTTAAAGACCTTGATTTGGCTCGGGAATCAATTAGCAATTGAATACCATCTTCCATTTCAAACCATTCACAGTCAGGGAGCGAGTGAAATCGTTATCGATTTAGATCCTCCCTCCAAGGATGAGTTCCACTTGGCAGTTAAAGCAGCACTGTTTATTAAAGAGGTGCTTGATCAATTAAATTTAATAGGATTTGTTAAGACATCAGGAAATAAAGGATTACAAATTTACTTGCCATTGCCTGAGGATGTATTTTCCTTTGATGATACACGTCTATTCACAAGTTTTATTGCCGACTATTTGATTTCTAAAGATCCTGATTCATTCACCATTGAAAGGATGAAAAAGAATCGTGGTAACCGGCTCTATGTGGATTATGTTCAGCATAGTGAAGGAAAAACAATTGTGGCGCCCTATTCCATGCGTGGTAATGAACATGCAGGTGTAGCGACACCGCTATTTTGGGAAGAAGTGAATGATAAACTGAATCCGGTTCAATTTAATATGGAAAATGCTTTAAATCGGATTCGCAAACAAGGAGATCCCTTTAAAAATTACTTTAAAACAAAGTCCGTGCAGAATTTTGCACAAGTGCTGGATGTGTTAAAAGCAAAGAAATAAAGGGAGTTGGCCAGCTGGAGTGACCGTTATCGTATTGGGGTGAGCTTTCGGGTAAGAACTTTGGGGCATTCCACCCACTTTATAGTGACCGTGTCCTTCTTCTTTTTACACTTTCGGTCACTATAAACCTCTTATAGTGACCACACCCCTCTTCCTTCTACACTTTCGGTCACTATAAACCTCTTATAGTGACCGCACCCCTCTTCTTTTTAAACTGTCGGTCACTATAAGCCACTTATAGTGACCACACCCCTCTTCCTTCTACACTGTCGGTCTCTATAAGCCACCCTTACCACTCCAACCCTCCATATTTCCTTTTACAATCCAGTACCACGAAGATATGCTTGTGCTTCTGCCTGTAATTTTTCGTAAATATCCTGCTCAGAGAAATTTTCTTTCCAAATCACGGTAAAATCTTTGCTTCCGAGGTCAACTTCTACCTCTGCCTTGTATAAGTATGTTGCATTTCCAATCAAGTCTATGGAGTAATTTTCATCATTTTCATGAACCACACATTGTACTTTGCCACCATTATTATAAACGTTTATGATTTCATCCACGTCGTTTAATCCTTGCAGGCACGTAACCAAGGAAGAGGCTGACATCGCTGTTCCACAGGCGTTGGTGAAGCCCACGCCACGTTCAAAGGTATTTACATAAATGCTGCCTGAACTCAAAGATTTAACAAAGCTGACATTCACACCGTCAGGGAACAATGCATTCGGATTATTGACTTTCTCACTAATCTGTTTTTGAATACCCGACTTTATTTGGTCTGTCTCAACAATAGAAATTAAATGGGGATTCGGAACTGCTAATGCAGTAAACGTCAACTCACCAGAAAGCTCTGGTATTTTTTCATTCCGCAAATTGTCTTCGTTTAGAATCAATGGCAAATCTGCCAAACGAAACGAAATGGGTGATATTTCCACTTGGTAGGTGGTCACATTTGGAAATATATCCGCTTGCTTACTCACCTTTAAATCCGCCTTCATGGTTTCTATGATTGCCTCTTTGAACTCAAGCATTTCACAAACATACCTAGCAACCAGTCGAAGTCCATTGCCACACATCGAAGCTTCCGAACCATCTGCATTAAACACCCTCATTCTTCCATTTGCATGATCGCTTTTCATAATAAAGAGGACACCATCAGCACCTAAATCTGAACTACGATTACATAACAACCGGGCAATTTCAGCTCTCCCCTCCTCAGAGAAAGAATAAGCATTGGTAATTTCGTCAATAACGAGAAAATCATTTCCTGAACCATGACCTTTAATCAAATCAATTTTCACTGCAAAAACCTCCGAAGTAAATAGCAATTTTATAATTTATTCTATCAAATAATAACCGAGAATGACACTTTCCTTACCTTTCAATAAAATATTCATTGACCAAAAATGACATCCTCAACAGCTTGTCCTTTTCTGATAAGCTTTCTGAGAGAGAAAGAACTGGAGTATTTGCCTCCGGAAATCGGCCGCTCCACTCTACAGGCATCCACCCCCGTCTAAGGCGTCCTACCTGCTCTCTCGATTGATTCAGTACACGTTCATCCATAAAGGTGGTTGAGCCTTCAACGGATCCAATATACTGACCTGACTCATCGAGCATTTCTTTCTTTTTTTTCCACCAAGATCGTTTCTCAGTCTCAAAGCAGCCAACATATTTTCTATGTTGATCGTATACCTCAATCTTTAAGTGATTAATTTTAAAAAATCCAATAGCTTGATTTTGGCAATTATAGAGTATGTAAATTCTGGGTTTTTTTAAAAGAAGATGTTCCTTTTGCCGGTATTTTTTCAGTATTCCTGCCTGGTGTCCATCGGGAAAGAAAAAGTATAGGCTGGAGTCTTGATAATTCATGTAAACAACTACAAGGTGTCTAGCTTCAAATATATTCCGATAAAGGCTGTTCGAAGGTGACAGATTGTGTCCGATTGAAATCGATTGTTTCATTCTAAAAAGATAGAGTTGAAAGCTAATAAAGCTATAAATGACAAAAGGTATTGTTAAGAACATAATTTGGTTGTTTTGAAAATAATAGAGATTTCCTACTGCTATGATGATGGCGGGAACGAGTGCAGCAATGCTTCCATTTAAATTCAAATTGGCCGTACCACGGTAAAATTCATCTATTTTCATTCTGCAAAACTCCTTATCTGCCCCTCTTAATTTAATTCTATTAAACATGGGCAAAAAAAATGAGAAGTTTTTCTACAAAATAAAGAAGCCACTTATGGCTTCTTCAAATTAAGAGGCAAGCTCTTTTTTCTTAAAAATAACTACACTTAACCATAGAAGAATCGCAATGATTAAAATGGCCAATAAACTTGCTGCTAGTGTATCATTTGGTAGTTCCCCCGCTGCCAGCAGCGCACTCGCATAACCTGTTAACTGCGACGGACTCCATTCTAATAAATGAGAAAGTGCCCCGCTAATGATACTGACTACTAGAGCAAGTGCTAACGAGATAAACCCTGCCATTCCTGGTGCTAATAGAGAGGCACTAAAGAATATCGTTACAGTTAAGACCACTGTCAGCCATAAACCGTACAAAACATATGATTGGAAAAATTCACCGATAGGAACCCAATCAAATAATTGACCAGTATAATACCAGGTTGATAGATATCCGATAAATAATGATATCCACACTAACAAAAGACTTCCTGCCCATTTAGAAGTGACATAGGAAAAATAGGAAACCGGTTTGACAAGAATCATGGCTGCGACTCCACTTTTTCTTTCACCAGCAATCGTTCCCATGGTACCAAGTACAATGATTAACACTCCAATGGTCGAATATTGGCTAAGGCCGGAAGCTAATACAGCACCTGCGGTTGGAACCGGGATATCAATGACCGCTCCGTCAGGCAGTCCTCCTAAAGAATCAAGAATATCCTTCATATAATAACTTGTTAAAGGTTCGGATACTCCTAATAATATGAAGGTAATTGGCACCCAAATCCATTTAAAATTTCTCCACATTTCGAGAATCTCTTTTTGAAAAAGCGTCAGCCACTGCCTCATTTCCCCACCACCTTCATAAATACATCTTCAAGGGTCATACTGCTGATCTCAAATTTTTCGAGATGCCAGTTTTTATCAGCTATTAGTTTTAAAAATTCTTTTCTAGCAAGCTCAATATCCTTTACAAATACGCTAATTCTATTTCCCTCTTCTAAGATTGATAGTGTTAACGCATGATTATTCAATACATTGACAATCTCGCCTGTTTTTTTCCGGAAAACCAAATCTATCTTTGCCTGCTGGTGCCGCTCTCGCAAATCCTCCATCGTTCCCGATTCAACAATTTCTCCATTATGTAAAAATAAGATTTCATCACAAACTTCCTCAGCATCATTTAGAATATGAGTGGAGAAAAGTATCGTTGTCTCCTTTTTCAAACCCTCTAGAAGTTCTAGTACTTCCCTTCTGCCAAAAGGATCTAATGCAGAAACTGGCTCATCGAGCATAACAAGCTGTGGACGGTGAATAATCGCCTGAGCAATTCCAAGCCTTTGCTTCATTCCTCCTGAGTATTTGCCTACTCGACGATTCTTCGCATCACTAATTCCAACAAGCTCTAACAGTTCTAATGAACGTGACTTCGCTTCTTTACCCGTTAGTCCAGCGAGTTCGCCCACATATTGAAGGAATTCCAATCCTGACATCCAATCATAAAAAACCGGAAATTGTGGCAAGTAACCAATTAAGTGACGAATATCCCCGTCCTTTTTAGCATCACTAAAGGTGATAGTCCCTCTTGTTGGTTTCATTAGTCCTGAAAGCATTCGAAGTGTTGTTGTCTTCCCAGCTCCATTTGGACCTAAAAGGGCAATGCATTTGCCCTTTTCTAGCTTAAAGTCCAGCCCCTTTATGACCTCATTGCCTTGGAAACTCTTTTTTAATCCTTGAATTTGGATGAGAGACATTAATGATTTCTCCTTCCAATAACAAAATAAAGAATCGGACCAAGAATGTTTACAAAAATAATAATAAACACCCAAAGCAGCTTTGGACCATTGGTTTTTTCAATTCTGGATAAATCTACAAGTGAAACAATTAATAAAATGAGCTGAATTATTAACAATGGCGCAACCAGTCCCCAGTTAATACTTTCTAAAAATTCCATGTCAATTCCCCCTTGATTTGCTTTCTATATGGATATGACGTTTGGATTATAAAAACGTTCAAAACCCAGCAAAATTTTTTTTTGCTGGGTTTTGAACGGTGGAAATCTTATTTAATTACTCTGAAAATCAGTGGGAATCGATATTCAGATCCTTCATATGCTTTAACAGCTGCGATGATGGTAAACACTAAGGCCATAATTCCTAAAATCCATAATAAGAAAATACCAACAATTAGGAACACCAAGATCCCGCTTATAACTGAATAAACCGTGTACGAAATGAAAAAGTTAAAATATTCTCTGCCATGATAATTGATATATGAAGACTCATCCTTCTTTAATAACCAAATTACGAGTGGTCCGATAATTGGAAAAAAAAGACTAACAACATAGAGTATAGCAGCAAGAGCTCTTTCTTCACTTTTTATCATTTTATTATTCCCCCAACGGAAAAATTTTTTCTATCTTTCCTAATATCTACGTTGCTCTCTATAAAAGGTTTCATCATTTTTTTCGAAAATCACTAATTTTACTAACACATCGTCAGGTCCAGTTGATAAAATGATAAAAACACTATTACAACTGTGTAGGAAGGTTTAATTACCATGAAAATACTGTTAATAAACGCAATCGTTTACCCTATTACATCTGTACCCATTCGAAACGGTGAAGTGTTAATTGAAAATGGAAAAATAATAAAAGTAGGTAAAAAAATTCTAACCGAACCAAATGTACAAATCATCGACTGCAATCATCAGTATCTTTTACCAGGATTTATTGATGTCCATACTCACCTTGGCCTATATGATGAAGGAACTGGCTGGGCTGGTAATGATGCCAATGAGACGGCTGAAGCCATGACTCCACATATAAGAGCTATTGATGGTGTTTATCCATTAGATCCCGCTTTCTCTGATGCGATTAAAAGCGGAATTACAACCGCACATGTCATGCCTGGAAGTGCGAATGTTATTGGAGGCACCACTTCAGTAATCAAAACAACCGGTAAAAACGTTAAAAAAATGATTGTCCAGGATATTGCCGGCTTGAAGATCGCGTTAGGGGAAAATCCGAAAAGAATTCACAGTCAGGGCAATAATGACTCGATTACACGAATGGGGATTATGGGAATGCTGAGGGAAGCATTTTATAAAGCCTTCCATTCAGATACTCCGGAAGATCTAAGGGTTGCTCCACTTGTAATGGCTTTAAAAAGAGAAATTCCAGTCAGAATACACGCTCACCGTGCGGACGACATTATAACGGCGTTACGACTAGCGGAGGAATTTAACCTTGATTTAAGAATTGAGCATTGTACTGAAGGACATCTAATTGCCAGCGAGTTAGCCGGCATGAATTTAAAAGTTTCAGTTGGTCCGACCTTAACCCGAAGATCAAAAATCGAACTAAAAAATAAGACTTGGAAAACATATCAGGAGCTTACAAATAAAGGTGTCGAAGTATCGATTACGACCGATCACCCATATACCCCGATTCAATATTTAAATATATGTGCTGCCTTAGCCCTGCGCGAAGGTCTCTCAGAACAAAAAGCATTAGAAGGAATCACGATTTTACCTGCAAGGAACCTCAGGTTAGATCAAAAAATCGGAAGTATTGAAGCAGGAAAAGATGCAGATTTAGTGCTATGGAGTCACCATCCTTTTCATTATTTGGCTAAACCAAAATGGACGATGATTGGTGGGGAAATCGTTTTCTCGGAATAGTAGAAATTTGTTGAAATTTGCTAATAAATAATTACAAAAAGTTAACAAAAAACCTATTTATTTTTTTTATTTTTTCTTGTATGATACTTAAAGTGAAGCCGAAATATGCCTGAAAAATTTAGGGGGAAATTCACATTATATTTCATCAACAAAAAAAATGATATAGGGAAGGCAAATGGTGCGCCACCAGTAATACCTGGTTCTAGTGGGTTCGATTCCCACCCCGAAATTTTTTAGTTAATCTGAATAAAAAATTTCGAGGGTGGGCCGCTTCTTTAGTTATGGGATCGGATTGCCCAGTGGAGGGAAATTCTATGCTTAAGAAACGAGATCTTCATGACAGCCATGTATTATTTGATTTAATGTCGCATCCAGATGTCTTTCCTTTTGTGCGTCAAAAATGTGCTTCTTATGAAGAATTCATATTCATGACCAAACAAACGATTGAAGCCGAAGAGCGCGGTGAATGTATTTCAAGAACGATTCTTGATGAATGGGGCGCGCCTATCGGAACCATTAATCTTTTTGATATTGAAGATAATGCTGGATTTTTAGGTACATGGCTTGGAAAGCCATATCATGGCAAAGGTTATAACAGCCCTGCTAAGGACGCATTTTTTCAGGAAGTTTTTTACAACATGGGCATTGAAACCATCTTTATGAGAATTCGTAAGGTAAATATCCGGTCTATTAAGGCTGCCGAAAAACTACCTTATGTTGTGAAAGCAAATGAAACCAGAAAATCACTATACGAACAGTTAAATGCTAATGGTGATGTGTACGATTTATATGAAATACCAAAAGACCAATATTCCTTCTACCTAATGAGAAATGGTGCTCCACAAGAAGAACCTTCTCATCTATTAGAAGCATAAAAGCAACCGGCAGATCAAAGCTGCCGATTGCTTTTTTTGTTTTAAAAGAAATATTTTATTAATCCGTAATATCCTGTTCCATTCCAGAATTAACCTCACTAATACCCATATGGAGCAAAAATTCTTCTAGTTCCTCGTTTGTTAGCGTTTCAAAACGACCATCATGAAAAAACACTTGAGTTTGGTTTGGGTTAATTCGATTTATATTAAAACTCATCTTCTTTGCTCCTTTCATAGATGATGCTCTACATCTATTATTCACAAAAGGAACACAATTCATTCTATGTAATTTATATGTTTACTAATAACGCAAATTAGCTATTGAGCATAGTATAAGGTATTAATGCCCAATGAGGGTTAGCTGAAAGGTGGGGGAATGATGTTCCCGTGGAATTTATTTCCTTTTAATAAAGATATGAAGAGTAAACTGGAGCATATGAACCCAGAAAATATCGATAAATTTATCAAAGACATTATGGGAAATGTAATGTCAGCTCAATCTGGTACGAGTAATCCTCAAGATAGTTATCGCTCCCAACCTGCTCAACAGGCAAACACATTAAACTCAACCACTTTTGAAACACATGATTCTGTATTTATTAGAATACCCATTAAGGATGAGACAATGCTTAAAGGCCTTCAGATTTATCATACGGCCAATCAGTTGAAGGTGGAACATTACCCCGAACTGGATATAAGTCATTCTATTATGCTGCCAGCAATGGTAAAAAAGAAAGGGTCATCTGCTAAATATCAAGATGGGATCCTAGAAATTAAATTAATTAAGTCGTACGACGTCCAATATTCCCAAATCGATGTTTCAGAATTATAAAAAGACAGCATTTTCCAGCTGTCTATTTTGTTTCATGCCCTTCCATATCCATTTCCATCGAATCTTTTGCTTCCTTTGGATCTTCTGGTTCACTGGCCGTACCAATAATGAATTCTTTCTTAGGCATATTGTGCATGTCTCTAGCGGATACATGGGAAATAATGTAATAAGTTCCTTCTTGGTTAAATGATCTTTCCAACCGATAGATTCCATTTTCAGCATGTTTAACTTCGACTTTCTCGTGTACTTCGTCCTTTGAGCGCCAAATTTCAAAGGATACACTGTCAGCATCCTCAACATTTTCGTCTCCCTGCGTTACCTTGGCTTCAATAATAATTGGTTCATTTACTTGTCCATTTTCAGGACTTATAGTCAATTTAACATCTACAAACTCAGGTAAATTATCGCCGTTATTATCCTTGCTATTATTATTGCAAGCACTGATGAACAATAAGGTTAACATAGCTAAACTTACTACCACGAATTTTTTCATGCTTCTTCCTCCTTCATTATTTAATCGACAAACGTAATCTTCCATATCCTCACATGCATTGTTACATACTTTTTAACATTATTGCAAAAAATAGATTTTAACAATAGCATGAAAGGAGAAATTTATGACAACCCCATATAAATGTCCTAATTGCAAAACAAATCGGAGCCGTTTTAATGTCATTCAACAAGTTTCCCAATCTGTAAAACTTGACCCTCAATCCGGTGAAGTGGTTAAAGAATACGGTGAAAATGATTTGGAGCCGTTTCATATTCCTTATAATGGTCCTGACTATCGAATTCAATGTGCTGTTTGCGGCTTAATAGAAGACGAAAGAACCTTTATTAAATTTGGCGAACAGGTATAAGACAAAAACACCTTATGCGTAAGGTGTTTTTCATTTAAGGTCATTTTCTTTTAAAAACAAGTCTGCATCTACCTTCCATGCATCCATAGTTGAAAAACGGATTAAATGGATTTTCCCCCGATAGTTTTGTCGACCTCTATTTTTAATGAACCAGTCGATTTCAATTGGTACCTCCATACTTATTTCCTTTGTTAAATCTTCCGCAGGTAAAATCGGCATCCGCGTTATTCTAACATTTTCAATTTTTCCTAAAATAGGTTTCCAGTTCTGCTTTTGTAACGAGATTGATGAGGAAATATGGGTATCCTGCTGCTTTAAAGCAGCGATATAAGCTTCTACTGTCTCATAGGGTGATGCTTTGCTCAAGTATTCCTCCAGTCTTCCAGAGGCCCTATAAATCATTAGCATGTGGGATAGATCCATTGAATTTGTGCGATGGGTTGTACTCCCGTAAAAATGGATACAAAAATGGCCAGGAAAATTATTTTTTAATGCTCCGCCTCCATGCGGCATGCCATGCATTGAACCAGCTATCCATTGGTCTCTACTAATCACGACGATAGCCCGACGTTTCCAACTCCATTTGCCGCCATAGATTTTTTTCATAATTTTTGTATCCTTTGTGGTCAACGGCTGAACATCAGCATGATGACTGCCCGCACGTCTTTGGACTTTAAACCGCTTCCCCGTTTCAATATCCAGAACCGTAAACTTTGAATACTTTGGCAAAAGATTATTAACTTCTTCCCATGGAAGCATTTCTATTTTGTAACTTATATTGGTGGAAGCTTGAATCCCCTGACCAGTAAGGAGGAAAAGAATAATCATGAATAAAACGGCTTTCTCCTTCATCTAATCCTCCTCTATAATGTAAAATAACTACATTAAAAGAGTTACCAGAAGAGGAAATGTTCATTCACGTTCTCTTTGTTTTTTGAATTCCAGCTCAAGTTTTTTTAGTTTTCCCTCGATCTCTGACCACTTGATACTTTCGCCAATAAACACTAAATTGAGTGGTAAATTCATCTCTTCCTTCATGTAAAAAGGCATTCCATACGAATATTGAAATAGATATGGCTTTGATGAATCATCAAATTTAATATAACCTTTGACTCGGTAAATTTTCTCAGATAACCCCTTCAAGAAATCTTCAAACTCAGAATGGCTAATAGGTCCCTGGAATTGATAGACAAAAGTAGTTAAATTAAGTGCTTTCTGAGTAGAATTTGAATTCGATTGTTTTAAAAATGATAAAGTAAGTTTTCTTAATTCATCAAGGGAAACTTGTGAGTAATTCGTTAACAAACAGCGGGCCATGGCATTGATACCCTGTATTTCGAAAATTATTTTGGCTTGTTCGGATGCTGATAGCTCATCCATTTTATTAATAAGAATAAAGTCAGCATGTCTGACCTGCTCAAGTAGTAATTGCTGCAGCTGTGGACTGAGCGCCTTGCGATCTCTCCATCTTAACCCATCTACTGTCGTTACAATCCCTTTGATTGTAAATTGATCGGCAAAGTTTGGCGAGAGGATGGCGTCAAGGACTTCAACAGGATGTGCTGCACCAGTGGTTTCAATGTAAATTACCTCTGGTTTTTCATTTAAAAGTAGACCCTGCAGCTGTGCCTCAAGCTTGTCCTGTATCGAACAGCAGATACAGCCGCCTAATAGTTCCTTTAAAGAAACCTCTTCATCACGTGCGACATCAGAATCAATTGAGACCTTTCCTAACTCATTCATCATCACAGCCGTTTTTCTGCCTAATAACCGTTCATTTTCGAGTAAGCGTTTCAAAAGGGTCGTTTTTCCACTTCCTAAAAATCCTGATAATATATAAACTTCGGTATTGACCATTTTTTCTACCTCTTTCCTTTGATAATACACGTGGAAAAAAAGCCTGAACCACTAGGTTTCAGGCTTCTTCCTTATTTCATTTCTTCTTTTAAGACTTCAATTGCTTTTTGAAGCTGGGTATCATTTGTTTCTATCAATTCCCTGATTTTCTCCATTAGTTTAAAAGTAGACTCTCCTTTTAACACTCCGTCAGCAGGAAGATTATTGGCTGTTTGAAAGTTGCTAACCGCCTCTTGTGTTTTCTCATCAAAGAATCCGTCCTCACGGCCTGGGTCATAACCGATTGCTTTTAACATTTTCTGTGCCGTTTCAACCTCAGCTGATGAGCTTGATAGCTTAAGTTCTTTTTCAGGATTAATAATCGGTAATGTTGCATATGAAGGAAGCGGCACTTCAAAGTCTGGCTTGATTCCTTTTTTATGAATCCAATTTCCATTTGGTGTCAGCCATTTAGCTGTTGTAAATTTGATATTTGAGTTATCAGGGAAATCCTTGGCGGTTTGGACTGTTCCTTTACCAAAGGAATTCTCACCTACTAGCTTTACCCCTGCAGATTCACTTACAGCGCCTGCAAGTATTTCAGAAGCACTTGCACTACCTTTATCAATTAACACGACCAAAGGAAAATCGGGATTTCCATCATTTTGTGAAGGATATTCCTTTATCTTTCCATTCCTGTCTTCTACTTTTAAGATCAGTTTCCCTTTTGGAACAAACAAACTGGAAATGTTAATGGCTTCATCCAATAATCCACCTGGGTTTTGGCGCAAATCCAAAACTAACCCTTGCATTCCCTGTTTCTGAAGTTCATTTAACTTGTCTGTAAGTTCTTTCGGTGTATTTTTTGAAAAACTAGTAATTTGCACCTTAGCGATTCCCTCGCCAACCATCTCTCCATAAACGGTTTCAATCGGAATATCATCACGGATAATCGGAACCTTCACCGGTGCGTCCGTTCCAGGTCGTTGGATAGTCAATTCGACCTTTGTTCCTTTTTTACCACGAATAAGTGCTACAGCTTCTGTTGATTTCATCCCCTGGATACTTTTTCCATCTACCGACATAATGATATCATTCGGTTTCAACCCAGCTTTTTCAGCAGGAGATCCTTTAATAGGAGAAACAATCATAATATGTCCGTCTTTTTCTTGAATTTCAGCACCAATTCCTTGGAAGGATGAGTCAATGGAGCTATGGAATTGTGCTGCTTCCTCCAGGCTCATATAGTCTGTATAAGGATCGTCAAGGGCTTTCACCATTCCATCAATCGCCCCATTGATCAGTTTTTTCTCGTCAAGCTTTTCATAATATCCACTTTTAAGTGTATCATAGGCCGTGTAAAGTTTATCAAATTCTGCCCTGTCAGTACCAACAGTTATGACTTTCTCATCACCGAATGATAGGGCAAACCCAGTTATTCCTGTAGACAGGATTACAAGGAAAAACACAATCAATATAAAATGAAATTTCTTAATTTGTATATACCCAGATTTTTTATCCGTTTCATGTGCTTGTTCAAGATTTTCTTGCTCAACATTTTGTTCATCCATTGTCTTCACCTTCACCACTTTCATTGTTCAAAAAATAATATGTAGAAATAGCCCTTAGTGATTAGAATAACATCTTTTCTGAAAAAATAACAATAAAATAAAAGCGGCACATCCATGGCAGGCGTGCCGGCAAATCACTATCTACATTTTCTTAACTTCATTAAAATATTCCTCTAACGTCCAGTTATGCTTGTACATAATCGTTGCAGCTTTCACCCCTACATAACGGTAATGCCAAGGCTCATACATATAATTGGTAATGTCTATTTTCTCTTTTGGGTATCGCAGAACAAATCCAAAGCGATGAGCTTGATCTTTAAGCCATTTACCTTCTGGGGTATTTTCAAAAGCTTCATTTAGATAAAACTTATTCGATTGGCTTGAAATATCCATTGCTAGCCCGGATTGATGCTCACTTGCACCTGGGATTGCTACAGCCTGCTCTGCCTTTTCAATTCCTACTCTGTCAATTTCAGCATTAAACAACGATTGTTGTCGGCTAAAAGAGCGGTAACCAGAAATGGCATACAGTTCTATTCCATTAGTAGCAGCTTCGGAGAACATTTTCTCTAAGGCTAGAGCAGCTTCCTTTCTCAGCAAGCTCTTTTCAGTTTCCACATCACCAAAAGAAAACGCAACATTTGGTCTAACGAGATCTCCAGGAATGTAATCTGCTGGCAGGTAAAATTCTTTGTTTACCAAAGCCATGACATTTGCAGAATTTTGAATCACATTTTTACCGTCTACTTCCTTTATTTCATTGAAAAAAATGGATTCTAAACTAAGTGGGTCATTTATAGGAGAGTCATCATCCTTCGTTTGTTGGTTCTTGTTGTTATTACTAGAATCATCCGCTATGAATGGCAGCTTGTTTAAAAGTGAATTTATTTGACTGCATCCGCTAACTAGAATGGTCATTGTACCAATCAATAATAAATTTTTCCAACCCATTATTCTCACCTATCTATCTTTCTTCTTCCTTTTTGCACTATATCTATTTTTCCCAAAATCGTCAATTAGAAAACCTCTTTCACATCATGAAAGAGGTTAAATCACTATTATTCTTTTGTTGCTGCTTCCAATGCCACTTCAATCATATCGTTAAATGTTAATTGTCGTTCTTCAGCAGTTGTTTCCTCACCTGTTAAAATATGGTCACTTACTGTCAATACCGATAGTGCTCTGCGGTTGAATTTGGCAGCTAACGTATATAAAGCAGTCGTTTCCATTTCGATAGCAAGGATTTGGTACTTTGCCCATTTCTCTAGGTCAGCATTATCATTATAGAACGAGTCTGCTGTGAAGATATTCCCAACTTTTAAATTGAGACCCTTTTCTATTCCTGCATCATAAGCCCTTTTAAGTAAATCAAAGTTTGCACATGGAGCAAAGTCAACACCGCCAAACGTAAGACGATTCATGTTCGAATCCGTTGAACTTGTCATTGCCAAAATGACATCACGAACTTTTACATCCTTTTGAATGGCACCGCAAGTGCCTACACGAATAAGATTTTGGACGTTGTAGCTGTTCATTAATTCATTGACATAGATGGAGATGGATGGAACACCCATTCCAGTTCCTTGGACAGAAATTCTTTTCCCTTTGTACGTACCAGTGTATCCAAACATGTTTCTTACTTCGTTATAGCATTTTGCATCCTCTAAAAAAGTTTCTGCAATATATTTAGCCCTTAGCGGGTCCCCAGGAAGTAATACTGTCTCTGCAATTTCATTTTCCTTCGCACCAATATGTACACTCATTTTAAAAATCCTCCAATCAATTAAAGTGAAGTCTTTCCCTTCACACTAGTCAATATATCATAACCATTTTCGATTGAAAAACCTTTCACTGAAAAGGTCATGAAATTTTTCATTTGTGGGAAGCTATTTTTAGATTATCCAAAGGAGGTTCATAACATTATGGGAAAAAAGCATAGAGCACAAACAAATCGACCAAAGAAAAATAATCATATTCCAGCCGAGGCCATCGCAGCAGAACATGAGGCTCATGAAAAAGAAAATAGTGCGGCTGGCGGAAGAAAGAAAAGAGGATAAGACGATAAAAAACCTAAGGATGGATTCCTTAGGTTTTTATTCATCTTATTTGGATTCGATTTATCGGCTGCCAGCCACCAGGTTTCAGCTGATAGTAATGCTGTCCCCCGCGGCCTTCATCAATCAATATGATATCACCGGTGGAAAGAAATCTGCCTTGATAATTCGATGGTATTCGATCGGTTACATTGAAAAGGCTAAAGGTATTCTCTAAACAACTTTCATGACTTCCAGCAGGAATAAAGGTACGATAAATGGGTTTGTATCCTTTGTATTCTCTGTACTTTGGAGTTTGAAAGATTGTCACATCATATTGAATACTGCCTCTCTTGGTTATCGCTTTGATCATCTTATCCCTCCAATCATTAAAATAAAAGTTATTACTTTAATAATTAGAGATGGACGTTGTAGAATCCTTCTATGAAAACCGTCTTTTTTTGTCGATAAAAAAAAAAGCGGAAGCGCCCTGGTCAGCGGCGTATGGCCTCCTCGAAAAAGCTAACGCTTTTTCTTCGTGCGAAGTCTATGCTGCCGGAGCGTTCCTTGTGGAGCGCTCCAACTGAGATAAAGGAAACACGAAGAGCCGGAGGCGATTCGATGTTGACTTATCGTAGGGCGGAGAGCGAAGGACACTAGCCGTTAGGGCCGCTTGCGCTGGACAGTAAACTAAGTTCAAAAATTCTTCCTTATTTTTTAAGAAAATCTTTGAATAACGCTATGAATTTGCTGTTGTAAGTTAGGAATATCTGCATTCGTTACAGTTAATCTTACGTTTGTTTCGTCCATACCAGCAGCTTCGGCAAATAAACCACCCAATCCTCGAGCGCGGCGATCAACCTGTAACAATAATTCTAAACCACCATTTCCTGCTGGACGGAATACTAATTCTAGTTCGTCTAATCTTCCACGAAACGGACCAGAAGTCGGAACATATTCAAATTCTTGAACAAATGGCAAGCGTCCGCGTAAATGGCGTGGTGCTTGTTCACAATCCGCTTCACGCAGACGGAATCCAAGACTGTCGACGGCATGTAATACAGCATTCATTAATTGGTTTGGAATAACCTGAAGATAGTCTTTATCACCAGGATCAACCGCATTTTTAATATCTAAGCCTGTCGTTACCCAAATTTTTGACCTACCGATTGAGAGCGGTGTGTCTAGTGGAAGCTGGAAGGAAAACGGAATTTCTTTTCGTTCATTTTTGCCAATAACAAATGGACTTGTAATTCGGAAACGATCGATAGCAGCTGTTACATTATACTTTTTATCATCTGATTCTTTTAAATAGGTAGTATTTAATGTTAAATAAATATCATCTACTTGCTGTTCTACTTTTCCTCCTCTTATTTCTACTACACCTTTAACGGTTTCACCTGGCATATATGAATCTCTCTCTAGCTTGGTGTCAACCGCAGCTGATCCAATCCCTACACTAGCAAATACTTTGTCAAAAAAAGACATGATCATTTCCTCCCTATTTTTCCAATAAATTTTCTATATTTGACTTTACTTCTACGCAATCCTCATAACAGGATTCAATTTGTCATTCTTAATACGTGAAAGAAAAGCTTAAGTTTCACCAATCCAAGCAAAATATCAAAAAAATTTTCACAACAAAAAGCGAGCAGAATCAAATGCTCGTCTTTCGTTACATTTTATTTAAAAGAAGAAATAAGTATCGTGGTATTTTACCTATTCATCTTCTACTTCCTCGTCGATAATACTTTTCTCGATGAGATACTCGAAGGTAATGTCAGCGATTTCTTCCAACTCTTCTTCCGTAGGAACGTATCCTCTTTTTACCAGCTCATGAAAGAAAAATTCAGCAATCTCTTCCGTATCAATAAACACTTCAATTTCTCTCACAGCATCGCCCCCTTTTTACAGAATGTATGATGAATTATGCTCTTTCATGCTATTAACTTCTAGAAGAATCGGTAAATATTCTACAGCTTAAACATAGAGAACAAAATAAAAGAATAATTAAGTCTTTTTTTCTTTGGACAAGCATAGGATGAATAAAATGAACGATGAGGTGATAGTATGTCAAATCTACAAGCAAAATTTGAAGCTATTCTTGATGATGTGAATCAGGAGGATGGAAAAATTATCACAGCCTTTGAGAAGATAACTAACAGCCTATTTTTTCTAATAAAATGGGGCGGAATTCCTTTGGTGACTTATTTGTTATGGACGATATCCAAGTGGTAGAAGCTAGACATGGCTTTTACCATCGTCATTTACGACACTTTTCAATTTCCTTAGAATGACACGCATTACTTGAAAATACTCCTGATCGTGGAACATTTTATATAATATTTTGTAATCATTGTAGATATCGAGTAAATTATCGATTAATTGTTTCTTTTCCTTTTTCCGCTCGATTGCGTCAAGTTCTGCTTTTTTAATCAGGTTTTGTGTTTTTGACACTGCTATCTGCTGTTTTTCTTCATTATTAACTAAGTAGAGGAGTCCTAATTTTTGAATAAATGTATCCGCACTCTCAGCATCAGCGACAAGTGTCATTTCCTCTTCACCCGCTTCTAGCCATTCCCCATCACTAATTCGCGAAAGTTCGTAGATCACATCTTCCCATGCATCTTCTTTGTAGCGCCAAATTTCTGTACGAAACCCAACAATCTTAAACAAATCCGTACCATATCCAGCAACCTGAATTAAATCTCCAAAAAAGAATTTATATTCAATATCTATTTGTTCTTGTTCCACCAAGTCCCCTTCATATTCGGAAAGGAGTTGAAGTCCCGATTCAACAAAAAGACCATCACTATTATTCACTTCGTATACATAATTGCCGTCTAGAAGCTTAACATCTGTTATTTTACCAACTGTACCATACATCGTTATCACGACCGTATCACCGACCTTATACTTCGGTATGTTCCTTCTATTCATATCCTCCATCCTCTCAATGATGAGCCGTGAATTTTGATTACAATAGTATATGCACCACATTATGTATCGCGCACAACGGAGAAAAAGAAAAATCGCCTCTTTTTGCATAAGACGATTTAAAGGAATTTTATAAAATTTTCATTAACTTTCCGAGAGTACATAAAGCTCCCAGGCTTCATCAAAGATTGTCATTGACTGTAAGTAGTGACCGTTTAATTCTAGATAGGAACTGATCGCATGGTAATTTTCAGATGTTTTTGGGAAGCTATGGTCTAAAAAGGCATCATTCGCAAACACACTGATAGCGTCCTTAGGTTCCGGGTGCCTATACTTCATTAAAAAGTGATAAAATGATTTAATCATATGTAGCGCCTGCCTTTTCTGGTTTTGATAAAAATACTATAACGGAAGCATGTTTCTACGTCTAGGGTCTTATTTGAAAACCCGCCTAAAGAATGTTGGTATAATTTAGTTATAATTGATATAATTTTACCAAATATATTTAGAAATAGAGGTACCTACATTGCCAAAGAAAAAATTACAATACTGGTTAATACAGATCCTGTTAATTTTAACCATCATTTGGGTCTCAACTAAAATTTCCTTTTTATTTGAGCCAATCGGAATCTTTTTTTCAACCATCTTTTTCCCCATTCTGATTACAGGCTTTTTATATTTTTTACTTAATCCTGTTGTTGATTTCCTGCAACGTCGTAAGGTGCCAAGACTCTTATCGATCATCATTATTTATGTTGTATTTATCGGCATTTGTGTATTTGCGATCGGAAATTTAGTACCAGCGATAACAAAACAATTTACCGCTCTAGCCAATGAACTCCCGGTTTATGCAGACAAGACGATGGAATTTTTTGATAAGATTTTTAAATCCTCTGAATTCAAATGGATAATGGACGAACAAAAGGATATCCTTGAGACCGTTCAAGAAAGAATGATTGAATTTGCTAATACGCTCCCAAACACGATTACTGGGAGTATCACCAATATTCTTGGTGTAATTACCAATATTGCCATTGTACTCGTCACCGTCCCATTTTTATTATTTTATATGTTTAAAGATGGTCACAGGTTTCCGGCTGCACTTTCCAAATTTCTTCCGAATGCATACAGAGAAGAAGGACTTTCTATTTTAAAAGAGACTGGTGACACGCTATCAGCCTATATTCAGGGCCAAGTTACGGTTGCATTAGCAGTTGGAACGCTGGCATTTATTGGTTACCTGATCATTGACTTACCCTTTGCACTTGTCATGGCCTTAATCGTAGCCTTTACCAACATTATTCCTTATATCGGTCCCATTCTTGGTGGAGCACCAGCGGTCATCGTGGCTTTATTTGATTCTCCTACCAAAGCATTGTTAGTCGTTGTGGTTATCCTTATTGCACAGCAAATTGAAGGGAATGTGTTATCTCCGCTGATTCTAGGAAAAAGCTTGGACACACATCCAGCAACAATTATCATTATCTTACTAGCTGCTGGAAATTTGGCAGGAGTTCTTGGGATGGTGTTGGCAATCCCCTTCTACGCGGTAATGAAGACGATTGTATTAAATTTAGTTAAATTTCTCCGGGCCAGAAAAAATGCAGCAAGCCCTATCCAAACTGAATAAACAATTAACCCCCTATCAGCAGATAGGGGGATTATTTTAAGATGAAAAATCAAAATAATTTCTTTTCAACAGCCTCGGAAGTGCCATTAACTCTTGATAGCTGAGAGTTTTAGGAATTTTCTTTGTATCTACTAAAAATAATTGATCTTCAATTTCTTTCGTTACCTCATCTGTTTGATATTCCATCCCACACGTATCACAAACTACAGCAGGGGCTTCTGTAATCTGAATGGCTCTAGTGCCGTCTGGGAGCTCCCAATAGACATTATTCTCACCGTTTTTCGCCTCACTGCCACACCACTCACAGCTTAATCCCATATTCATCCCTCTATTCATTAGATTCTGGATTTGCATCTGGACCATTTTTAACAGTGGACGGTTTGTTCTGTAGGGCCTGGAATTTCTTTTCCTTCAACTCATCACGCTTGCCTCGTTTATCTTTAAGTGAGGCATGCTTTGGATCCTGATGATATTCTTTACGACGATTTAATCGTGTTAAACCCTCAGGCACAAGATTAAAGTGCTGGTCATTCATGATTCCTGCAACGCCAATAGTTGAGCGTTTTTCCTCCATATCAGGATAAACCTCTTTAAAGTACCCCTCCGCAGTGCCAGGGTTGTAATTCTCTGGTTCTGGATAAGAAGTAATCACTCCTTCAAAATTCCGAAGGACAACTTTTTCAGGACTTTGAGAAATTAAGTAATTCGGCTGAAGCGCGATTTTCCCGCCACCGCCCGGTCCATCTAACACAAAAGTTGGTACCGCATAGCCACTCGTATGACCACGCAAGCCTTCGATAATTTCAAGCCCCTTCGAAACAGGTGCCCGGAAATGGCCGATGCCTTCAGAAAGGTCACATTGATAAATATAATAAGGACGAACACGAATTTTCACAAGGTCATGCATAAGCTTTTTCATAATCGGCACACTGTCGTTGATCCCGGCTAGGATAACTGATTGATTTCCGACTGGGACGCCTGAATTCGCCAGCATTTCACAGGCCTTTTTTGATTCCTCGGTTATTTCAATGGATGTATTAAAATGCGTATTCAACCAAATAGGGTGATATTTTTTAAATATATTACAGAGGTTTTCGGTAATTCTTTGTGGAAATACAACTGGTGCTCTTGTTCCGATTCGAATAATTTCAACATGGTCGATTTCTCGGAGATTTTTTAAGATATATTCAAGGATCGTATCATTAATGAGCAGCCCATCACCCCCAGAAATTAACACATCCCGTACCTGTGGAGTTTGACGTATATAACCAATGGCTGCATCTAACTGTTTCTTCGGTACCCCCATACCAATTTGGCCTGAAAAACGTCTCCTTGTACAGTAACGGCAATACATCGAACATTGATTGGTAACGAGAAAAAGTACTCGATCTGGATAACGGTGTGTTAATCCAGGAACTGGGGAGTCTTCATCTTCATACAATGGGTCTTCAAGATCATATTTGGTTTTATGGATTTCTTTAGAAATGGGGACAGACTGCATCCGTATTGGGCAACGTGGATCATCAGGGTTCATGAGCGAAGCATAATATGGTGTTATATTTAAGGGAATGGTTTTTGTTGAGATTCGAACTCCTTCTTCTTCATCTGGAGTTAAATTTATCACCTTTTTTAAATCATCCAGAGTGCGAATGGTGTTCGTAAGCTGCCAGAGCCAATCATTCCACTGCTCTTCCGTTACATCTTTCCATAGCTCTATATCTTTCCAATGCCTACTCGGCTTGTATAATGTCTGTTTCATGTAAAATTCCTCCTTACCCCGCATTACCTAAATATTATGCAAGAATTATGCCATTGCAGATAGTCCAGGTAAGGTTATCATTTTTATTCGGTACGCAAAAAAAAAACGCCGATAAATCGGCAGCTATTCCCTGTTCTTTTTAAGTTTATATTGCAGGGTTTGTCTAGGAATCTCCAACAGCTTGGCCGCTTGATTGATATTTCCATTTGACATAGCAAGTGCATCGGCAATGATTTGACTTTCAAGCGCTTCTACATTTTTTCTTAAGGAAAGACTCTTATCACTATTTCCATTACTAACAGCCTGCTGACGCATCATTATTGGCAAATCATTCATTTGAAGTACGTCATCAGCACACACGTTCATCATATACTCAATGGTATGTTTTAGTTCCCTGACATTTCCTGGCCATGGATGACTCATAAAAAAACTTGCTACTTTCTGATCGAGTCCTTTTACTGCTTTTTGTAATTTCTTATTAAAAAATCGAATAAAGTACTCCGTCAAAAATACGATATCCTCTTTTCGTTCCCGAATCGGCAGCAGCGAAAAGGTAAACACATTGAGGCGATAGTACAAGTCAGAGCGAAGCTTTTGGTTTTCAACCGCATGATTTGGGTGGATATTCATAGCAGCGATCACACGAACATCAACAGAAATATTTTGCGCACTACCAACCCTTCGAACCAACCCATCCTCTAAAACTCGTAATAACTTAGCCTGGAGCTCAATCGGCATCGTATGAAGTTCATCGAGAAACAGCGTCCCACCATCGGCCAGTTCCAACAGTCCTTTTCTCTCAACAGCACCCGTATAGCTCCCTTTCGCGGTGCCAAAAAGGATACTTTCGAGCAGTGTTTCTGGAATGGCTGCACAGTTTTGGGCAATAAACGGACCATCTCCACGATGGGAAGCATGATGAATTCCTTGCACAAACAATTCTTTTCCCGTCCCGCTTTCTCCGTATACAAGAATCGGTGAATCTGATTTAGCCAGCTTTCTAGCCTCGTCCTTCATGCTGATGAAAACCTGATTAACACTCTTTAAGTCATCTAGCGTGTAGGTAACGTTTTTGGGCACCTTTTTTTTTGTGCCTTTACTCACATTTTTTTGTAAATCTAATAGGCTTTCAGCTAATTGCTTCATCCGCGAATAATCTTTGGCTATCTCAACCGCACCAATAATCTCTTTATCTAAAAAAATCGGAAGTGTCGTATTTATGGTATCTATGCGTGATCCATGAATATTTACATAAACCTGTGTTTGATTATAAATCGGCTTGCCTGATTTAATCACCCGGAGCAGGGTGCTAGAATTTTTTGATAAAGAGGGAAAGGCATCCAAAAGATACTTACCCTGTACTTCCTTTACATCCATGCCATCATGCCGTGCCGCTACCTCATTATAAAAAATCGTTCTTCCTTCTGTATTGACCACATGGATGCCTTCATCAATGGTTTTTAAAATGGCTGAAAGAACTTCCTGCGTTAGCACATTTAGTTGGACCATCTCTTATTTCACCTCTTTTTGTCATGCCAAAAATTCGGCACCTATTGCTGGATTTTTAGCAGGCTGCCAGATTCTTTACCCACATATTCATATTTTCTAGCTTGTCATAGATGTAGCAATTATTCATTAATCGACCCCGATATTTATATCCTAGTTGAAACAACACCGCATTCATTCCAAAGGATAAACTTCTGGCAATCGAGTAAGCGCAATAAATACCTAGCCTTTTCAGTTCCCCCTCAAGCTCACGGAGGATTATTTTCATCAACCCATATTTCCGATGTTCCTTTAAGGTAGCGCAATCCGTTAATTCTGCATTTTTATAAAAAGAATTTACTTCTGCCGATGCAGCACTGACGATTTTCCCCTGATGAAAGTAAACATAGTAAATAGTCCCTTCTTCCATTGTTTTTTTTACATATTCAGGTTCATTTAATGGAGTGGGATAAATTTGAAACACTTGACGGTACAAGCCAGCAAGCTCCTCTGCGCATGTTTTATCCGCCTTCTTTAATTCATACTCCTTTGGCGGAAACGGTTTCCCGCTTGCTATGTCTAATTGATAGATACTTTGAATCATCCCATCTTCGGTAATCCAATGATCATTTTTCTTTCGTTCCACGGTATAAAACTTCGAATAAAAATGAGCGTCCGAACCGAGAAAATACCGGTCAACAACAGCTTCAGGCTGCAGCCCTCGTTCATAGATTTGTAAATTATCCTCGGTTCGTGCTTTCATGATTAACTTTTCTGCTTGATGCTGGCGGGCGAGCTCTTCTGCTTTTTCTAGGACAAACTTCGTATTGCCACGGTAATCATCTACTCGTATTCTTTTATTAAAGGGGTCCAGATAAACTTCTAGGAAGAAGTTACTTTCTTCTATATATATGATGGAGGCAGTTTGGTTCAACATTTACAGTCTCCTTTCCCTTGAAAAAAATGCCTGACTGGAAAACAGCCAGACATTTTTTTCTTTCCATACTTATAGTGGATCTAATCACACACTTCACACCATTTCAGTATCGTTAACGCAATAATCTTGCTGGCTGCAAACAAATCCTCAAGAATAATGTGTTCGTCCGCATCATGTGCAGCAGCTGTAATACCCGGTCCAAAAACAACGACTGGTGTATTCCCGATGTTTGATAGAATTCCGCCATCGGTCCCCCACGGACTTGCTTCAATGACCGGTGCTTCACCCTTTACTTTTTCAAAACTATTTGAAAGTATCTTCATTAATGGATGGTCCACTTCAAGATTACCTGGAAGCCATCTCCCCCCAAACCATTCAATCTCAAGCGGATTAGCTTGGAACCACTTATCCTGCACATTGAGTTCATTTAGAACCGCGGCCATTTCCGCTTGAGCAGCTGTAATCGTTTCTTCTGGTGAAACACCCATTCTTCCTTCGATTACAACCAAATCTGGAACGGAGGACGGCCATTCACCACCGTTTATTTTTCCAATATTTATCGGGATTGGAATGGGAATATTATTAAATAATGGATCGGTGATTTTAATATTGCGATTCTTTTCTAATTGTTGCAGCTTTTGTATCACTACAACTGCTTTTTCGATGGCACTAACTCCCTCATATCGAGTGCCGCCGTGAGCTGCCCTTCCCTTCACACGAACTCTAAACCACATGGAACCTTGCTGCTTTGGAAAGATTTTCATACCAGTAGGTTCAGGGATGATTGCTCCGTCTGCATGATAGCCTCTTAATACCGCTGCAAGTGTACCGGCGCCACCGCTCTCTTCTTCGATTACACTTTGAAAAATAACATCCCCTTTAAGCTTCGTCCCCGTTGCTATTAAAGACTCGATTGCCATGATTAGTGCGGCTGTTCCCCCTTTCATATCTGTGCTCCCACGTCCGTATAGTTTTCCGCACTCAATTTGACCACTAAAAGGGTCGTGTGTCCAGTTCTTCTCATCACCCACAGGAACAACATCGATATGGCCATTTAGAATGATTGATTTTCCGCCGCCAGCCCCTTTTAACACGGCAACGACATTTGGATTCCCTTCAAAGCTGTCCCGATCACAGCAGAACGCCTCATGGTTCTTGATTTCATCCCTATCGATTTCCCAAATATCAAGATTCAATCCTAACTGCCGGCACTTTTCGATAATGACTGCCTGTGCACTGCTCTCATTACCTCTGATACTATTTTCCTGGACGAGTATTTGTAAAAATCTTGTTCCTCTCGCACGATTGTCCTTCAGCCATTGTTTGATCGCTTCTTCCTGGTTACTCAACAAATTCACTCCCTCTTTAGAAAAATGGTTGAGATTAATAGATTATCTTTCGGACATTATCGCTTATCGTAAACTCACAATCTGTTTTGTTGATAACATCACGCAAATCATAGGGTTCAAACAGCTCTGTTAACCGTAATCCCTCTGTCGTTACCGTGAAAATCGCTAACTCGGTTATAATCATGTCAACACAGGCGGAGGAAGTTAACGGTAACGTGCAGTTCGTAACAATTTTGGGATTACCTGCCTTATCACAATGATTCATTAATACAATTACTTTTTTCGCTTTCTGAGCCAGCTCCATCGCACCACCCATACCAGGAACCTTTTTCCCAGGAACGATCCAGTTGGCCAAGTCCCCCTGCTGACTCACTTGCAGCGATCCCAAAATCGTGATATCAACCCTGCCTCTACGGATCATTCCAAAAGAAATCGCACTATCACAGTAAGAACCCCCTTGGTTCAAGGTGACTGGAAAACCACCAGCATTACAGAGATTCTCATCTTCCTGCCCTTTCTCAGGAGTTGCTCCCATACCGGTTATCCCATTTTCAGCATGGAACATGACCATCATGTCTTTTGGTAAATGATTAGGAACCAAAGATGGAATACCAATACCAAGGTTGACCACCATTCCATTGTAAATTTCTTCTGATGCTCTTCTTGCTATTCTGTTGCGAAAGTCTACTCCCAAGCCCATTTCCAGTTCACTCCCTTCGAAGGGATGATATGATCAACGAACACACCAGGGGTGATAATCTCATCTGGGCCGAGGCTACCCAAAGGGACGATTTTCTCTACCTCTGCAATCGTGATATCCCCTGCCATAGCAACAAGTGGATTCGTATTCCGAGCGCTTTTATCATAGATTAAATTTCCGTAGGGGTCAGCTTTTTTAGCATATACAATGGAAACATCTGCTGTTAAGGCTGTTTCAATAAGGTAGTCGGTACCATTGAGGAGAAAGTGCGGCTTATTCTTCGAAACTAATTCATTAGCAATTCCTATATCTGATAGAATCGCGGGGAGACCGACACCGCCAGCACGAATCCGTTCAGCTAGTATCCCTTGTGGCGAAAATTCCACTTCAAGCTTGCCTTCATGCATAAGCTTGCCGGCAATGGGATTAGAACCAATATGTGAAGCAACCACCTTAATGGCCCTTTCCTGACTAACTAGTTTCCCAATACCAATATGAGGAAATCCGGTGTCATTCCCAATCAACGTCAAATTCCGGACTCCTTTTTCGAGAATTCCATCGATGAGGGTTGGCGGGGAACCTACACCGCCAAATCCCCCAAACATTAATGTCATCCCATCATAAAATAAGTCTAAAACCATCTCTAAGGTTGTAATTTTCCCAAAAGGATTTTCCATCCATACACCACCCATCAATCGTCGGATTTCAGTTGCTTTGAAAACACTTCAAACGATTTTGCCAATAATGATACCAATTCCTTAATTTCATCTTTTGTGATCGTCAATGGCGGTGAGATAATGATGGCGTCACCATTGACACCATCAAGACCAGCTCCAGCTGGATAAATGAGCAGTCCATTTTCTTTTGCAATAGCAATCATTCTTTGGGTAACAAGCGCTTTTCTTGGAAAGGGAGTTTTCGTGGCTGTGTCTTCAACAAATTCAATTCCTAGCAATAAACCCTTCCCACGAATATCACCGATAAAGGAAAACTGATTCTTTAATTGAAGTAACATGTTCTTGAGGTATTCCCCTTTGGAGTCTACATGACTGACAATCTTGTTTTTTTCCAGATATTCAAGTACCGCCAGAGAAACGGCACAGGATTGCGGGTTGGCACTTAAGGTATGTCCGCTCATAACTACTTTTGTTCCCGCTAAAATCGGTTCAATTACCTTTTCACTTGCAACTGCAGCTGCAATCGGGGCATACCCTGCACCCATCCCTTTCCCTAAAGCCACGATATCAGGAATAACATCATACTGTTCCATTGCCAGCATCGATCCTGTTCGCCCAAAACCTGTCATTACCTCATCCGCTATAAATAGAATATCGTGATCATCACAGATCCTTTTAATGACTTTAAAATAATCCTTAGGGGGAGCAATCGCGCCGCCCGCTGCACCGATGACTGGTTCTGCAATAAAGGCGGCAATATGGTCAGCACCGATTCGTTTAATCGCCTGTTCAAGTTCCTGTGCACAAAGCTGACCGCAGGAGGGTGACTCGAGACCATAAGGGCAGCGGTAGCAGTAAGGGGGATTGATGACTGGGAAATCCTCAAGCAACGGAACAAATCGTGCTCTTCTCCCGGTATGTCCGGACAACGAAAGTGCTCCTAGAGTAATACCATGATAGCTGACCCATCTGGATAACACTTTCGTTTTTGTTTGAATTCCTTTTTCTTGCCAATATTGGATGGCCATTTTCATAGCCGTTTCTACCGCTTCAGAACCACTGTTAACAAAAAAGCACCAATTAAGCTCCCCTGGAGTAATTTCTGCAATCTTTTTTGCCAGCTTCTCAGCACTTGCACTCGTAAATTGCGAACGATACACAAACGAGACTTTTTTCGCCTGCTCCTCCATCGCCTCGATAATTTCTGAAACGCCATGGCCAATGTTAGCGGTTACAGCACCAGAGGAACCATCAAGATATTTTTTACCTTCGCTATCATACAAATAAATCCCTTTACCATGGTCAATCATCGGCAAGGTTTCATCGAGTAATGGTTTTATAAGAAACGAACGTTCCAACCTGACACCACTTCCCCTTTTAGTTCATTGTATGAGCGAGGTTTTTAATACTTTCATCTTAATTAAAGTAATTCGTTCTCTGTTGATTATGCCTTAAGTCGTTAGAAAATTTTCGCAAGAAAACTATCTTTTACTTTTACCGACAGTTACTATAAAATTACATGTAGATTTACATAAGGATGGATCAAATGAATATTACAAGAAAGCATTCATTAAAAAAGAAAGAACTATCAACGATTCAATTAATCGTTATTTTTTACCTATCTGCATTAATCATTTCTACTTTACTCCTGAAAATACCTTTAGCTCATAAAGAAAATGCATCACTTAGTTTTATCGATGCTTTATTTACATCGGCAAGTGCAGTAAGTGTAACAGGTCTAAGTACAATCTCATTAAAAGATACATTTAATAATTTCGGAATAGTTCTCTTATGTTTTATTCTTCAATTAGGCGGATTAGGTGTAATGTCACTTAGTACCTTCCTATGGATCATGATCGGGAAAAAAGTAGGATTAAAGGAACGCCAACTAATCATGGTGGACCAAAATCAATCCAATTTATCTGGATTAGTCCAGCTGGCAAAGCGGATTTTTATTATCATCATTTCATTTGAAATCATTGGGGGCATTATTTTAGGATTACGCTTTTTAAAATACTTTGACAGCCCCTTATCAGCTTTTAAGCATGGATTTTTCGGCTCCATTAGTGCTACCACGAATGCTGGATTTGATATTACAGGGGGATCTTTAATTCCGTTTAGCAACGACTACTTTGTACAAACGGTGGTAATTTTATTAATGATTATTGGAGCAATCGGCTTTCCTGTGATTGTCGAGGTGTATGAATTCTTTTTAAGTCTGAAGGTTAAGCGAAGGTATCATTTCACTTTATTTACGAAATTGACAACTGCAACATTTGTTATCTTAACCTTAGTTGGTGGAATTATTATTTATTTACTAGATAGCTATCACTTTTTTGCTGATAAATCATGGCATGAAGTACTTTTCTATTCTCTATTTAATTCTACCACCACCAAAAGTGCTGGGTTGGCAACAATGGATTTAAATGATTTTACCACAAGTAATCAGCTATTTATGTCAATATTGATGTTTATCGGTGGTTCTCCAAGCAGTGCCTCGGGTGGAATTCGGACTACAACGTTCGCAATTGTTTTGCTCGCCATATTCTTTTATGCACGCGGAAAAGGCTCTATTAAAATTTTTAGAAGAGAACTCCATAGCCAGGATATAATAAAATCCTTTATCGTGGTTTCGACAGCAGCTACTCTATGCTTAGTTTCGATATTAATTCTCTCAATTACGGAAGATGGTACCCTTATTCAAGTTATTTTTGAAGTTACTTCTGCGTTTGGTACCAATGGCTTATCGATGGGCTTAACACCTATGTTAACAACCTTTGGGAAAATCTTGATCATCCTTCTGATGTTTATCGGAAGGGTCGGGATTGTTACGTGTTTACTGATTTTAAGAGGCAAAGATACTAGTCAGGAAAAGATCCATTTCCCTAAAGAGAAGGTTACGATAGGATAAGAAAAGCAGAAGCGCCCTGGTCAGCGGCGTATGGCCTGGAGCAACTGAGATAAAGGAAANNGGAGAGCGAAGGACACTAGCCGTTAGGGCCGCTTGCGCTGGACAGTAAACTAAGTTTAAAAATTTCTTTTCTTCATGAGTAGATTGTAATTTCAGTCGTTGTACCATTTCCTGAAATTGATGCTCTTGCTCCCATCGGAATCGTCGCCAGCGGCTGCACATGTCCGAAATTAACGTTTGCAATTACCGGTATATGATTCAGTTCCTTTTTTGTTTCGATGACTCTTTTGATCGCTGTTTCAGTTACGTTTGAGTCTTTTTGAAATCTCCCAATAAGTATCCCCTTTATTCCTTTTGCATCAGGTAACTGTAGGATTGACTGTAAAACCCGGTCGAAGGAATGTATATGCGCTTCATCATCTTCCTCGATAAAAAGAATCGAATCCTTGAGTGAAGGCATGTAATCCGTTCCCTGTAGGAGGTGTAACGTACTTAAGTTTCCACCAATCAGTGTTCCCTCTGCCTCACCTTCATGGATGACCATATAGTTGTCCTGCTCCACAAAGGTTCTTTCCTCTTGGTCAAGGTACCACTTATCATCACTCCATGTAGCGGACGGACTCACCTCATATGGTGCATCATTCGTAACAGCTTCTAAAAAAGATTGAATGGTGTAATCTAAACCATATTTAACACCAAACGTTGAAAAGAACGGTCCGGAGTAGGTAATTAAACCCGTTTTTTTATAGATGGCTGCACCTAATGCGGTAATGTCACTATATCCGCAAAAAACTTTAGGATTTGATTGGATAAGGTTGTAATCAATATGGGTTAACAACTGGTTTGCGTGATAGCCACCGAGGGCAGTTAAAATCCCTTTTACGTTCGGGTCTTTGAACGCATCGTGTAAATCTTCAATCCTTTGTTCAATTGAAGTCGTGAAAAATTCATCATGGTCATCGACATGTTTACCAAAAGTGACAGTGAATCCTAATTGGTTCAACCGTTGAGTCGCGATTTCCACTTGCTTTCCTTTTACAAGCGCCATACTCGTTGACGGCGCAATCACTCTGATTTCATCCCCAGGAGATAATCGGTTAGGCAGCATAATAAGTGTGAAACCTCCTTTTTTAGATAGTTTATCAGATTAAGGGTAGTGTTTTGAAGTGTTCAGCGTGCAATACGGTAAGGCGGATCGGAGATATATCCGGTTCTCCCCAAATCTGCCTTCTTCAAAAAACAAACCCGCTAATTTTAGCGGGTTATGCCATGACTACTTCTTTTTTACGATCTGGTGTTGTTTTTTTAATGATATCTCTTGCAATCCAGACCCCGCATGCACTTGCTTGTGCAAGACCGCGTGTGATTCCTGCGCCGTCACCGCCGACATACAAGCCGCTGATTTCAGATTCAAAACGGTCATTAAGTTTCGGTCTGGCAGAGTAGAATTTTGCTTCAACTCCGTAGAACAATGTGTGCTCTGAAGCTAATCCTGGTGAAATCTGATTCAATGCCTCTGTCATTTCAATTAAACTTTTAAGCGTATTATATGGAAGAACTAGACCAAGGTCACCTGGAACAGCCTCTTTTAATGTTGGCTCGATGAATCCCTCTTTAATCCTTCTTTCAGTTGAACGTCTGCCTTTTAAAATATCTCCATACTTTTGCACGATTAAGCCTCCATTTGAAAGGCTGTTTGCAAGACGTGATACCTCGTGAGCATATTCGTTTGGCTTATCAAAAGGTTCTGAAAATGTATGTGATACCAATAAGGCGAAGTTCGTATTTGGGCTTCCTAGCTTCGGGTCCTTGTAAGCATGGCCATTGGCAAGCATGATACCAGAATGATTTTCAACGACAACATGTCCAGAAGGATTGCTGCAAAACGTCCGTACTCTTGTTCCTACGGATGTATTGAATACAAATTTTCCTTCATACAAATTATCATTGATTTCCTTCATAACAATGTCAGAAGTCTCCACTCGTACACCGATATCAACTTGATTACTAGTCATTTTCAGACGGCGGGCCTTCAGAATTTCAGTTAACCATTTTGAGCCATCTCTACCTGGGGTAATGACTACTTTGTCGGCAAAAAGTTCTTGTCCACCTTTTAGCTTAATTCCCTTAATGGTGTGTCCATCTGATGTTCTCTCAGTAATAAGATCATCCACTTCTGTTTTAAAAGACAGTTCCACTTTATCATTTAAGTATTCAAAGATACTTTTCATTATTTCTAAGTTTTGCTCTGTTCCAAGGTGACGGACCTGTGCGCGCAACAATTTTAATCCAGCCGCAAAAGCTCGACGCTCGATATCCTTCACGTTATCAGTAAGCGGATCGGTAATACTTTCTGTTGCACCGTGGCTTAAATTAATTTCATCCACATATTTAATTAAATCGACAACTTGAGAATCAGGTAGATAATCCGTCATCCAACCGCCGAATTCACTTGTAATATTAAACTTTCCATCCGAATAAGCGCCAGCACCGCCGAAGCCGCTGGTGATCGAACAAGCCGGCAGACATCCTGCATACTCTTTTTTTCCCGCTGCTGGGGGACATTTTTCAATTTTATTTTCTAAAATTGGACAATTTCTCCGATAAATATCATGCCCCTTATCCACTAATAACACCTTTGCATTCGGCATTTTTAGTGAAAGTTCATAGCAGGTAAATATTCCTGCTGGGCCTGCACCCACTACTATAACATCATATCTATTTTCCATTGTCCAAAACCTCCAAGACGTATGTATTTACTTAACCCTTGGTAAATATATCAGAGTTTCACCCTTCAGTCAACAATAGAAACGAACTATTAACAATTTTTAATTAAAAATGTTCGTGTTTTACTCTTTTTTTGAAAATAACAAAAAAAAGACTCAAGGCTTTTCACCTGAGTCTTTTTGGGTTTAGCACCAACTTGCACCGATGATGATTAATAGAATAAACAATACTACAATTAATACGAAAGTGCCGGTACCATAACCAAATCCGCATCCTCCGACTGCTGGTGCTGCATAGCCAAAACCACATCCTCCTACTGCTGGTGCAGCATAACCTAATCCACCGCAATCTTGCCCAAAACCATGACCATAATGTCCGTACATACCTATTCACTCCTTCGAGTTTTTGTTGTTAACACTTTTACTTTATGATATAGGTACTTGACCTGTCTGTGCATTCGCCTATATTATGAGAATCAATGATAAAAATCTGAGGGTGATATTTTGAAAACTTTATTGAAAAGCTTTGTTAACGGTATTTTAACTATTGTCCCAATCATTCTAGTAATCTTTGTTATTTATAAAACTTTTTTGTTTCTCGATGGTTTGCTAGGAAATACTTTAAGACCTTACTTAAAGGATGATTACATCCCTGGTATTGGTTTGCTGACAACGATTGTTTTAATCACTCTGCTCGGCTGGTTGTCAACAAAATTCATTACTGGGAGCATTGTTAAACTGATTGATCGGTGGCTGGAAAAGATCCCTGTTGTAAAGACCATCTACTCCGTTATTAAAGATACAGTCCAATCCTTCCTCGGTGAGAAAAAATCTTTTTCGAAAGTGGCACTTGTGGTAATTCCTGGTACCGAAATGCGCAGTATGGGGTTTGTTACATCTGAACAGTTGGAGAATTTCTACAGTCCGCTAAAGGATCATGTAGCTGTCTATATACCGCAAACTTTTCAGGTTGCTGGTTTTACTTTTTTAATTCCGAAGGAGCAAGTAGAAATTATTGATGTTAAGCCTGAAGATGCAATGAAATTTATCTTATCTGGTGGCATGACCTCCACCTCAAAAGTAAATAGCAAATAGAAAAAGCCGCGAATCGCGGCTTTTATTCTTCGTCAAATAGCTTTTTATATGCTCCGTAGCCTTCCTCTTCAAGCTTTTCTATCGGAATAAACCGTAAGGCTGCAGAATTAATACAGTACCGTAAACCTGTTGGATCAGGACCATCATTAAAAACGTGGCCTAAATGGGAGTCCGCTGTCTTACTCCTCACTTCCGTCCGAACCATAAAATGGCTTCTATCTTCTTTTTCTAGAACTTCTTCCTCGACAATCGGCTTGGTGAAACTCGGCCAGCCACAGCCAGCGTCAAACTTATCAAGAGAACTAAACAGCGGCTTTCCAGAAACGAGGTCTACATATATCCCGTCTCTCGTTTCATTCCAGTATTCATTCCGAAACGGCGGCTCGGTGCCATTATTTTGGGTTACTTCATATTGGACTGGTGATAATTCTTTTTTTAATTGTTCTTTATTTTTCATTTTTCTCCTCCCAGTGTGCTTTAATATATCCTGCTCTCCCTGAACCGATATGGTATCTTTCATAATGAGCTTGATTCTTCTTATAGTAATGCTGATGATATTCTTCCGCTGGATAGAACGTTTTCGCTGGTAAAATTGGCGTTACAACGGGTTTAGTAAAGCGCCCGCTACCTTGAAGAGTCTGTTTTGATTGTTCCGCAAGCTCTTTCTGTTTTTCATTATGATAAAATATCGCTGTTTGATAAGACTGGCCTCTGTCGTAGAATTGACCACCCGGATCGGTTGGATCAATTTGCTGCCAATAGAGCTCAAGTAGTCTTTCATATGGAAAAATTTCGGGATTAAAAGTAATTTGGACAGCTTCATAATGCCCCGTTGATTCAGAACAAACCTGCTCATATGTAGGATTCTCGACGTGACCGCCTGTATATCCAGAAATGACACTAATGATTCCTGGCTGCTCATCAAATGGTTTCACCATACACCAAAAACAGCCTCCAGCAAATGTAGCTTTTTCTTCCACGTTCCCACCCCTTTAGAATTTACTTGCTTCTGAGTATGAGTATACCGAATCTTTTTAAAGAAATACAATTTGCTGACTGAAAAAGCCGAACCACGTCTCCGGGTTCGGCTACACCTTCATCTATTTAATTTTCTTTTTATTTTTCATTTGTTTCGCAATGTTCTTCCATTTTTTCTGTTCTTCAGTTTGGGCACGTTTGTCGGCTTTTCTTTCGATATAGGCAAGTTCTTTTTGCAGCTTATTATAGCTAGTTAGCCGTCCAGCTGGGAGCGTGCCTTCTTCAATCGCCAAAACGACGGCACAGCCAGGCTCATCAATATGTTTGCAATCTCTGAATCTGCAGTTTTCTGCCAATTCATCGATATCGGAGAACGTTTCTGTTAAACCCTCTGAACTTTCCCACAGCTGCAATTCGCGCATTCCTGGGGTGTCAATTAACACGCTGCCATTTGGGAGTTGAATCAGTTCGCGATGGGTAGTGGTGTGGCGCCCTTTGTCATCACCTTCACGAATTTCTTTTACGGCCATTTTCTCATCACCTAATAACCGATTGGTTAAGGTCGACTTTCCCACTCCTGACGATCCTAACAAAGCGACCGTTTTTCCAGGCTGTAAGTATGGAGCAAGCTGATCGATTCCACTCATCTGCTCTGCACTAATTGGAATAACCGGCACTCCGCCAAATGCGATTGCTTCAACTTCCACCAGCTTTTCCTCGAGATTTTCACAAAGGTCTGCTTTACTCAACACAATAACTGGATTTGCCCCACTTTCCCAAGTTAGCAGCAGATAGCGCTCGATTCTTCTTAAATTTAGGTCATCATTGAGTGAATTGACAAGAAAGACAGTATCCACGTTCGCAGCAACAATTTGTTCTTCAGCGGTTCTGCCAGCAGATTTCCGTGAAAATTTGCTAAACCGAGGCATTACAGTATAAATCGTCCCTTTTCCTTCATCTGCCCGTGGCTTTAACATCACCCAATCTCCAACTGCAGGGTAATCTTCACGACTTAATGCTTCAAAATTAAATTTTCCTGACACTTCACAAAGCAAGTCGCCATGCTCGGTCCAGACACGATACATATGCTTATGTTCCAAGGCAACACGGCCGATTATCATTTCTTCACTTTGTTTTAATGTTAAGAAATCGTTATTTATTTTTTCAGTTAATCCAAATGTTAGTAAATTCATCCATATTCCTCCAAAAATTGTAAAATAAAAAAACATAGGCAACACAGCCCATGGTTTACTTCACAAAGGAAAAATGGGTATAGATTCCCCTAATGGGTGAACCTGCGGGCTGTGCAAACGATATTGAAATCAACGACAATTAACGTATTTTCATTTACCATTACACTTCACCCGCCTTCCGACATATTTGTATTAAGTATATGTTATTAATATCCATTTGTAAACAAAAACTCCCAAAATAGACACCTACCTAAACATGCATGAATAAATTAAGTTATAAAGAACGAGAAAGGAGCGATGGGTATGTCTGAAAATGGAAATCATTCGGATTATCTTCAAAGGGCCGCGATGTACGATATATTAGCTCACAATGTTAAATATTCGAACCCAAACCTACACATGCAGTATTATTTGAAACATTTAAAATACATGAATAAAGCGATCCTGCTGCGCAACACCCAGCAAACACGAGTTGATGGGAAAGTTAGATTCCTTCACACCTCACCTGATGCCCCCGATGTTGACATTTATATTAATGGGCAAATGAAAGTGAAACACCTTCCATTCAAAGTTGCAAGTAATTATTTACCATTAAAGCCTGGAAAGCATCATATTGATATCTATCCAACTGGAAATTCTGTAGATAGTGTCCTCAATAAGAAGATTACCATTGACCCTGGAAAATCATATACACTAGCCATTATCGACTCTGTAAAAAAAATGCGTTTGCTCCCCTACCTTACACAACCAGAAGTGCCGCCAAATGAATCAAAAATACGCTTTTTGCATTTATCGCCAGATACTGGGACATTGGATATTGCCGTTAAAGATCGAGATGTTGTCTTTCCGAACATCACCTACAAGCAGGCAACGAACTATTTAGGAATCATGCCAATGACAGTAGATTTAGAGGTAAGAGAGGCTGGAACAAAACAAGTTGTCCTCCCAATGCCAAAAGCACAGTTCCGACCGAATGAAACATACACAATTGTATTGATTGGTCTTTCCAAAGAAGACCCAGCAACATTACAAGCAATGATCTTAAAAGATTAAAAAATAAGGTGGCCCACATTTATGTGAGTCACCTTATTCAACAGGTACGAGTATCGTAAACGCTATATCATCTTTTAGTAAATCGAACCTATTTGCTTTTATTTTCACATCACTCTTGAGCTTTAATTGCTTCATCTCTACATAGATAAGTTTATCATTAGGCTGAATGTCTACTCCTTTTGGGAGCTTGTAATTTTCTTTGATAAATTTGAGGACATAGGAAACAGGTAAAGGTAAGCTGCCAACCGAAATTGACTTTTGCTTCAAAACCAAATCTCCATTATCTAGTGCTTCTGGTTCAAAGGTGAGTTTTAAATCTACTTCTTGACTAAAGAATGGCAATGTCCCGTATAACTCCACCTCATCCTCTAGGCGGACGCTATACTCAATTGGTGAATCGGCTGCTTCCTTTTTAATATACTGGTTTATTAATCGATTTAAATCGGCTTTATTTGATTTAACTTCAAAAGAAACACTTTCGTTATCTGGTATATTTTGTTGAATCTTTCCTTTTTCACCTGCAGGAATCATGATTAAAGTTAAAAGAATGATAACTATAAGACCATTTAACCCTAATAATAGAAAGAATCCCCTTTTCCACTTATTTTTCATAGAAAGCTAATTCTCCTCTTTACTGACCAAATACGCCTTCTTAACGAGATCAGGTAATGTTCGTTCTTCTAAGGTTTCATTCAAACGCTCAGCAATTAATTTATAGCCCTTATCGTTGGGATGAAAGTTATCGGTATACAGTAGACTTTCTGTTGGATCCCTAAATAAATCTTCAATACCCACGAAATAGGCGTTCGCATAATTTGCAACAACCTGTTGGCTGGCGATGTTCCAATCTGTAACGATTTGATCTAGCTCCGAAATATTAGAAAACCATTGTGAAAAAGGATTGTAGACTCCAACTAACACAATAAAAGCTTCGGGATTTACTTGCGTAATCGTATTCATGATTTCGTATAAATTTCTTGTATATTCTTCTCTTTCCTTATCAAAGACGGAAAGCTGGAGATTTGAAATGTTATCCTTAACGACTTTCATGATGTCATTGCCGCCAATTGTCAAAATCACTAAATCAGCTGTAGATAGCGTGTCGGTAATATCGTCTTGTTGCAGCTTTTTTAAAAGTTGTGTCGTTCGATTACCTTTTACACCATAATTATAGAAATCAACTTCCTTAATCCCCTTTTCTTCCTCGAGCAAAGTTCTTAAGTAAGGCAGGTATCCTCCTGTTTTTGTACTATCGCCAATACCCTCTGTTAAGGAATCACCAGCAGAAATAATCTTTATTTCCTGTGGGACAAAATCGACAGGAACCTCTTCAAAAACGACAGCTGATGCCGTGCGCTCTTTGTGCAATTCCCAGCGATTGGATTGACTGCAAGAACTTAAGAAAAAAGTCGAAAGAAGGAGAAGGGTGATAACTTTTTTCATTTTATTCACCACCTCTACCTAATGATATTATAACATGTCATTAAAAATTCAAAACATGCTGGTCCTACATCCTAGTCATTCCCAAAAAAATAGACCCTCTTAAAAAGGTCTATTGCAACGCTTTTATATCATCGAGCATTTCATCATATGGGACTTCTTTATACCCATCATAAATTTTTTTCACTTTACTATCTGGTCCTACTAAGAAAAAATATGTCTGATGAATGACTTGATTACCCTCTTGCGGCTTTTTCACTAACGTTTTAAAAGTTTCTCTTGCATACGTTTCAATAAACTCTTGTGAATAGCCTGTTAGGAAGGTCCAATTGTCTGTATTTAACCCGAAATTTTTTGCATAAGCTGAAAGTATTTCAGGTGTGTCAATGGTTGGATCGACACTAAAGGAAACGAACTCAACATTTTTCAACTCTTCATCTGCCACCATTTTTTGCAGCTTGGTCATATTGGCTGTCATCGGCGGACAAACATCTGCGCAATTAGTAAAAATAAAATCGGCCACCCAAATCTTTCCGTCTAAATTTTTCTTTTCAAACGGTATGTTCTCTTCTGTAACCGCAGAAAAATCATTTACTGGATAATCTAGCGGATTCTCAATCCCCTTTTGTCCACATGCAGATAGAAGCAACACAGCCATAATGATCATAAATAAAAATGATAAATGAATTTTCATAAAAATATCCCCCGACAGCTTTTTCTTTTCGTGATAAGTGTAACAAAGTTTCATGAAAGAGAAAAGCAATCGGTTTATTAATCGATAACCCCCGTTTTTACTATTGATTTACCCAAAAAACAGGATCGTGCAAATGGCACTATCCTGTTCCTTATTCAATCCACAAGGGAATAAAAACTCTAAAGGTTGTTCCATTTCCTTTTTCACTTATGACATCAATATGCCCCTTCATACTTTCTACAATTTGGTAGCAAACCATTAGACCCATTCCAGTTCCTTTTTCCTTTAGTGAATAAAAAGCCGTACCTAATCTTTCCAATTCATCTGATGACATTCCAATCCCTGTATCTGTCACCTCAAAGACTCCGAACTCTTCCTGTTTATAAATTTTTAAAATTAGTACACCGCCACTTCGCATCGCTTCGATACCATTTTTGACAATATTTATTAATACCTGCTTTAATTCATTGCTATTTCCTTTCAAAACTATTTCACAAGCAAAATCGGTATTTAGCGTAATATTCGGTTTCATTAGCGCAAAAGAACTCATTAAATCCATGACTTTATGAGACAATTCATTCGCATCGACTTTTTCAATTTGGTCAAGGTCAGGTTTTGCGAGCGATAAATAATCATGGATAATTGTTTCAGCTCGGTTCAATTCATCAATCATTAGTTGTACATACATTAATTCTTGTGAACTAAAATTCTCTTTGGCTAGGAAAATTTGCAAAAATCCTCTGACCACTGTCATTGGATTGCGGATTTCATGAGCAACAGATGCTGCGAGCTGCCCAATTGCATTCATTTTTTCTGCCCGCTGCAATTCCTTTTGTATTTTAGTTTTCGCAATGATATTATCCATTTCTTCAATCGCTTCTTCAATTCTGTGCATATTGCTAGGAGTATTAGGATTAGAGCCTAATTCCTTACTCGTATCTGACAGTAGTTCAAACAAAACTGAAAGTTTTTCAGTCATATGATTGAATTTATCACTTAACTCCATCATATCCGCCTGTTCTGTAATGTTAAGCTTTACATTAAAATTTCCTGCACTAACGGAATTAATACCTGAAACGATTTCATGTACGGGTGCTAACGCCTTTTTAAGGCCCCATCTTAATGTAAAATATACGATAATACTCAAGATAAGAAATGAGAAAATGAGATAGAAGGCAATTTTTTCTTGAAAGGTTTCAATAATCGTCGCATTGACATCAACTGCAAAAAGGGCAATCACTTCACCTTTATTATTGATAATCGGGTAGAAGGCAGTGATCCACTTCCCTATCTCATCTCGATAAACTTTGGTATTCGTCGATATCTTCTCTTTTATGGCGGTATTATAGGCTGTAAGAAATTCCGTTTCTGGCTGGTATTGATAAAAGTTATCTAGGCCAAAGGCTTCATAATGCTTTGAAATTGAAATAAAAGTTAATTGATTTTTACTGTTCATTTTTCCATCTATAATAATTCCGCCTAAATAATTTGAGTCTTTATCATTCACCATTGAGACTTGTTCGTTTAGTTTCTTTACATATTGATTGTCCTTATCATGTGAATCTATGGCAAATTGAACATCATTGGGATCAATTGTCGTACTCCAAAGTAAGGCAAGCCCCTTTGCACGATCTACTAATTGACTTTCTAACTGTTTTGTATGAAAAATAAAAGCGAAGCCTGCAGTTGAAATCACAATCATTAAAGTGATGAAAAAAGAAAATAATAATAGCTTACGATATAGTGGCAGATCCTTGAGTTGCTTTTTCTTTGGCATATTCTTTGTCCCTTCGTGTTGATTCTTTCACTTGAAATTCTACAAAATAATCGTTATTCCTTTATTTATTTGAGTAATTTCACAATAAATTTAAATTTACTATCGACTCCTCACGATAAGGCAAGATGGTTTATTGGAACGAGAAGATATGGTATTATGAATGAGTATTCATTTTATAAAACAGAAAATTAAGTCAATTATTTAGAGGTGATAGAAATGAAACAGATTGGTCCGCTTATGATCATTGAAGGTCCAAATGAAAGTAAGGTTCCTTTTTCAAGAAGCTTGTATATTAATAGTAAAGATAAGGTACTCATCGATACTGGGGCAGACCCAACTGAACTTCGGGCATTAGATGATCAGTTTGGAGTGAATTTGATTATTAATACACACTACCACCCGGATCATACGTTGCATAATCATTTATTTAGCAATACTGAAAAATGGATCAACCCATTAGAATTTGAAACGATTCAAACGATTGAAGGAATTGCGAGAGGTAATGGAGTCTACCAAGAATGGGGTCCAGAGGGTGTTGAAGCACTTCGAAAACACCTGCCAAAAGAATGGGTGCAAAACCTTGGGGAAATTTCCGGAACCTATCAATATGAAGACGAATATAATTTTAGCGGTGTCAAGGTTCACTTCCTTCACACGCCTGGACATACAGAGGGTTATACGAGTCCCTACTTTCCAGACCTAGGAGTCGTCTACGTTGGAGATTTCGATATGACATCCTTTGGACCATGGTACTTTGGAACAGATGGGGATATTGATTCATTCATTTCATCAAGTAAACGTTTGCTAGAGTTGGATGTGGATACTTACATCACTGGTCATCAAAAAGGCGTCTTCACGAAGCAAGTTTTTACAGAAGCAATGGGTAAGTTTTTAGCGATTATCGAACAGCGTGATGAAATAATTAAAAAATATATTCGTGAGGGACTGAATTTTGAGGAGCTTACAAGTACCGGAATCTTCTATCCTAAAAAAATTTTAGAAAAGGCTTTGATTCTTAGGACATGGGAACGAAGCGGAATTCGTAAACATTTACAGCGTTTGGGGTATGATGTTCAAGGGTCCGAAATTTTGACGGTAAAATAAGAGGATGGTGCCTCAAAAAGCACCATCCCTGTTTTATTCTGTGTAATACATTAAGGCAAGTGCTCCTGGACCTGCATGTGTGCTAACGATTGAACCTGTATACTCAATTGGAATATCCGAATATCCAGTTAACTCAAAAATCGCATCTTTTATTTTTGATGATAATTCAAACGCTTCGGCATGTGCAATTCCAACACCGGAAATCGTTTTTCCTTTCACATCCTCAGCAAACTGCTTGGCCAAAAATTTTACAACCTGGGTGTAACTGCGAACCTTTGTTACCGGGTTATATTCTGCTCCTTCAAGGGAAGCAATCGGTTTAATATTAAGCAAGGAACCAATAAATGCTCTTCCTTTTCCGATCCTTCCCCCTTTAACTAGGTTTTCTAACGTATCGACCATAATATACAGCTTTGTATTCTCTTGCACTTTTTCAAGACGATGAACGATTTCTTCTATGCTTTTCCCTTGCTTCGCCATTTCAGCCGCTTCTCTAACCTGAAACTGAAGGGCAATCGAAATAAACTTGGAATCAAGCACGGTTACCTTGGTCTTCGTCATTTGTGCCGCACTTTGAGCTGACCGAACCGTTCCGCTCATTTTTCCTGTCATATGTATGGATAATACCTCATATCCTTCTGCACCAATCTGGTCATAAACTTCAAGAAAGGTTCCAGCAGAAGGCTGCGAGCTTTTTGGTAAATTCTCTAAGCTCTTCATCGTTTCAATGAATTCTTTAGGCTGAATATCTACTCGATCGAGGTAGGTTTCTCCATTTATTGAAACAGACAATGGAACCATGACAACACCAAGTTGATCAGCCATCTCCTTTGTCATATCCATAGTAGAATCCGTTACAATCTTAATCTTACTCATTCCCTCACATCCCTAGGCTTACTTCTTTGTATTATACATGTTCTTGATTCTGATATGAAATAATTCCCCCTACTTCTGTAAAATAAATGTGAACAAAATATGCGGAGGCGCCTAGAACACCGGTTTCCTAGCACTTTAACCGTGCTTCATAATCAAGACATTTCACAACCTAAAGAACAGAAAAAAAACATAAAAAATGGCCCCCATTCGGTAAAGTGAATGGGGGCATTTTTTAGCATATTCTCGGAAACATAGTACCTGATAGTCTATTTAATAAGCGTTTTGATCCAAGTGGTGTTTCTAATAGTAATTGTCCTTTTTGTTTTCCTGTAATTGAACCAATAATAACTGCATCCTGTCCCTCTGGAAATTCCCGTATGATATCAAGTACTTTCTCTTTTTCTTCATTAGACACGATGATAATCGCTTTTCCCTCGTTCGCTAGATAAAGCGGATCGAACCCTAACAAGTCACAAACCCCGTGAACTTCTTCTTTTACAGGCAAGTCGATTTCATTTATTTTCATCGTTATATGAAAGTCTTCCGCAATTTCTACAAGGGTTGTTGCTAATCCGCCTCTTGTCGGGTCGCGCATGATTCGCACACCGCCCGAATGATGAAGTACTTCACCTAGCATTCTATTAAGTGAAGCACAATCGCTTTCAATCGGTACCGTGATTCCTAATTCACCCCTGGCTGCCAAGACAGCAACTCCATGGTCGCCAATGGATCCTGTGACAATGATTGCGTCTCCTTCTTCAAATAGTAGACTGCAGCCAATTCCGGATTCATAGATTCCTATACCGGTAGTATTGATATAAACACCATCTGCACTTCCACGTTCGACTACCTTCGTATCTCCTGCGACAATCGACACGCCTGTTTTTCTCGCTTCATTTGCCATATCGGAGACGATTATCTTCAAGTCCGAAATAGAAAACCCCTCTTCTATCACAAACCCACAGGTAAGAAAGGCTGGCTTCGCTCCGCTGACGGCAAGGTCATTGACCGTGCCAGCGACTGCTAATTTACCTATCGATCCACCTGGGAAGAATATCGGTTTTATAACGAACGAGTCTGTCGAAACTGCTATTTGCTGAGATGTCAACGTGATTTCGGCAGCATCGAACATGGCAGCTTTCCCGTCGCCAAATGCTTCCACAAATAAATCACGAATTAAGCGGTGGCTTAGTTCACCGCCATCACCATGTGCTAAATTGATATATTGTTCCATCAGAAACTCTCCCTCATGTATTGATAGTGTGCTGCACAGCTGCCTTCCGCAGAAACCATACATGGGCCGATGGGATTCATTGGCTGGCAGGCTCTACCGAACAGTAAACATTCAGTTGGTGAGATTAACCCACGGATGACCTCACCACAGCGGCATTTTGTTTTTCGAGGTTCGCCAACATGAACAGTGAATCTCTTTTTTGCATTAAATTGATCATATTCCGGCTTCAAATCCAGGCCGCTGTTAGCTATTATACCAATTCCCCGCCAGGCTTCATCACATTCTGTTAAATATTTATCAAACCATTGATGAATCACCTGATTGCCGGTTTTACTAACAACAGCGGGATGGTTGTTTACAATTGCAATTTTTTCGTGTAATGCCAACTCAATACCCTTGTATATGCCAGAGAGGATTTCAGCTGTCTCAAATCCGGTGATGACACCGGAAATACGATATTCATCAACAAGATACTGATAAGAATCTTCCCCCAACACAATGGATACATGCCCTGGTAGCAGGAAGCCGTCCAAATTCACTTCACCCGCATCTAATAAGAAGCGAAGTACTGGTTCAACTAGTTTTGTTGTCATCCAAATAGAGAAGTTAGGGATTTCTCGTTTTTCTGCCTCACCTATCATCAATGTTAGAATGGGAATCGTTGTTTCAAAGCCAACCCCTAGAAAAACCACTTCTTTATCAGGGTTTTCTTCTGCAATCTTAACCGCATCAACGGGAGAATATAAGACACGGATATCCTTGCCAGCAATCTTTGAATCGAGCAATGTTTTATTCGAGCCAGGCACCCTCATCATGTCGCCAAATGTACAAATAATCCTGTCTTCCCCTTCCGCTAGGGCAATCATCGCGTCAATTGATCGTTGATCGGTTACACATACCGGACAGCCCGGTCCCGAAATAAGGTTGACATCTTCCTTTAAACATTGCTTTACGCCCGTTCGAGCTAACGCCATCGTATGGGAACCACATACCTCCATGAAAGCAGGCTTGCGCCCAAATTTTTGCTGAAACTCTTTCGCTTTTTCAATTACAGCTTCAACAAGCGGTTTACAGATTTCTGGGTTATTGGACTGTTTCAGAATTTCGAGCATCAATTAGCTTCCTCCATTCCACCACGCTTTCTCGTGCGTAAGTCTCATCGACAATACTCATCGCCTGCCCGGCATGAACAATGACATAATCTCCAAGCGCGACTTCAGGGACAAAGATTGTTCCAACCGTTGTCTGTGATCCCATCACATCGACAACAGCACTATATTCCATCTTTTTAATTACTTTCGCTGGTACTCCAACACACATTCTTTAACACTCCTTTTTGCTGCGGCAACGACTAGTTGCCCGTAGGATAAGCCACCATCATTGCATGGGACCTTTTTAGAAAAATAAACGTTAAAATTTCGACCCCTTAATTCATGGCTGATTCTTTTTCTTAAATAACGGTTATGAATACTGCCGCCTGATAAAACAACGTCTCTGTTCGTTCCATCTCTATAAACATGTTCCATGGTTGAAACAATCGCTTGGACTACTGTTTCGTGAAACCTGCCGCTAATGTTTGCGGTGTTATTTCCGGCCAATACATCCAAAGCGATATCTTCTATCATTCTTGAAAAATCAATCGTTAAAATATCCTTTTCAAGCAAATTAAACGGGTATGGTTTGTAGATTAAGTTTTCATCAACCAACTCTGCCAAGTGAATGGCAGCTTCCCCATCATAGCTCGATACTTTGGTAACCCCACACAAGGCACTTACGGCATCAAAAAGTCTGCCGCATGTTCCCGCTTGAATGGTGTTAATATTGTTTTCTATCATTCTTTTTAAGATTTCAATTTCTAAAGCTTTTTCTGTAAAAATAGCCTTTGCAAGTTGTAACCCTTTTTCAGCATGTAGCGAGATCAGCATCGCAGCCGCATTCCGCCACGGTTCACGGATGCATTTTTCACTTCCAGGAAGCGGCGTATACTTTAAATGGGCGAGCCTATCAAATTCTGCGCAATCTCCATAGAAGATTTCAAAGCCCCAGATATTCTCATCAAGGCCATATCCCGTGCCATCAAGAATAATCCCAAATGCTTTTCCTTCTATATGATGTTCGTCGAGAACAGCTGCCATATGGGCATGATGGTGCTGGACCTCTAAGACTTCCTTGAACTCATACTCTTTTACAAGTTTCTGAACATGATAGCCAGGATGGGCATCAATGACTGCAACTGATTTAGGTGTATCAATCCATTTTAAGAGATGTTCTAATTCCTGCTGATAGTGCTGGGTGGTCTCGATATTTTCTAAATCGCCTATATGGGGACCAACAAAGATCTGTTCATTCCTGCCAATCGTAAATGTCGTTTTTTGCTGGCCTCCAAACGCCACAATTCCCGATACATCGACAATTGTCGAAAAAGGGTCTGGCACATACCCACGTGATCGCCGTAAAAAATCGATCTCGCCATCATTTATTTGGACAACTGAATCATCAACTGGGTGAAGTATCTCACGATTATGAACTAGATAGTAATCTGCTATTCCATTTAAGTATTGAAATGCTTCCTCATCTTTGTAGAGAATCGGCATACCAGAGGGATTTGCACTTGTCATCACGAGACAAGTTAGCTCTTGGTCAGCAAATAATAAATGGTGCAAAGGGGAATACGGAAGCATCACACCAATCGTTCCCATCCCTGGTGCTACACCTTCTGGGAGTTGATACTGTTTATTTTTCTTCAGTACTAGTATTGGTGATTCTGGACTAGTTACTAATTCCTTCTCCATTACACTTATCTCAGCAAACTCTCGTGCTGCTGTGATTGATGCTGCCATTACCGCAAGCGGTCTGTTAGGACGTCTTTTTCGACTTCTCAATGCCATTACTGCTTCTTGATTTCTGGCATCACATGCCAGGTGATACCCGCCTATTCCTTTTATAGCAACAATTTTTCCTTGTTTTAAGAGTTTAATCGAATCTTTAATCGGACTTACTGAAAATTGTTCATGGCCATTCTGATCAAGCAGCCATACCTTTGGGCCGCATTTCGGGCAAGCAATTGGCTGAGCATGGTGGCGTCGGTTGGTCGGATCATCATATTCCCTTCGGCAATCCTCGCACATTGGAAACAACTTCATAGATGTAAATGGTCGGTCATAGGGTAATTCTTCAATAATCGTGTAGCGCGGTCCGCACTGTGTACAGTTGATAACCGGGTATTGGTACCTGAAATCTTCCGGATCATTCATTTCATTTAAGCACTCATCACAAACAGCAGAGTCAATCGGTATCACGAGCATGGATGTGCCGCTTCGCTCGCTCGGAATAATCCTAAAGTCGTTTACACCAACTAATTCTGTTTCTTGCGCGAGAATCTCATTGATTTTTGATAGCCTTGGTGCTTTATTTTTCAAGTCAGAGAGAAATTGTTGGATTGCCATTGACTCCCCTTCGAGATAAATTTTGACACCGTCCATATTATTCTGAACCGTACCATTCAAAAGGTAAGTGTCAGCGAGCCCAAAGACAAACGGACGGAATCCGACCCCCTGCACTCTGCCTCTGACAGCAACCTTTACGGCTGTACGCATCGCATATATGCTCCTTCAATCCATGAGAACCATTCGTGCAGCCCTTCTTGTGTTCGTGCCGAAAGCGGCAGTAACGTCGACTGTGGATTGATTTCTGATAGGTCTCTCTTTGCTTCATCGACATTAAAATCTAAGTATGGTAATAAATCGATTTTATTTAACAATACCAGCTCAGTACGCATAAACATCTGTGGATATTTCGGGATTTTATCATTGCCTTCTGGAACGCTTAAAACTGCTACTTTATGCTGCTGCCCAAGATCATAGCCTGAAGGGCAGACAAGATTGCCGACATTTTCAATAAATAGAATATCAACTTCATCAAAGTCAAATTCACTGAGTGTTGCAGCAATCATTCTGGCGTCGAGGTGACAGCCTCCGTGGGTATTGATTTGAACGGCTTTTGCCCCCATGGCACGAATACGATCGGCATCTCTTTCAGTAGCAAGATCCCCCTCAATGACAGCTATCCGATACTTTCCTGACAGTTCACGAACGGTTTCCTCGAGCAAAGTCGTTTTGCCGGCACCAGGAGAACTCATCAAGTTAATAACTAAGGTTTTTGTACTCGTGAACAGCTCTCGATTAAACTCTGCTGCTATATTGTTGTTGGTTAAAACATCTGTTCTTAGTGCTACCTTCATCTTAAATTGCTCCCTTCGTATGATAGAATTTGGAATGTTTCGCCTGCAAGCACCTTTCCTGAAGGAATATGGCAGTTTGGACAGAGCGCTATTTTCAAATCAGGACGATATTCCTGCCCACATAACACACAAGCAGCCTTTGCTTCCTCGATATGAATGACCAATTCAGCATTTTCAGTAAAAAGATGAAGATTTTGGTCGCGAAAGATATCAAAAGCCATTCTAAGTGCGTCTGGCATTGCATTTGAAATTTCCCCAACAATTAATTCTATTTTTTCGATTTTTTTAATCCCTCTAGTTTCTGCATCTTCATGAACAAGTTGAAGGATATCGCCCATTAATGCCATTTCATGCATGAAAATCACCCTTCAAAAATCCAATATGGTAGATTTGATCCTTTTTTTTCAATGGCAGTGGTAGTAAAGGTAGGTCACCAGTATTACTCTTAAAATTGAATTCTTTTTGACAATTCAAACATTTTCCACTTGAATATAGTGTTGAAAAGGTAATAATATGCGAACATACAGGACAAATACCATTCCATGCCTGCATGTTCGTTTCATGAAAAACAAAGATCATCGCTTTTCCTTGAAAAAATTTCATTTCAAGGCTGCTAGTCATTTCAGTTTCTTTCAAAACCGGAACCCAGGTTATACCCAGTGCCCTGTCTGCTGCACCCTCGATTTTCTCCAAATCATCTTGAATAAAAGGTTCATAGACTGACTTTACCGTTTGGAAGAAGCCATCGCCCATTTCTTTAAAGAAATCAAGCCGTTTCATAAGCTGCTCTCCAAACATTCACTTGATTAATGACCACATCTTTAAGCTCAACCAACTTTTTCTCGTTGGTTTCGGTTAATTCGACTCCTAATTCAAGGGAGGAAGGCTGCATTCCATACATAACAATCTGCTTCGGATATCGCTCTCTTAATTTTGCAGCCATTAAGACCTCTTGGAAGCCCATCTGATGTACCGACATCTTTATACCAAAATAAGCAGGTATTTCATCCCCCACTAATGTGATAATGGTTCCTGGTTGTTCCCCAGCATTTATGGCGTCAATAATGATTAAATTTTCCGCATCCTCAACCGGACCCAGCAAACGCATCCCATCAGTCAAACCTTCAATGATTTCGATATTTTCGAAGCCCTTTAATTCTTCTTCTACTAACGGCAAAACGTGGATGCCAACACCCTCATCCGAAAAGAGGGTGTTGCCAATCCCAAGAATCGTAATCTTTGGTTCTTGTAATCTAGTCATTATTCTTTTCACCAACTGACTTATTCGTAGTTGTTTTATATCCGGTAAACATCGAGGAAATACAGCCATTCCGATCAAGATAGTCATCACGGAATGCTAAATAAACATGAATGACCGTAAATAACAGGAAGCCCCACATTCCTATGTGATGCCACGAGCGGACGGTGAAGCTGTCGCCGCCGAAAACATATGGCACCCAGAAAAATAGACTTCCCCAGAAGGACTCTGGCTGCGGCTCAAAGTACATATAGAAACCGGTTAGCATAACGATCCATGAGCACAATCCGATAAAAATCCAGTAACTTAACTGTGCCAATGGATTATGACCGACATAGTGCGGCTTTTTATTTGGTAAGAATAAATAAAACTTAACGGCTTCATATACTTCCTTAACAAAAATCCATCTAAATGGGTTCGATGTCGCAAATTTATTTCCCACAAAGCTCCAATACAAACGGTACATAAGGTTAATCACAAAGATAAAGGCGAAAAAGAAATGAATATATCTCGCCCAGCCCATTAAATTCGAATAATAGGCTTCTTCCGGGATAATCGCGGCGGTCATTGGTTTGCCAATATAGATGCCTGTAACCGTCAAGGCAATGATTGCCAGCATATTGACCCAATGCCAGATTCTTACCGGCAGTTCCCATACATATGCTCTCACTTCATTTTTTACTGGCTTATAAACAATTGGCCGTTCTTGGTGAAACGTATTCTCACAGTTCGGTTCAAGATTTATGTCAGGTGGATTCGGCCCGCGATATGGTAATTTTGGTGCAGCCATTTATTTCACCCCTAACCCAAACGGATTTCTGTCGTATTGTTCGTTTCCAAATCTGTTAAGTGAACGGCACATGCAAGACATGGATCAAATGAGTGAATAATGCGCATAATTTCTAAAGGCTGGTGTTTATCGAGCATTTGTGTTCCGATTAGAGCGGCTTCATAGGCGCCAATTTTGTTTTTAGCGTCCCTGGGTGAAGCGTTCCAAGTCGATGGAACAACGGCTTGGTAATTCTCTGTTTTTCCATCCTTTATATCAATCCAATGCCCAAGTGCACCGCGTGGAGCTTCTATCCAGCCCACTCCCTTAGCACGTTCTGGCCATGTGCTTGGCTCCCACTTGGTTCGGTCAAATGTAACTTGGTTGCCACCCTTAATATTTTTTAAGAGTTTATCCATATCATCTCTAAGCCAGCCTGAAATGAGTTTTGTTTCAAGACCACGAGCAACCGTACGTCCAAGCGCTGATTGCAAGGCAGATACTGGTAGTTCAAGCTTTTTCAACGTATCATCGACAATATTGACGATTTCTTCTCTTCCTGATGCATAACCAACCATCATCCTTGCTAATGGACCGGTTTCCATTGGATGACCTTTCCAACGTGGTGCTTTCAGCCAGCTATACTCTTTTTCGGTATCCAATGTTTTAAACGGAGCTTTCGGGCCTGTGTAATCAAAGGTTGTTTCACCATCAAATGGATGCTTCCCTTTACCAGCACGTTTTCCGTCATAGGTATACCAAGAATGATCAATAAATTCCTGAACATGCTTAGGGTCCTTCAAATCAACATCTAATACTTCCTTAAGGTTTCCATTCAGGACAATACCTCTTGGCATTCTGTATAGCTTTGTATCGTAAATATCCCCGGTCGAGAAATCACCATAGCAAAGGTAATTGTTTATGCCGCCGCCATACGTCCAGTCCTTGTAGAAGGAACCAATTGCCAGTAAATCAGGAATATATACTTGGTTGACAAATTGTTGTGCTTCATCTATTAGCCGGGAAACGTGCATTAATCGTTCAGCATGAATCCCATTATCACTATCAATATCAAGCGGTGTTGCCATGCCGCCAACTACATAATGTGGGTGTGGATTTTTCCCGCCGAAAATGGTATGGATTTTAACAATTTCTTTTTGCCAATCTAAAGCCTCTAAATAGTGAGCAACGGCGAGCAGGTTTACTTCTGGCGGCAGCTTGTAAGCCTTATGGCCCCAATAGCCATTAGCGAAAATACCTAATTGCCCGCTGGCCACCAATTTCTTCACTTTATTTTGTACATCCGTAAAATAGCCTGGTGATGATTTTGGCCAGCTTGAAATTGATTGGGCAATCCTCGATGTTTCAGCTGGATCCGCGTTTGTGGCGCTCACAACATCGACCCAGTCTAATGCGTGCAAGTGATAGAAATGGACAACATGGTCATGAACAAACTGGGCTTCGTTCATAATATCCCGAATTAACTGAGCATTTCTTGGGATTTTAATTTGCAGTGCGTCTTCGACAGAACGAATGGACGCCAGCGCATGCGTGGTTGTACAAACACCGCAAATCCGTTGAACATATGCCCAAACATCACGCGGGTCTCGGTCTCTTACAATTAGTTCGAGTCCACGGACAGATGTTCCAGAACTAAATGCATCTTTAATGACACCGTTTTCATCAACATCTACTTCAACACGAAGATGTCCTTCTATTCTCGTAATCGGATCAACAACTATTCGTTCACTCATGTTCTGCACCTCGTTTGTCATCAATCTTTTTCTTAATTACCGTTCCAGTTGCATGGACGGCAATTCCTGCGGTTGTTGCTCCAATAACAGCTAAGCCGACCGTATCTGGATTAATCGTTGTTTGTGTTCCTGGGATTTTCGCCCTCCGTGTATAGAACGGTCCATTATCCCAGAAGTTCTGTTCCGAGCAGCCAATACACGGATTACCTGATTGGATTGGATAGCTAACACCGCCATTCCAACGCATTTCTGCACAGGAGTTATAAGTGGTTGGTCCTTTACAGCCAACCTTGTATAAACAATACCCTTGCTTGGCCCCTTCATCATCAAACGATTCAACAAAAAGCCCTGCGTCAAAATACGCACGTCGATTGCATTTATCATGAATACGATGACGGTAAAAGGCTTTAGGACGGCCAAAATGGTCTAATTCTGGTAACTTTCCGAATGTGATAATATGTGCGATAACACCTGTCATGACCTCTGCAATTGGCGGACAGCCAGGAACAAGGATGGTTGGAGTATCTTTTACAAAACTAGTAACAGGCTTTGCGCCAGTTGGGTTCGGATGTGCTGCAGCAATACCTCCCCAAGATGAGCATGACCCATATGCGATAATAGCTTGAGCTCCTGCTGCCATCTCAAGGAATGTCTCTTTTGCTGACACGCCGCCAGCGGTTGAGAAGGCACCGTCATCAGGTATACTACCTTCCACGGCAAGGATAAATTCACCATGATAATCTTTTAAAACCTGTTTCATCGCTGCTTCTGCTTGGTGTCCAGATGGTGCGGATAATACTTCGGAGTATTCGAGTGATATCATTTCTAGCAAGACGTTTTCTGTTTTTGGCTGTGATGAGCGAATAAATGATTCTGAACAGCCTGTGCAGTCTTGGAACTGCAGCCAAACCACCGGTACTCTCTTTTTAATTTCCATTGCTTTAACCACTTGATCAGACTGAGTATAGTCCAACCCTAACGTGGCTGCTAATGCCGTACACATCTTGAGGAAGTCACGCCGGCTAACTCCATGGTCGATAGCCGCTTCATACACGGTTTTCTGTCTCTTCATCCGTTTCCCCTCCATATACCATAAATGGTAAAAACATGATTTCAAGAAAATTGTAGTATAAATCGACGACCTTCGTCCTGAATTTTCAAAAAAATACACAAAGATTCCTTAACTGTATTGTTAATGTTTTTTTAATAGAAAAGTTGGAAATATTATTTTTCACAAAAAAAAGCCTGCAGAGAATTGAATCTCTGAGGGCCTTTATCGCTTTATTTTATGCTTCTTCTGCAAACTCCTCTTCTTGTTCCTGGAGCTTTTTCATTCTTTTTTTATAGACAATCTTTGATAAGTTAATAGAGATTTCATATAGTAATAACAATGGCAACGTCACTACAAAATCCGACATAAAATCTGGAGGTGTAATAACAATCGCAATCAGGATTAATACGAAATAAGCATATTTTCGAATTTTTGCTAAAACAAATGGATTAATAATCCCTAATGAAGTTAGGAACATCACGACCGCTGGCAGTTCGAACAATACACCAAACGGAAGGGTCATATTCAAAATAAAGCGGAAATATCGATCAGCTGTAAAATTCGTTACAAACATTTCTGCTCCCATGTTAACTAAAAACTCGAGTACCATCGGGAAGATAACAAAATAACCAAATGCCAGTCCAACTATAAATAAAATAAATAGTGCTGGAATATAGGATAGAGTTATTTTCCTTTCAAGCGGTTTAAGTGCCGGCTTGACGAACATCCATAACTGGCTTGCTAGCACTGGAATGGTTCCTGCAATCGCAATAACAGTCGCAATCATGAAGTAGACCCAAATGATATCGCTCGGTCCAAGGACGATTAATTTAACATCAAGATCACGAACCAGCCAACTATAAATATCGGTAACATAAATAAATCCGACAATGAAAAAAGCTACAAATGCAATTGCAGAGATAATAATTCGTTTTCGCAATTCATCTAAATGATCAACTAATTGTAATTCTTTATCTTCCATGTAATTCCCCTGCCAATTTCAAAGGTTGAAAATGTTTTGTTTAAGAGTAAGTACGTTTACCACCATTTAAATAGTCAAAAAGACCAATGAAGAAAAAAAGGTGCAAGAATGAATCTTACACCTTTTATTTTGTCAATTTTTGCTTTTCCTCTTCAACGTCCTTCATTACATCGTCTGTAAGCTCACGAGTTGACTTTTTGAACTCCTTTAATGTTTGTCCGAATGCACGACCGATTTCAGGTAGCTTCTTAGGTCCGAAGATGATAAGCGCTAGAGTTAAGATAAGGATTAATCCTGGAATTCCAATATTTGAGAACATTCATATACATCCCCTTTAGTTAATTATCTTTCTACTACGATTATAGTACTGATATACTTTTTTGCGTTGAAAAATCGAAATAATTCATATTAATTTCACATAATCCTGAAAAACTACAAAAGTGTGATATTTAGCATTTATTTTTTCCGTATTACACTTAACAATTTATCAAGAACAACCTTTAAAGTCAATGTAAATTCTTTTGTCAAATTGTATAAATATTTTGACAATTAGGTGTTTATTCGTTTATAATTTCATCAACAGTAACATATACTAATTTAAACTTAAATTTAGTTGAATGGATGTGATGAAGATGGAATTTTCACTCAGTAGTTTTGATGGAGCCTTGCCAGTAGAAGTCACCATCGATGAGGATAATGGAAGGTACATGATTCGTAAAAGTGATCGAAGCGGTGAATACTTTAATAGCCCCACCGAATTAATTCAATGGGTGAAAGCACATTTTCATGAGGAAGACTTCTGCCATCCAGATGAATTCAGAGGAATGCTTGATAAACTAGCTGATTATGAATTAAATGGGTCATACTTTTAAAAAAGCAAGAAGCATCGGCAGCGATGCTTCTTTTCTTGTGAATGCAGCCGTTTAATGGCTGCCTTTTAAAATACGATCATAAATTCTATATTCATACTTATAAGGGTTTTTTTCGTCTTTTATTCCTTTTTCACTGGAAACAAACTCCCAGTCACGTTCGTTGAAATCAGGGAAATAGGTATCACCTTCAAACTCTTCGTATATATGTGTTATGTAAAGACGATCGGCAAAGGCAAAGGTCTCTTTGAAAATTTCTGCCCCGCCAATTACGAAGATTTCTTCCTCTTGATTTCTGCAATATTCTACAAATTCCTCAATCGAGTAGAAAATTGTCACATTATCGCTGTCGTAATCTAATTGACGGGTAATCACGATATTTTCTCTGCCCGGGAGAGCTCTGCCAATGGATTCATGCGTTTTTCTTCCCATTGCAATCGGGTGACCCATTGTTGTTCTTTTGAAGAACTTTAAATCCTCTGGTAAATGCCATGGCAATTGATTATCCTTGCCAATGACTTTATTTTCATCCATTGCTACAATAAAAGAAATCATACCGAGACCACGCCTTTAATATGTGGATGTGGATCATAACCTTCTAAAATGAAATCTTCAAATGCAAATGAGAAAATATCCTTCACATTTGGATTAATTTTCATTTTTGGTACTGAACGAGGCTCCCTGCTCAATTGCAAATTTACTTGTTCCAGATGATTTTGATAAATATGAACGTCACCAAAGGTGTGTACAAATTCGCCTGGCTCCAAATCACATACCTGTGCAATCATCATTGTCAGTAGTGCATAAGAGGCAATATTGAACGGTACGCCAAGAAAAACATCCGCTGATCGTTGGTACAAATGACAGGATAGTTTACCATCTGATACGTAAAATTGGAACAAGCAATGACATGGTGCCAATGCCATTTTATCAATTTCCGCTACATTCCAAGCATTTACAATGAGTCTTCTTGAGTTAGGATTATTTTTGATTTGATCAATTAAATCACTAATTTGGTCCACTGTTGTTCCATCTGCACCAGTCCATGAACGCCATTGATGTCCGTAAACCGGTCCTAATTCTCCGTTTTCGTCGGCCCACTCATTCCAGATGCGCACTCCATTTTCCTGCAGGTAGCGGACATTGGTATCCCCATTTAAAAACCAAAGCAATTCATAGATAATGGATTTTAAATGAAGCTTTTTGGTCGTTAATAATGGAAAGCCTTCCTGTAAGTCAAATCTCATTTGGTATCCAAAGGTACTAATCGTTCCGGTTCCGGTACGATCCCCTTTTTCATGTCCATTCTTCAAAACATGCTCGCATAGCTCTAAATATTGCTTCAACTTTGCCACTCCCTTGTCAGTCTCCATATTTTTTCATTTTATCAAAACATGACGACAAAGCATAGGTTAGAATGTCATAAAAATTAATTTAAACTTTTAATGAATGCAAATGTCTCTGGTGCTATAACCTGTAATTGTTCGTTCGTGTCTTCATTTAAGTAATACATGGCAAAGGCTTCAGCAAAGTACTCTTCTGCATGCAGGATAAAATAGGAGTTCCCAGGGAACATTTTTCCTCTCTCCTCCTCCCAAACCAATTGAAACTTTCTACTTTTACTTATATTTTGATAGACGAGACTGTCAATTGAATGGGCAAGTTCATGAAGTTCTAAGTTGACGGAGCCGTGTCCTTTCCCTTTTTCACTGTGACCAATTTTGACCAAAACTACTTGTGAGCCGCCAATACCAGGTACTTCATCCCACGTTGTTTGTGAGTGATAGCCTCTTGGTATCTGTCCTGCTAGATAGCGGGCTGTACGGTTATCCGTTAATTTTCCTGTAAAGAGTTTAAGTATAATGCCTTGGTTATTGCTTTTTATCAAAAGAGTTTCTGGTAATTGACCAATTCGATTTATAATCGCAGCAGCTTCTTTTTCGTCAAAAAGGGTTTTTGGTAATTCGATCATTTGGTTTAGTGATTCAAGGGATGAATCTGTATTTAAAAGTTGATAGAGTTCAGAGTTTCTCGGATAATCCGCTAACAAAACGCTGTCAAATGAGGCTTGCGAGGTAGTAATCATCGATAGTAACAATCCGGCAATAATGGAGGAAACAACCCATTTACGCATATTATCATCCTCCTAGTAAATCAAATACTTACTAGAATTATAACATGGTAGAAGGGTTGTAAAATTGGTGAGTTAAAGGGTTTAGTGGCGGAAATTACTATTTTTCAGTTCCAAAAACGCAAAGAAAAGCTGCCAAGTTAGCAGCTTTTCTTTAATTATCTATACTTCTAGACCATAATTCCGACAAAGTGCGGCTAGACCGCCTGAAAATCCACTGCCGATAGCATTGAATTTCCATTCACCGTTGTGACGATAGAGCTCACAAATGACGACTGCTGTTTCAACTGAAAAATCCTCACCTAGATCGAAGCGAAGAATTTCACGATTAGTTTCTTCATCAAAAAGCCTAGCAAACGCATTGGATACTTGTCCAAAGTTTTGATTTCGGGAGTCTGCATCGTGAATTGTCACCGAAATTGCAATCCGATGGACATGAGCCGGAACCTTGTTGAATTCAATCCTGATTTGTTCGTCATCCCCGTCGCCTTCACCTGTGCGATTATCTCCCGTATGCTCGACACCGCCAGAGGCATGAACTAAATTATTATAGAAAATAAAGTCTAAGTCCTGAGTAACTCGTCCGTTCGCGTCTGTTAAAAATGCAGATGCGTCAAGATCGAAGTCCTGTCCGCCAGAATAGCGGTTTGTATCCCAACCAAGACCAATCACTGCCTTTGTTAGGCCAGGATTTGTTTTTGTTAAATCAATTCTTTGTCCCTTAGATAAATTAATTCCCAATTATCTCACCTCTTCGCCAAACTTTCTATAGCAAGGAACAAGTATGCTTGTTCCTAAAAATTATGAATAAGAACGAACTACTTCACTTAAGCTAGCAGCGTTTGTGCCAGTTCCAACAGCGCCGAATTTCCACTCTGTGTTGTGACGGTAAATTTCCCCAACCACTAAAGATGTATTACCATTATAATCATCTGAAAGATTATAACGAATCAATTCATTATTGTTTGATGGATTAACCACACGAATAAACGCATTACGAATCATCCCGAAATGCTGCTTTCTTTTAACACAATCATAGATGTTAACGACAAATACAAGCTTTTGAACGCTTGCTGGAACACGGCTTAAATCGACCATCACTTGCTCGTCGTCACCGTCTCCGTCACCTGTTAAGTTGTCACCAGAGTGCTGAACGCTACCATCATTACTCTTTAAATTACCAAAATAAATGACATCTTTATTGTTTTGAATTCTATCATTTGCACCAAGCATAATGACGGATGCATCACAGTCTATATTAGCACCGCCACCTGCTCCGCCGCCACCAAATAATCCACCGAAGAGACCGCCGCCTCCGCTTTTACCTGTTTGAACTGGATCCCAGCCCAAACCTACTAAGATTTTAGAAAGCCCTGGGTTCCCTTTTGTTAAATCTACTCTTTGACCTTTTTGTAAGCTAATAGCCAAATCATTCACCTCATTAGTTTTTTTATTTAACAATAATTTAGTATTGTTGTTTCAGTTGTTTAAAATTGTCTTGCAGTTGTTCTAAGCGCTTTGTTCCTTCTACACGCAGGCGCTTATTTTCTTCTTCAATTGCCCTTGTTTCCTGCATACCTTTAATAATTATGTTCCAAGACTCTTCAATGGTCTCAATTTTAATGCTCGGACCACCTGCAAGCCTTGCAATATCTGTGCTTTGCTTCGAAATGTTTGAGGCATTTTTCAGAAGCATTTCATTTGTGCGGCGGTCTAGCTCACTCATTGAATCAGCAACAAGCTTTTGTCTTTTGGCAGCAACCGCTTGAATTAAGCCATTTTTAAAAATCGGAATCGTCGTGACAAAGGCAGAATTAATTTTTCCAATCAGCTTGGTATTTCCGCGCTGCAGCAAGCGAATTTGCGGTGCAGTCTGCAGGGAAACCATCTTCGCCATTTCAAGGTCATAAATCCGTTGTTCCAATAGCTCTACAGCATTTTTAAGTGAGTCTAGCTGCATGGAAGCCATCTGATCACCTGCGGCAACTCGTGCTTCAAGCTGTGGCAATTGGTTGTTTTTTAATTCCTCAACCTTGAGCTCACCGGCAACTACGTATTTTTCCAGCGTCATATAAAACTGGTAGTTTTGCTCATACATATTCTCCAGCATTTTCGTTGAATCGACCATTTCGTGCTGGTACTTGGAAATTTCCACGTAAACCTTATCAATTTCCGAGCCCATGGATTGGTATTTGCCAAAAACTTTTTCCATCATCTTTTCGCCCTTTTTAAAGAGCTTTCCGAAAAATCCACTAGAGGTTTTTTGAAAGTCCTTTGGGTCGAACCTATCCATAATTTTGGTAAGCTGTTTCAGAAGCTCGCCGGAATCCTCCACCTTTGTGGTACGCATATTTCCTAAGATTTGGTCAGAAAAACGGGAGATTTGAACAGCAGGCTCTTTCCCAAATTCCAAGATTTTGATCTGGTCTCTCTCATCGATTGACCTTGCCAAATTTTGAACTTCCGTTTCCTTTCGAAGGGCAAGCTTAATGTCTGAAATCTTCGCTTCATTCAGGGTATCATCTGTTGTTGTCATTATGCTTGTAGATTGATTTTTTTGTAGATTCACGCTTTAATCTCCCCTTAAATTTTTTAAGAAACCTTGAAAGAATCCTTTTTTCAACTTGAAAGGCTCCTTATATTCTAATTCAAATACAACATCCTCCAGCCAGTGGGTATCGAATAAACGTTCATGGAGAAAGTTTTCAATATCATTATGTCCTGGCGGGTTATATACAATTATATCAATACCGAATTGGTTTAGGAGTAACAGCAGGGCAGCATCAGATCTGGAAAGCATACCGCGGCACTCATTGTTATAAATCATTAACTTCGGCACATGCTGTGAATAATCGAACTTCTCCATTAATTGAATAATTTCTTTCGGTGTAAACATCGCCTGACTAAATAAATAGATACTTACCTCTTCCATGTTTTCCCCTGGCTGCGACTTTAAACTAGGCTTTTCGCAAATTCGTCGAATCGCATTGGCAATTCCTTTTTGCAATCCACTCGGCAAAAAGGAATAGGGCCAATAATGGGCCTGCATCATTACTTCAGGGTTTAATAAACCATCTCGCCCAAGTGCGTTCCGGTAATGAAAACGAAAGTCGTTGGAGCTTGACCAAGTAAATGGTAATTGACGAATCAGCAGGCTATTCTCGAATTCTGAAAGATTTTGAATGCGATCCCAATACTCTTTGCGGTTTTTACTAACACCCTGAACTTTAGCAAAGAGTGATGGTATTTTAACTTGACTGTTTTCCACCTCAAAGCCTGGCCGTACCATTGCGATTTCTTTCCCAAGAATAAATAATTCATCATAGGTTGTTTTTAAGGTAATGGAAGATGGCGTGTAATCCCTTAACTGCCATGGTTTATAAAGTCCTGCTCCTTCCTGATGGAGAATATTCTCAATCTCTCGGGATGCACGATAGGCGACAGTGGTTTGGCGATTTCTTCTTTCTTTTGGAAATGGTTCAGCTTGCTGCTTATTTGGAAAATGATGCGTAAAGATTTCTTCGTCGCTAAACCCAGCTAACATATCCTTGCCTTCAGGATGAAAAATAACTAAATCACAGCCAAGCTTCAATAAAAAATAGACAAAATAAGGCTGACTTCTTTTTATATCGCCATACCATAAGAATTTTGGCATTCCCGATTGTAGGTCAACACCATCCAGCAGGGGATTTAAATGGTTCATCGACCATTTAATCACGTCCACAAGAACTCTTCTTAATTCGTGATTTTTTAAGCCATCCTTTTCACGATTTGTAAACAGTTCAAGTGTGCTTATCATTGCTTCTCTTATTTTCCGATGGATCGCCGGGACCGTTGATTTATACAAAAGCTGCTCACCGTCAAGAAAAGCAGTAAATCGATTGATGGAAAGCTTTTGTTCCTGGCTGATATTCAGAACCTTTTGAATCGCTTGAAAGTGTTGATTATCAATCGTTTTATTTAGTGATTCTTCGCTCAATAAATGTAAGCCAGGTTCGGGTGATGACACATACTCGAAAAGCCGATTATAATACTCATCACTGTCAATCGGAATGCCGAGAAATTTCCCCCGTACTTGACCAATCTGAATAGTTCCCTTGTCTAGTGAAAATTCTGGCCGTTCAGACAGCGGCTTATTCAGCATATCAAGCCAATTTTCATACGAAAGGGATACAGGTCGGATATTCATTTGGTTGTATGATAAATTCATTCATAATCCCTTCCCTCAGTATAAGCGAAAGATTTTTTTTCAGTAAAATTATGTAAGGGTATACTTTATCATCATATCACAGTTAAATAATTGGTTCATTGTTTATACGAAAGTAATCGTAAAATGTTTCATCCTTTAGACAATTTCCTCAATTTTCACCCTTTTCATTGTCCTTACATATGATTTGAGTACTGATATATAAGTAGGTGACTTTATGAGGTTTTTATACAGGCGGCCAAGAATGGAAGATGTTAGCGAGGAATTAAATATCATCATGGATTTAATGGTCTCGAAAACCTTCGTTATCATCGATTTGTTCTGGTTATGCTTACTGTTTACCCTGTTACTTTCGCCCGTTCTCGCCACAGTTAGTATGTCTATCCTATTTTTTTTCGGTTCTTTTGCTATTTTTTATTGGATATATTTATATTTCTTCTATCCTTATATAAAAGAACCTTAGATTTTAAGTGATAAAGCCTTTTGGAAATGCTCGAGAATCTCTTCTCCTGCAGCAACGCCGAGCTGGTTTGTCAGTGTGATGTCACCTGGTCCCATCACTTTAAGAAGCTCTCCATGACTTGGGACGAATCGATTGCGGCAGTTCTTTAGAAAATCCCAATCTAAAACGGAATCTCCTGCACCCGCGATTACTTCCATTCCCTCTCGGTTACAAATAAATTCAAGTGCCTTCCCCTTACTAATAGCATCTGGAATAAAGTATAGTTTTCTACCTTGCAGGCTTACTTTCCAGCCGTATTTGTCTGTTAGCTCCCGTATTTCTATGAGATCTAATGGGGTTGGCAGACTATGTAATATAAAATAAAAAAATAACTTTTCAGCCTGCTTTCTTTCCCCATCTAAGAAAATTCCTGCTCTTTTTAAGGCAGCTGCCAATTCTACCTCAGTGGCACTGCCATTTTTTAATTGAATGGTTATTTGGTCAGACCAATCCTTTAAAGGCTGCCCTTTATACAAAATCTGAGCTCCATTTGTGGTAATCGCGTAGGATAACGGTATTTCTTTCTCAAAAATGATAAAGCGTTTAAATTGTTCGGTCGTCCTCGTGGTCACCGGGATAAATAAACTGTTCTGATTTATCTTTTTTAACATGGAAAAAGCAGATGCTGTCATATACCCAGCCCACTTTCCCTTATTTAGTTCCACCGGTTTTAACAAAACATTTTCTGGCACTCCTAATTCTTCTAATGCCCGGTCGGAATACATTAAGGTTCGATCAAGATCCGATGCTGTTATCATTAACTTGTCCCCTTAACCGATTTAATTAGCCCCATACACAAATAATTCATTTCCGGATACGCTACTACCTCTACGCCTTTTTCTTCTGCTAGCATTAGAATATGTTTCGCAAACGGACTAGAAGAATCACGCATGAGGATTTTCCATGGCACCCTGCGGAGCAGTACACGTGTCGTTTCACCGACCCCTGGTTTAATAAGATTTGTATTTTCAATTCCAAATTCAGCTCGGATACGGTTCACATCCTGCATCCCTAAAAATTCAGTTTTAATTTTTAGCTGATTTCTTTGTAAAACCATTTTCTCAGCTTCATGAATGACCTGGGGAAATTCAGCTGCAATTAAATCTATATATTGATTGGAGACATCACTTGATAGCAGCTCGCGGTAATACTTTGCTCCGTGAAAATCGTCCTTAGCAATATACTGTTCATTTAACACCGTACGGCTTACAAGACCAGAGACGGTTGAATTTAAACAAGCACTTGGAATGAGGAAATCCTCTCTTGTTCCATACAGCGAGGTGCAATGGCCAGGATCGGCAATCACTGCGAGTGTATCATCAAGCTTTATTTGCCCTTTTTTTTCAAATTCCTGGCATGCCTTTGTTAATTCGATTGAAATGGCTCCTTTTCCTGTCCAGCCATCCACGAATTGAATCTTTCCCTCTGGATGTTTCGCAAAGATATACAAAAGCGCATTTTTATCTATGCCTCTGTCTCGGATAATCGAAATACTATAATGAGGGAGTGAAATACCGTAGCGTAAATGAATATATCTTTTTAACAGGACTCCAACAGGGGTACCTGCTCTTGCAAGAGAGACTAGGATTGTTTGACTTCCCTTAGCTTGATAGATTTGCTCAGCTACAACCCCAACGCACAGTGCCACTTTACGCTTATACTCACTTGTCGTCTTCCAAAATAAATCCACATATTCCTTTGGAGGCTGGTATTCTATCGGCAATGATTCACTATAATGCTGGCCAGCTTGAACCCTCATTTCTCGATTAACCGTAGAATCTTCAAGGTTGATATCACTTAAATCCTTTAATAGAAACATAACATCATCCTCTGAATAGCTTCCCATTTTAGCAGGCTGTTTTGTTTTCATCGGCATATTATCACCCCTATTCATGCATAAAAAAGACGATTTTGATCGAATTTAACTGTACTTTTTCCAGTTGTTCTAATAATATCTGAAGGTCTTCCAATGCTACTTCTCTCTCAAAAAAGATAAATAGCTCATCATATTGCTTTGGAGAAATATTGTAAACGAAATGAGCAACCTCCCGATTCTCTGGATTAGGAAAGTTGATCCCATGTCTTGCTCCATAGCCTTGTGAATCCTGTATATAGATGGGACTTCTTGTTGTGGATTGAAAATAGACGTTTCTACCCATTTCTGCAGCTAATTTCATTGGAATATACATGAACTCCCCGGTACCTAAACAAAGTGTTTTTTCACCCGTTCTGTGTTCTCTTAAAACACTAGCTGCTCTACTTATTTTTTGATTAATACTGCTCGTAATCCCAAAACGCCCTGTCTCCTTAATGAGTGGAGTGTCTTTGACATTCGCACTTTCAAAAAAGTCAGCTAATGATAGGGTTTCAATTGATGGTTTTTTTTCATAAAAATGATTCTGTTGACCCTTTTGTTCTTTCAGCTTGGCAATCTCGTTAACTTGAACATTTCCGGCCAACAAACTTACAATGTTAATCGTAATTCCTAATGTTCTTTCTAACTGTTTAAACTGTTGTTTGTTGGCCTCTGAACGCCAATCAAGAATAGAAACGACAGTATATTCTGTCCTTGGGAACTGGGCATGGATCGATTGAATAATATTGATAGCTGTTTTTCCAGTGGTCATTTCATCATCAACTAATATGATTTCTCGATGGTTATTAATCATTTCTAAGGGAATATAACATCGGTGTGAAGTAGCATGTGAATGCTCTTCTTCAAAGGTAATGATAGGTGCTAACCCGGTTAGTTCTTCTCTTGTTGTATGGAAATACTCAGCATTTTCAAAGCAATCAAAAAAGGCGTGTCCGAGTGCGGTCGCTGTCTCAGCAAAGCCAATGATAACTGGGTTCACTCTTTCATTGATAAATGCTCCAATTTCAATAGTTGGTTCACTCTGTTCGAATAATTCAACTAACCTATCCCGTACAGGGCAATCAAATCCTTTTATCGCTTCTGCATATCTTGCCGCAAGAAGAGCAGCTGTTAACAGACCTTTATTAGGATTGATAGGCAAATGTTTTCCGAGTACCTTACTCACAAATAGAAACGAACGTTTCTTATTGATTCTTGCTGCCATCGTAAAAAAGTCTTCGAGATGTAATTGATATGGATTATCCGTTTCTTCTATATCAATGGTGATTGCATCAAGAATTGTATATGTATACGTCTTTTTTGATAAGGTCGATATTTGTGTATCCTTCATGTAGCACCCCGTAAAGCTGAGATTTTAAAATGATTTTCTTTGCCCAAAATAAATGCGGCTTAATCTCATTCATTTTATTAGAAAAATTACTTTTCTTAACTCCATTTTCACTGTTTTCTGATTCAACAATCGTACACGCATCAATATATTCCTCGTATGTTACAACATTTAAAGCCTGGACTGCTTTAATATGCGTTGGATGGATGATTGTTTTTCCTGTAAGACCATTGGCGATATCCATTAACACTTCTCTGATCAGACCATCCAAATTTTGATCAATTAATTCAGCTCGCCATTTCAAGCCTTCATCCCCATATCGTTCACGAAAAGGGGTTTGTCTAAGCTGCGGTTTTAACATTCTAGGTTTCGAGGAGAAATATTCCCAGACAGGACCTGAAATGACATACGGACTTTCTGACCTTTGAAAAACATTGATAATATCGGCAATACAATCTCGTAAAACAGCAATCTCGTAAACCGTTGTATCAACACTTCTGCGAATACCATATAATCCGCAAAAGTCAGTTGCACCAATTCGTACATTCAAAATATTGTCTTTATATTGGTCGAGCAGATGTTTTATCGCCATTAACTCTGTCATTCTAGTTTCTTTATGAATAATTTTATCACTTTCTAAAATCGGCATGGCATAAAAAGGCTTATGCATTGTGTGAATGTTCACAACCTCAGTTAATAAGGCTTCCCCAGAATCAGCACTGAACTTCGGCAATACCACGCCAGTTAACACCTGTATGGCACTACCTAATTGTTCTTTAATCCGTTTAAATTGGTCAAGATTGCGGATTCGAATAAACAGGAGTGGTAAATCGTCAATCGTTAAATAATTTTTGTTGAATTCACTATGTAATTTTAACAATTCTGCAACCAGCAGCAATTCTGCTTTTTCCAGTTCAATATCCCCAACGGCATCCTCGAGGTCAATGACAAGTGATGTTAACCCCTCATGCTTTTTCGAGAGGAGTTCTTGATGAATATTTGGTCGTGTTGCCGGCATGTAGAGCGTTGCACCCAAACCATATGATAAAAGTTCTCGACTACTATACTTGTTAAAGTCTTTAGGTTTTTGAAAGAATAATGACTCGAGCTCATTTTCATAAAAATAGGTAAAGTATTTCATTCTCATTTACTCCTTTAATAAAGGCTCTTTTCTTAAACTTTGTAGCTAGTAATAAAAAAATAAATATTTGTGTTGTGTTTCGCAGAATATAGCATAAATCCGATAAGAAAAGAGCCTGCAAACTAAATTCAAAGGTGGAAAAATAACTATTGCCACGTTAAAGTCGGCTTTAAGACTTTAACAACAACCGTTACGAAAACGACCTTAAGATAAAAAAGAATGGGGACTGACTTTCGTCTGTTCCCCATTTTTTGTCATACGTTGATAATTATGATTCTTTGCCCACTTCTTTCTTTTTGTTCCTGAAATGAACAACAAAAGTAGCTGCGAATGTTAGTAAGATAATAATAAAGAATGCTGAGTGTGGAACGTGAATACCGAAAACCGCTACGAACATTTTTGCTGCAATTAACAGGATTAAGATATACGCTGATGTTTCAAGCTCTGGAATGCGGTCAATTAACTTCAAGAATACTCCGGCAATACCTCGCATCATAAGAACCCCGAGCATACCACCGACTAATAATACCCAAACTTGTTCACTAACACCAAATGCAGCAAGGACGCTGTCAACAGAAAATGCAATGTCCATTATTTCTACAGCAACAACGGTTCCCCAGAAGGTACCAAATAGACGGATAAGTAATCCATTTTTATTGATGCCGTGTTCTTCTTCTTCACCTTCATTTTGTGCTGCTTTACGTTTATCCATGAAGTATTTAATAGCTAACCATGCTAGATAAGCTGCACCTAAAATCTTTACCCACCACAGTTTAATTAAGAATACCCCTACGCCGATCGCAATAAAACGGAAAACATAAGCTCCTAATAAACCATAGAAAAGTGCTTTTTTACGTTGTTCGGGTGGTAAGTGCTTAACCATTACAGCTAAAACGAGTGCATTATCTGCAGAAAGTAAGCCTTCTAGAATAACCAAGGTCCCAATTAATCCCCATGCAACCGGATCGGTGAGAACCTGTCCCCACATTTCCCAGTTAAAAAATTGGGCATACGTATCTATAATTCCTTGTAAAACAGACATAAAAAAAATTCCTCCTGGATGTTAGATGTTTTCATTCAAAGACCCAGCGTTATGCTGGGTCTTTATTCTAGTTGTTTAACCTACTGATAATCCAAAGTCTGTTGCCAATGCTGCTAATCCGCCTTGATAGCCGCTGCCAATCGCACTAAACTTCCATTCGCCGTTATGACGGTATAATTCACCTACAACAACAGCCGTTTCAATAGAGAAATCTTCTCCTAAATCGTAACGGATTAACTCCTCACCATTTGCTTCATTGAAAATACGAGCATAGGCATTTGATACTTGACCAAAGTTTTGGTTTCTAGCTGCTGCATCGTGAATCGTAATGGTAAAAGTAACACGTTGAATAGTAGCAGGAATCGTAGTTAAGTTGATGCCAACTGTCTCGTCATCTCCATCACCTTCGCCAGTACGATTATCACCATTATGTACAACTGCGCCATTTGCACCTTTTGGGTTATTGTAGAACACAAAATCTGATTCATTTGTAACTTTACCATTTTCCCCTAATAGGAATACGGATGAATCTAAATCGAAATCATTACCACCATCATATTTATTTGTATCCCAGCCTAATCCTACTACAACATTTGTTAACCCAGGATTTGATTTCGTTAAATCTACCTTTTGACCTTTTGATAAACTAATTGCCATTTTTTCATTCCTCCATTTTTGGTATAGTTTTAATACGAGTTTCTCTTAGAAAGGTTTCAAAAAAATAATAAAACTTTTTTTGTTATGATAGCAAATCATTAACTCATCCATTTCGGCGGTGTATTTTTATCCCAATAGATGGAGCCGAGTTCATGGTGACTTTGAAAGCCATCATGATATGTATGGTAATGAAAGTTAAACCAGTATCCTGCTTGGGGCGGATTATCCCTTCTGACATGAAAGCGAAGAACATCCATATTTGTATTACTGTTTTTAATATTAAAAATCTTTTCTGATTGCCCTTTGCCTGGTGACTCCGTAATGGCCAAGTTTAATAAATCCTCTGTTGGGAACTGGGTAGCCGTTTCCTGCAGGGCTTTTTCAATATTTGGCATGATGATTTCTCTGAACTCATTTTCAATGACAGGTTTAATTCTTGTGCCGAATTTTTGATAAGACTGGCGTTCAGCTTGTTTAAGTAGGTCGTTGATAAATTTCTCTTTGTCAACTTCTGTTTCTATAAAGGAGGTAGTTTCTTGGCTATAACCTCTTATTAGCCCTGCATCAAAAATATCTCTCTCACTAGGTTTCTCTGCATTTACGTTATTTATTAATTGTGTTGGTGTAATTAATCCAAAGGTTAAAACTGAAATCAGGACTACCGCCGATTTACGAATCCACTTATTCATCTTTATATTCCCCTTTGTACCTGGAAGAATTCAGCAAATTTTTCCGCTATTTTTTGACTCTTACCAATTATTATACTTCTTTTATAGGGAAAATTGAAAATCATTTCTTGCTAAGAATCATGATTTTTTTAAAAAAAGGACGTCGTTAGACATCCTTTTAGCAATTGGCTTCGAATGCTGCCTTTAAATTGGCCATAATGGATTCCATGGGCATACCTTCAATATCATGGCGCGGTATGAAATGAACCACTTTATTACCTTTCAACAATGCCATTGATGGTGAGGATGGCTCAATTCCATCGAAATACTCGCGCATTTTTGCGGTAGCATCCTTATCCTGGCCAGCAAATACTGTAACAAGATGTTCTGGTTTTTTCTCGCTTGTTAACACAGCTTGTGTTGCAGCAGGGCGTGCAAGTCCAGCCGCACATCCGCAAACAGAATTCACGACTACGAGTGTTGTGCCACTTGCATTCTCCATATAGTTTTCAACTTCTTCAGTAGTAGTGAGTTCCTGGAACCCAGTCCTAGTTAATTCCTCACGCATTGGTAAAACCATTTGTTTCATGTATTCTTCGTATGCCATTGACATATTAAAAACCTCGCTTTCTATATTTGCAGTGTACTATATCCTATTTATTATATGCAATTCTATTAGCTTTCTGCTTTTCGCGCTTCCGTCATCTGCTTCCAAACTGAACCTTTTGCTGCCTCTCCGCCTTCAATCCTTTCAATTGCCATTCTGATTTGCATGCTGACCTCAAATTCGGGGTCATTTTCGGCTGCTTTTAGAGCTGGCAAAGATGTTTCATCTCCTACCTCATACAAAAACATGGCAGCCCGCCAGCGAACTAATTTACTTGGATCTTGAAGCGCTTTGGTCATCGCTTCACTCGCTTCAGGGAATCCAAGATCTGATAAGCAATCCCCAGCAGTCCTTCTAACAGTAACTGTCTTATCCATTAACGCTTTAAATAAAAGAGGTAATACAGCTTGGTCCTTAATCATCCCAAGATAGACAGTGGCAAGCCTGCGGATGGATGGCTTTTCGTCTGATAATGATTTTTCTAAAACAGGTAAATCTTCTAGCTCGGGATCATCCATTTGTTCGAGTAGCTGATAGCGGATTTGCCAGTCAGGATTGGCTAATGCCTCCAATGTCACTTTTTTGCGTTCCCGCGTTGGCTTTTGTTTCGTTTCTTTCGTTTGTGCCTTTGATACGAGCTCTTCAAGGCGCTCATTTGGATAAGCGGCAATTAATTCTTCAACTACTTGCTGCCCAATATCTTCAAATTCCCCATAGCGAACGCCTTGTTGATCCCATCTGCGAAGCAAAATATAATTTTCGTCTGGCAGCTGTGCTCGCTCTCTCGCTTTTAAAAAGGAATCTGGCATTCCGAACCGTTTTTCCGTGGAACCGTCAGTTAGCTTAACCTGAAGGGGGATATCCTTAAACATTTGGACTTCCACCTTGATTTCACCAAAGTGTTCGTCTACTTTATTTTGGGATTCCATTGATAACGCATCTGTTTCACCAAACGCCTGGCGGACTTGTGGTAATAATTCCTTCCAGTCAAATTTAGCATTCCTTTCAACTGCAAGAAAATCGGCCACATGATAAACACCTTTGACTCCATTTATAGTCAATATACTTTGGATAACAGCAGGTGCGTCTGATGACGTTTCTTTTTTATAATTATGGCTTTTCCCCATTGGCAGTTCTTGATCTAAGATAATTTTCATCGTATTAGGACTTGGCGTTGGTTCGATTGCCTTAATTTTCAAGATGATCACCTAATTCTTTAGTTTCTCTTTACAAGTTTAACATATTGAATGTAGTTCATTCTATAAATTGGGCTTAGGGTATCGTTACCGAAGATATATTCTTTATTCGCAATAGATCAGAATTAACGCAGATATACGTTTCCGAAGCTAAAAATCATCAAAAAAAGCACGTCATAAGACGCACTCTTTACTCACTTTCCGCTAATTCAGCTAGATATTCCCATCTTTCGATTAAATACTCAAGCTTTTCGTTTAATTCTGTTTCTTCTTTCATTAATTCTTGAGCTTTTGTGAAGTCACTGCCGGTGTTTCCGATTTCTTCAGCAACCTTTTCGAGACGTGCTTCGGTTTTAGCAATGACTTCGTCCATTTCTTCCCACTCTTTTTTCTCCTTAAAGGTCATTCTTTTCTTTTTTTCCTTTTCAGGAGCTTTCGCAGTTTGAGCAGAAGATGTTACTGGCTTTTTCGCAGCAGTTTCAGTTGCTATTTCCTTTTCAAGATATTCACTGTAATTTCCATAAAAAGAATCAATATGACCTTCCCCTCGTAAAACAAGCAGTTGATCGACGACCTTATCAAGGAAGTAACGATCATGGGAAACGGTGATTACAACCCCAGGGAAATCCTCTAGATAATCTTCAAGGACCGTCAAGGTTTGCGTATCCAGATCATTTGTCGGTTCATCGAGCAATAGCACGTTGGGGGCAGTCATTAATAACTTCAGTAAATATAAACGGCGTTTTTCTCCACCTGATAATTTACGGATTGGTGTTCCATGTGAAAACGGCGGGAAAAGAAACCGTTCGAGCATAAGGGCAGCTGAAAGTGTTTTCCCATCGGAAGTCTCAATCACTTCAGCGGTTTCTTTAATATACTCAATCATTCGCTTGCTCTCATCCATATCTTCGTTTTCTTGCGTATAATAAGCGATTTTCACTGTTTGTCCCATGATGAATTCACCTTCATCAAGTGGCAGCTTTTTAGCAAGGACATTCAACAGCGTAGACTTTCCTGTTCCATTTCTACCGATAATCCCAAGACGATCACCTGGTTTTACGAGTAAATTAAAGTGGTTTAAGATTGTTTTTTCCCCATAACGCTTTGAGGCATCCTTGAGTTCAAAAACCTGTTTACCGAGCCGGCTGCCGTTTAGTGAAATATCTACCTTCTCACCTGTAGGCTTTCCACCTGAAAGCTTATCATCTAGTTCATCAAAACGCTGAATTCGTGCCTTTTGCTTCGTTGTTCGTGCTTTTGCTCCGCGTCTCATCCACTCAAGCTCTCGTCTAAACAGATTCTGTTTCTTTTCAAAGGTAGCTGCCTCATTTTCTTCACGAACCGCTTTTGCTTCTAAAAAAGCTGCATAATTACCTTTATAGCTATAGAGATTACCGCCATCCAGTTCGAACATTCTGTTTGCAACCCGGTCTAAAAAGTATCGATCATGTGTTACCAATAGAATAGAGCCGCTATACCTGCTTAAGTAATCCTCGAGCCATTTAACTGAGTCAAAGTCGAGATGGTTGGTTGGCTCGTCCAAAATGAGTAAATCAGGCTCTGCAATTAATACTTGAGCTAAGGCAACACGTTTTTTTTGCCCGCCAGATAGCTCGCCAATTTGTTTAGTAAAATCTTCAATTCCCAATTTCATTAAAATTGACTTTGCATTGGTGCTCGCATCCCAAGCATTCAAAGCATCCATTTTCTTTTGTAATTGAAATAATTCCTCTTGTACCTTTGTGTCATTTGGACTTGAATTCAACAACAGCAGTGTTTTTTCATACTCACGCATTAGCCTAAGGATCGGAGCGTCACCATGATAAACCTGTTCGAGAACGGTTTTACCTGGATCCAAATCAGGCTGTTGATCTAGAAAGGCAATCGTATAATCTTTTCCAGTGATAATTTTTCCGTCATCTGGCTGGTCTAAGCCAGCGATAATTTTTAACAACGAGGATTTACCCGTCCCATTGATTCCAATCAAGCCGACGCGCTCTTTTTCACCAATAGTTATAGAAATATGGTTAAAAAGCTGTTTCTCTCCATACGTTTTAGTAACATTTTCTACAGTGAGCATTTTCATCGTGCTTGACCATCCCATTCTAGATAAAATTGTCTTAAAAATACTTCCATCATTTCTTGACGGCTCGCGGCCATTTCTTTGGCCGTTTCTGTATTTAGTAAGTCTTTCAACTTTAATAATTTTTCATAAAAATGATGAATGCTTGTTGATTTACCTTTTCGATATTCTTCTAGGCTCATTTCTTCGCGCACACTCACAGTGGGGTCGTAGATAGGTTGACCTTTTTTGCCGCCATAGGCAAATGCCCTTGCAATTCCAATTGCTCCAATCGCATCTATTCGATCTGCATCCTGAACAATTTTTGCCTCGATGCTAGCTAACCCTGTTTTTCTTCCACCTTTATATGAAATCGTTTCGATAATGTTCGTAATCGCATGTTGTGCCACTTCAGGCAAATCAATCGTTTGAAAAAATAAATTCAGCTTTTTCTGCCCTGCCTCAGCACTTTCATTTAACTTTTCATCAGAGATATCATGCAGGAGAGCTGCCATTTCAATAATAAAAGGGTCACCTGCTTGTTCTTTTTGACAAATATCTAAGGCAGTCCGTCTTACACGGTCAACATGGTACCAATCATGACCTGTTGCATCATCACCTAATTCACTACGGACATACATTGCCGTTTGTTCGATAATTTGATCATACATATAAAAACACCTTCCTTCACCCTTGCTATTTTATCATGAATAACGAACAAAAAATAACCCCGAACAAAATTCGGAGTCATGATCTTTCCTAAATAAACTATTTCAATCCATTATGCCAGCTAATCCCAAGCGTGTTTTCACCCGCATGGACACCAATAACAGCACCCAACGGACAGCAAATAACTTTTAGCTCTGGATATTGTCGTTCTAATTCCACTTTCCATTCATTTGCATGCTCTAAGTGTAGTCCATATAAAATATAGACTTCTTTAAATCTATGCTTCTCGTAGGAAGATTTAAAATAATCCAGAATTTTTTCTTTTGCCTTTTTATCACTTCTTACTTTTTCCTTTGTGTTAAGAGCACCATTTTCAATCGATATAATCGGCTTCACGTTCAGCATACTTCCCAGAAAGAACTGTAAACCAGACATCCTTCCACTGCGGTGCAGCTGTTCTAGGCTTCCAATTAGTACATATGTTTCATTGGTGGTTTTTAGTGAATCTAATTGATCGATTACTGACGCAACACTATTTCCTGCTTCAACAAGCTCAATTCCTTTTTTTAATATAGCCGTCATCGGTGCCGTTAGAATATGAGAATCGAAGGTAGTAACTGGAATGTCCACAAGCTTGGCAGCCTGTTCGCTTGAGGAAACGGTACCACTTAGTTTTCCAGATAAAAGTACAGCCACTACCTGGTCATAATCTTTTGCAAGTTTTTCATATAATTCTTGAAAAACTCCAACAGCAGGCTGTGATGTTTTTGGTGGTGACTTAAGCTCTTTTAATTTCGCAAAAAGCTGGGCAGCTGTTAAATCGATTCCGTCAGCAAATTCCTCACCGTCTAATAAAATTGTTAATGGAATTGTATACAAATCAGGATGATTTATTAATTCATCATCTAAAAAAGCTGTACTGTCCGTTACCCATGCCGTTTTAACCAATGTAATCTCCCCTTTAATTTAGTATGAGGTCCTAATATCAAATTAAAACAATCGTACCTTGAAATTGATTCCTTGTAAATATAAAAAAACCAGCTAATAAAAAGCTGGTTCTTTCCTTTAGTTTAAGTTGAAATGGTTTTTGCTCAGATATCCTTCTAAATGTTCGAGTGTTAAAACCATGGAATCGATTAATTCAACTAGATCTTCAATTTGATCTTCCCGAATAAGTCGATCTAATTCAATACTATGAACGTTATTAATTTCTGATTCGGGGTGATTAACGGTGACGGATTGACTAATCTTCCTATTCCTTCCCCAAATTTCAAAAAGAATGGTTTCGATGTTATTCAATGGTTTAGCGTCCGTAATACCATGATGAAAAAATTGTAGTTTCATATAGCAGCCCGCATGTTTTTCTGATAGAGAATCCGGCAGTAGTTCAGCTGCTAGATTGATTAGATTTGACTTAATTTCAATCATAGCCGTTACTTGTGACTCAGGTAATGTAAAGGAAACATCGAAACTTCGGGACATCTTCGCCATATTCATGATGTCATTACGATCAATGATAACGATTTTTCCTGCAAAATCGAAATCATAAAGTGCACCCTCAACGACTACTTTCATATTATCAAACGCCGTCGGATCGAACATATACTCACCTCAGTTTATTAAAGGCTGCCTTCGTTATTAAAAGCAGCAAAGATTAAGAAAAGAGCGTTATTAAAACAATCCAGTTGCTCTGCCATGTTCATCTACGTCCATATTTAATGCTGCAGGCTTTTTCGGTAATCCTGGCATTGTCATTACATCTCCGGTCAATGCCACAATAAAGCCTGCTCCAATCGATGGTTTAAATTCTCTGACGTTTACAGTAAAGCCCGTAGGTCTCCCTAGTTTCGCTGGGTCATCTGACAAGGAATATTGTGATTTTGCCATACAAATTGGCAAATTAGACCAACCAAAGTTTTCAAAATCAATCAGCTGCTTTTTCGCTTTCGGAGTAAACTCTACGTCTTTTCCTCCATAAACCTTTTGGACAATCGTCCGTACCTTTTCTTCAAGGGAATCAGATAAATCGTATAAAGGCTGGAACTTATTCTCTTCTTTTTCCATTACGGAAAGCAGTTTTTCTGCGAGTTCTACCCCGCCTGCTCCACCTTTTTCCCATACTTCTGTTAAGGCAACCGCAACACCCTCATGGTTACACCAATCAAGCAAAGTTTTTACTTCTAGGTCTGTATCAGTGATAAATTTGTTAATTGCCACCACCACTGGTAAACCGAAGCTTTTGATTGTCTCAATATGTTTTTGAAGGTTAGCAAAACCCATAGTTAACGAAGCAATGTTTTCCTTTGCCAGGTCAGATTTTTCTACTCCACCATGCATTTTCAACGCTCTGATCGTGGCAACAATTACAACTGCTTCTGGTTTAATACCAGCACTTCTTGCTTTAATATGTAAAAACTTTTCTGCACCTAAATCCGCGCCAAAGCCGCCTTCCGTTAAAACATAATCAGCTAACTTTGCTGCAGCACGAGTGGCAATTACACTATTACAGCCATGAGCGATATTAGCAAATGGCCCGCCATGCACAAGTGCAGGAGTATGCTCGATAGTTTGGACAAGATTTGGTTTTATCGCATCCTTAAGTAATAGTGTCAGAGCACCCTCAACTTCAAGGTCACCGACCGTTACCGGCTCTCTTTTGTCATTATAAGCAACAACCATTCTAGCTAATCGTATTTTTAAATCCTTCAAATCAGAAGCTAAACAAAGCACTGCCATAATTTCTGAGGCGACGGTAATATCAAAGCCATCTTCGCGCGGAACTCCTTGTTGAGGACCACCGAGACCAATAACCACTTTTCTTAATGCACGGTCATTTAAATCAAGTGCACGTTTCCAAACGATTCGGCGCTGGTCGATCTTAAGTACATTTCCTTGTTGTATATGATTATCTAGTAGAGCTGCCAGGGCATTATTTGCGGTGGTAATCGCATGCAGGTCGCCAGTAAAATGCAAATTAATGTCTTCCATCGGCAATACCTGTGAATACCCTCCACCGGTTGCACCACCTTTAATTCCCATCGTTGGGCCTAATGAAGGTTCTCGCATGGCAATAATCGATTTTTTTCCAATTCTTCGAAAGGCATCGCCAAGACCAACGGTTACCGTTGATTTTCCTTCACCAGCAGGCGTTGGGTTAATGGATGTAACCAGTATGATTTTTCCACTTTCATTTGTTTCAATTTTAGTAAGTGCCTCATAGGAAATTTTCGCTTTATATTTCCCATAAAGTTCGAGATCATCCTCTGATAAACCGATCGATTCGGCAATTTCAAGGATTGGTTTCATGGTTGATTCTTGTGCGATTTCAATGTCTGACTTATAAGATGTTTTCATTTGCAAAAAAGATCCCCTCGTTCACATAGAATTTAAAACCACTTCTATTGTATCAAATCACTGATTTGTTTCGTGAATTATTTTTTACAAACATTATTCTTTTCTGAAATAAATATAATGTTTATAATGTTAATGACCGAATTTTATAAAAAATACGATATACTTAGATACAAGATTAGTAAATAAAGGGGGAGTGCACCTTGCCTATTAACATTCCAAAGCTGCTGCCTGCTAGAGAAATCCTTGAACATGAAAATATTTTTGTCATGGACGACGAACGGGCCATCCAACAGGATATCCGGCCATTAAATATTCTTATCCTAAATTTAATGCCGGAAAAAGAAAAGGCAGAAACGCAGCTATTGAGGCTTTTGGGAAACAGCCCGCTGCAAGTAAATGTAAAGTTTTTAAAAACGAATTCCTACGAGGCTACGAACACCAGTAAACAACATCTGGAACAATTCTATACCACCTTTCCAGAGGTCAAAAATCAAAAGTATGATGGAATGATCATTACGGGTGCGCCTGTGGAACTCATGGAGTTTGAACAGGTAAAATACTGGCAAGAACTTATGGAAATAATGGACTGGACCAAAACCAATGTGACTTCTACCCTGCATATTTGCTGGGGAGCACAGGCAGCACTTTTTTATCATTATGGGATCGATAAATTTGAATTGACTCGAAAATGTTCCGGGATTTATGAACACCAAATCTTTGAGCAAACTGATTTGCTTTTACGTGGTTTCGATGATCATTTTTATGCTCCCCATTCTCGTTATACTGATGTATCAATTGGTGAGATTCATGAGAATTCAGAACTGACGCTGTTAGCCGCATCGGAGGAAGCTGGCGCACTGCTCATTGCTTCCAAGGATCGAAAACATGTGATGATTACTGGACATTTGGAATACGAATCAGATTCTTTAGCCCATGAATATAATCGTGACATTTCTAGAGGGGTGCAAATTCATATTCCGGAAAATTATTTTCCTAACAATGATCCAACACAACCTCCAATTAATCGCTGGCGTTCCCATGGTCATTTGTTCTTTTCAAACTGGCTAAACTATTATGTCTATCAGGAAACACCTTTTCATTGGGATTGAAAGAATCGAACGTTCCATTTTCAATACATTTGAAATTAAAAAAAGCGGAAGATGCCCATTGGCTCTTCCGCTTATTTATTTTGAAACATGAAAACCCACATAAAGGTTAATGCTTGCCTCAAATCTAGTGATAGTTTCTCTAAAGGTAAATTTTCTGCTCCCCGCTTGTAAACTCCGAGTTCATCCACTTTAACTAAACCATTTTCTTCTGCCAGCTTCCCTAGCTCCCACGGCATCATCGTATTACAAATAACCTTTTCTCCATACAGCCTCAAGTAGCTGTTAATTCGCGGCATAGCAGTAGGTCCTAAAATCGCAATACAAATCAGACCATCTCTTTTGACCACTCGTTTCATTTCAGTTAAAACCTTCAGTGGATTCTCCGTCCACTCTAGTGAATTAATGGCCATGATGGCATCGAAAGAGTCAGATTCTACAGGTATATTCGAAATGTCTGCTTTCAAGAATTGTGCTGAAGTATCTTTTGCTCTTTTCCTAGCCTTTTCAAGCATTTGTTCAGAGAGGTCAATCCCAGTAACCCGAAAGCCTTTCATTGCCAACTTATACGAGGGATAACCGTCACCACAGCCAAGATCACAAATAGCTTCCTCCCCTGTAAGGTGCTTTGTTAAAAAGGGGATAATGTCTTTTCGGCTCCCCTTATCCCACATTTCTATGCTGTTAGAGTGCCACGTTTCAGCTCGCTCATCCCACTGTTTTTCTGCTTCGTCCACCCATTTGAAATTGGTCATTTTACGCCTCCATCCATTTTATTTATTATGTATTCGCCCTTAGATTTAATAATTCCTTTAATTATCCTAGTACTAGTAAAGCACCTGGTAATTGGCCAGGTGCTTTAGTTTAATCAGCTTCATTTTGTTTTTGAATTTCTTTTAGAGCATCAATTCTCGTTTCATCCTCTTGAAAAAATTGAACGAGGTCAACGATGCGTTCGATCGAATCCCAGCTTAAGTGATGCTCAATTCCCTCGACGTCATTGTAGATATTTTCATCTCTAACTCCGATGATTTTTAGGAACTGTTCAAGTAAATCATGTCTAAATACTAGACGTTTACCGATCTTATTACCTTTTGTGGTTAAGCTAAATCCTCTATATTTTTCATAAACTAAGTATTCGTCTTTGTCTAGTTTTTGAACCATTTTTGTTACTGAGGAGGGATGAACAGATAATGCCTCAGCGATATCCGATACTCGGGCATATCCTTTTTCTTCAATTAACATATAAATTTGTTCTATATAATCTTCCATACTAGGTGTTGGCATCCCGTACCTCCAAAAAAATTACTCTTCTAAAAGTTTACTATAGAAAAAAAATAGTGACAAGGTGATTTATCACTTTACTGCATTCTGCTCTTTTGGATTATTTTCAAATTGGAACTTAATCCTATTTTCCTGTTCATCTAGGAAAAGCCTTGCATTAAAGGTTTTATCCTTATTTGTAAAACCTTCAATTACCTCAGTCTTTCCCTCCGTTAACAAGAGTTTAATATTTTTTTGGGTGATGTTTTTCCCCAGAATTTTTTTTGAAATCGTGAAGTTACATTGGTTTTTTTGATAGTTAGTACATCCATAAAAGCTGCCTTTATCCACAATGGCTCCATCACATTTTTTACATTTGCCCAGCTTTGTACTGCCTTTACCCTTTGTCAATTGCTTACTTGGTGTGAAACTGTCGCGTACATCTTCCGAAAAAGCCCAATTATCGGAATGACCTACACCTGAAGAAATAAGATGGTATACCATCTTATTTGTTTGTTCCATAAAGTTTTTCGGAGAGGCAGCGCCCTCGGAAATTTCTTTTAATTTTTGTTCCCATTTAGCCGTCATTTCCGGGGAAGCAAGGACTTCCTTACCAATTGCTTCTATCAGAATTCTCGCTTTCGCAGTAGCATAGACCATGTTCTTTGTGACATCTATATATCTACGGTCCTTCAGCATGGTAATAATTCCTGCCCTTGTCGCCTCGGTACCGAGTCCTTCTGTCTTAGATAAAATTTTCTCCATTTCCTTGTCTTCGATATGCTTGCCTGCCGTTTTCATTAAGGTAATTAACTGGCCTTCTGTATAGCGTTTTGGGGGCTGCGTTTGACTCTCTTTAACATCAACCTTTGTTGTCCTGCCTTTTTCCCCTATTGTAAGTTGTGGAAGCGCAGGCTCATCCTCCTTTTCCTTATGATTGACAACCTTCCTCCACCCTACTTCAATTTGCACTTTACCCTTTGAAAGAAAAACGGCCCGACCATCTATTAACGTTTTTACCGTTGTATATTCGGCAATTGCTTTTGGATAATGGGCTGCTATTAAACTGGTGACAATCAAATCGTAAAGTTTCTTTTCATCTGGATCCAGCCGGTCAACATTTGGAATTTGTTCTGTAGGAATAATCGCATAGTGGTCGGTAACCTTTTTCTCATTAACATAGCGCTTGTTATCGGCTATCGATTCGATAGGCAGTGGAAAAAACTGATCATACCCCTTAATATGACTAATTTTATTGAGAATTTCAGGGAAAGTATTTGCTTCTTCTATGGTCACATACCTTGAATCCGAACGGGGATATGAGACATTTCCTTTTTGGTAGAGTTTTTGCAGGACATCAAGCGTCTTCTTTGGCGAAAATTTATAGCGCTTGTTCGCTTCTGCCTGAAGAGCTGATAGATTATATAGTAACGGCGGTAAAAATTCTTTTCTCTCTGCTTCAACCTCTGCTACTTCTGCCGGCTTTTCTCGGCAAAAAGCTGCAACCTTCTCTGCCATGTCTTTTGTTTTTACCCTTGTTTCCCCATCATTCTGCCATTTACCGTTATATTTCTTACCTTCAATGTTAAAATGAGCAATCACTTCCCAAAAGGGTTCGGACTTGAAATTTTCAATTTCTAATTCTCTTTTTACAATAAGAGCTAATGTAGGAGTTTGAACCCGACCTACTGAAAACACATCAGAAAATCCTTGTTTTTGCAAAAGCAAGCTATACAGCCGCGATGCATTCATACCTACTACCCAGTCCGCACAGGCGCGGGTGTAGGCTTCATAATACAAATTTCTTGTATGGTCTTCGTCTAGTAATTTACTAAACCCGTCACGAATCGAATTTGCCGTTAAGGACGAAATCCAAAGCCGTTTCATTGGCTTTTTACAGCCTGTAATCCGAAGTATATTACGGATAATTAATTCACCCTCGCGCCCAGCATCACCTGCGTGAATAATTTCTGTAACAGCAGGGTTATTTACCAGCTTTTGAATAACGGAAAATTGTTTTATTTTATCCTTAGTTACTTCATATTGGAACTGAGCAGGTATCATTGGCAAATTATCTAAAGACCATTTCTTCCAGCCTGGCTCGTACTTTTCTGGGTTAACAAGCTGGCATAAATGTCCGATCGCCCATGTGACATAAGCGCCATTTGTAAAAGTTTCATTTGGAAAAATCTCTATAAAACCATTTTGTTTTTTATGTTTAAAAATAGAAGCCAAGGTTGAACCTTGGTCTGGTTTTTCAGCAATAATTAATTTCATTTATGTTTGCTCCTCTTTAACTAAGGCTGTATTCGCATCAATGTTGTTAAAATCATAAGGCCGATTTTAACGTGGCAATAATTATTTTTAGTGTTTAAATTTAGTTTGCTAGCTCTTTTCTCACTATATTTTTTTTACTTTCGCTAATACACAGCAAAATCAATAATTTTTATTAGAAAACAACAAAGTTAAAGAAAAGAGCCTTAACTAAGGCTGTATTCGCATCAATGTTGTTAAAATCTTAAAGCCGATTTTAACGTGGCAATGCCTTAAATAAAGCATCCAGAATTCATTTTCCCACTTTATTTGTCTTTTTGTAAAGGCTAAAAAAATATCCATTGCATTGGTAGAAGTTTGAGAAGGTAACTTGAGGATGTCTAAAAATCCAAAATAAGTGGCCATTCATTGAGTTGAAAAATCGAGTAGGTTGAGTCTGAAATCTAATGGATTCAGACTCATTTTATAATAATTTCTTTGCGCACGGGACAATCAAGTGTATACAATCGGCGGTACCTTGCTTCTGTTTCTAGTAACTGATAGTGGTTTCCATCCATGACTATTTTACCATTTTCTAAGAATAGGATGCGATTCATAGCTTCTACTCCGATTAAATGATGAGTGACCCAGATAATGGTTTTACCCTTTAATGTTTCAAAAATCGTTTTCTGTAGCCTGATCTCAGTGATTGGATCAAGACCAACTGTTGGTTCATCTAGGATTACAATCGGCGTGTTCTGTAATAAGATACGGGCTAAGGCAATCCTTTGACGCTCACCTCCTGAAAACCGCTGTCCTGTTTCCTGCATATTTGTTTCGTAGCCTTTAGGAAGTTGATTAATCATTTCATCCAATTGGACCATCTTGGCGGCCTCATATACCTCTTCATCACTTGCTTTTGGGTTTCCAAGACGAATATTATTTAACAAAGAAGTATTAAATAAATAGGGTTTCTGGTTCAAAAAACCGATCATTTTTGAAATCGATGGTTCCCACTCATGTGCATGAATGCCATTCAATTTTATTTCACCTGATTCTGGAGCGAATGCACCTTGAATAAGCTTTAGGAGCGTGGATTTCCCAGCCCCACTGCGGCCAATTATCGCTATTTTCTCTCCTTGTTCAAGTTTTAATGAAAAATCCGCTAATAATGCTTGATCTGAATACCCAAAGGAAACATTGTTTATTTCTAGCAGGACCTTAGAATCAGGCGTATTGTCTCCCTGAACTGTCTCACTCCTTTTCAACCTGCTTTCTTGTATTAAATCCAGCCTTTTTAGAGATTGTTGGTAACTTGTTGTATCACTTACTGCCCCAGCTATCGGCAAAAAGGATTCTAACAGCGATAGTAATATCAGTCCAAAAGCAGCAATTAACGTTGGAGAAATTTCACCATTTATCGTTAAATCATTCGCCCAAAATACCGCAACAATGACAATGACGCCAAGAACCAGTTGATTCAAAATATCGCGAATGTAAACGAATGACTGCATTTTGGTTTCAATCTTCATTAGACTTTGCTCTTGTTTTTCATACCCCTGGATAAAAGTTTTTGAATGACCGCTAAAAATCCAATCACTTATTCCAAAAACTGCTTCGGTAAAGCGTTGATACAACAAATTTCTGCCATGTTTTAATTGTTTATTTTTAGCCCTAACATAGAGCAATGAAATATATGGACCAACAAAAATCAATAGCCCCATTAGTAAAGCTAGTAGAATAGCAAATGGCAGCGAGAAAAGTCCAGCACCAACGATAATTATACTGTAGACAACTAATGAAATAATCGAAGGGATTAATGTTTTTAGATAGAACTCCTGAAGGTGCTCAATATCATCTGCTAATACTCCTAAAATATCTCCTGTTTGAAACCGGGAGCGGATAAAAAGGGCTTGAGGTTCAATCAGTTCATATAAATGTACGCGCATATTTGAAAGTATTTTTAGAATAAACTGGTGTCCAACCAATCTTTCTACATAACTTAGGGCAGCACGTCCAATACCAAAAGTTCGTACACCGACAATTGGAACGTAAACCATCAAAATGGTTTCTGGCACGGTGGCTGATTTTGTAATGAGATACCCTGATGTAAACATCAGAGCCCCGCCAAAAAGAATCGTAAGTGACCCTATTATCACGGTGAGAAAAAATAAAAATCGGTATTTTTTTATGTAGGGTAGGATCCATTTTTCCTTTTTCATAGAGTCGCCCCCATTTGTGTCTGTACAAGCTGATAATAAACTCCACGTTGGGTAAGTAATTCATCATGTGTTCCAGTCTCCGCAATTTCCCCTTTGTCTAGAACGAGGATTTGATCCATCTCTACCATCCAATGTAGTCGGTGTGTAGCAAAAAATACAAGTTTATCCTTGAACAACTGAAGCATTGTTTCTTTTAGCTCAGCTTCCGTTTCAATATCAAGATGTGCTGTTGGTTCATCAAACATTAAAATAGGCTGATTTCCTAAAAAGGATCTTGCCAATGCAATTCGCTGTTCCTGCCCTCCACTTATCATTCGTGCCCCTTCACCAATGCAGGTTTCTAAACCTTGCGGCAAACCGGAAATCATACCAGTTAACCCTGCTTTCATTAACGCCATTTCAACTTCCTCTACGGTTGCTTCAGGGTGATAGAAGCGTACATTATTCAAAACGGTATCATGAAAAATATAAGGCTGCTGGGGAATATACGTGATTTGTTTTTGCCAATCACGATGGCTTAAAGTTGATACCTCGCAGCCATTTATCAAAAATTTCCCACTTGAAGGAATTAAAAATCCACTGAGAATATCGATGAATGTTGATTTTCCTGAACCACTGCTGCCAATAATCCCGATTTTCTTAAAACCTGAAAATGTATATTGAATATTTTTTAACCCCGCTTTTTCACCATTATTATAGGAGACATTTATTTTGGATAATGTAATCGTGCTAGTAGAATTCCATTCAGGAAGTCTTTCTTGTTTTGGCAGGCTCAAATCTATTTCAAGAATTTCTTGAAACTTTTTACCGGCACTTTTTCCATCAAGTGTTGCATGATAATCTGATCCCACCTCCCTAATAGGGAGGAAGAATTCTGGTGCTAATAGTAAGATTGTTAATGCTGGCTGAAGCTCCATATTCCCATTAATTAATCCTAGTCCAAGGAATACGGCAACCGTTGCAATGGACAGCATCGTAAAAAACTCAAGAGCAAACGAAGATAAAAATGCCACACGTAATGTTGCCATCGTAGCTATACGATATTTTTCACTAACCATTGCGATTTTCTCAATATGCTTCTTGCTTAAGCCTAGGTATTTAAGTGTTTCTAATCCTCTTAACGAATCAACAAAATGGTTGGAGAGTAATTGATAGGATTCATATTGGCTATCAGCTTTACTTTTCGCCGCTTTCCCAAGAATAACCATAAAAGTGAGAACAATTGGAAAGGTGAGCACCAAGATGAGCCCAGAACGGAAATGAACAAATAAGATATAGATGCTAACGATGAGCGGGATAAACCCAGCATTAAGTACTTTTGGAAAGTACAGCTCTAGGTAGCGTCGAAACTTCATCGTTCCTTCCATTACAAGAGTAACTGTCTGTCCTGATCCTTCTTCTCTGGTAAACCGCGGACCGAGTTGAAATAATTTTTTCAATAATTGTTCACGTAAATCCTGACTCGTTTTTGCTGCAAAATGGTAGGTGATATTTCTTTTACTAACCGAAAGCACCTGACGGCCAACGAGTGCGCTTATGAAAATCACTAAGTCTTTACGAACAGTACGAAACAACTCCCCTCCAAAAAGAGAGGAAATTGCTTCAGCCAACGAATAGGCTTGGATAATGATAACCGTCCCTTGTAGTGCGGATAAAATGGCTAAGAGAAGTAACACCTGCTTAGCCCCTTGATAAGAAAACATTTTGTTGTCCATTAGTAAGTTAAATGCTCCTTGTCGGTTACTCTTTTCCGGAAAACATAGTAACTCCAAATGGTATAGCCTAGTACGAAAGGTAAGACCGTTACAGCAACGATGGTCATTATTTTTAAGGAATAATCTCCACTGGCTGCATTATAAACCGTTAAATCAAACGCTTTATCAATTGAGCTAATCATCACTCTTGGGAAAAGTCCAACAAAGATCGCAGCAACCGTAAATGCCAGCCCTAGACCAGACATCGCAAACGATAATCCTTCACGTTTCTTAAGATTGAAATAGTACGTAAGTCCGTATACTAGTAAAATCAATCCAACTAGAATTAGTTCGGGAATTAGTCTCACCTCAAAAATATCAGTCATAAACCAAGATAAACCAACGAACACTGCGAGAACTCCAAAAATGACAAATGTTACCTTTTTAGCTAATACCGCTGCGCGTTTACGGATATCATCTTCGGTTTTTAAAGATAGAAAATTAAGACCATGTAAGAAACAGAGCAATGTAACGGTTAGACCTCCCCAAAGTGAATAGACATTAATGAAATCTGTAAACCCAGCTTCCATGTTCATGTCCCCTTTAATTGGCATCCCTCGAAGCATGCTCGTAAATAGTACTCCTAAAAGGAATGGCGGGAGCAAACTACTGATGAAAATGACCCAGTCCCAGACATTCGTCCACCGTGGGTTCTCAACCTTACGGCGAAATTCAAACGAGACGCCTCGTCCAATGAGACAAAGGAGAACAGCTAGCAGTGGTAAATAATAACCACTGAACATGGTCGCATACCAATGCGGGAACGCTGCAAATATTGCACCACCACCCGTTAACAGCCACACCTCATTTGCGTCCCAGAATGGCCCTATCGTATTGACCATAACGGTTCTTTCTATTTGATTTCGAGCTACTAGTCTAGTTGACATTCCCACGCCAAAGTCAAATCCCTCAAGGAAAAAGAAACCTATAAAGACAACAGCAATTAAGACAAACCATAATTCATTTAATTCCATCTTAAGCACCTACCTTCGTAAATGGATCATTTGCTGCCTTTGACATGACTCCATGACTAATTTCAGGGCCTTTTTTAATTTCACGTACCATTAAATAAACCATTACACCTAATAGGATAGTGAAAACGAGAAGATACATAATAGTTGAAAATAATATCATCCCAGATGAAACATTCGGTGAGATAGAATCTGCCGTTGTCATTAGACCAAATACCGTCCAAGGCTGACGCCCCACCTCTGTCATCACCCAACCAGCAGTGTTCGCCAAAAACGGAAATGAAATGGCAGGTAATAGGAGTTTCAAGAACAAAGAACTACTTTCAAGTTTTCTCTTTTTCCATAGGTAAAGACCACTAAAGGATAACAAAATCATTCCTACTCCAAAGCCAATCATGAGTCTAAAGCTCCAATAGGTTGTTTTCACTGGTGGTATATAGTTTGTATCTTCACCTACCACTGAAACATATTTTTCTTTGTATTCTTCTTGTAGCGTTTCCATGCCCTTAAGTTTGCCTTCAAATTTTGAATAAGCTAAAAAGCTCATAGCATAAGGAATATTCAGTTCAAACTTATTTACATGTTTCTCTGTATCTATGATGGCAAATGCTGACCACGGTGCAGGATCTGGGGTATCCTCCCATATACCTTCAGCAGCCGCCATTTTCATCGGCTGTGTTTTCACTAAGTATTGGGCTTGCAAGTGACCTGTTAATGCAGTTCCTATACTGCCAATTAAGCCAATGATGATAGCTATTTGCATCGATTTTTTATAAAACTCAACATGCTTCTTCTTTAATAGACCCACAGCACTTACTCCTGCAATAAAGAAGGCAGCTGTACACAAGGCACCAGTGAGCACATGCGGGAACTCCACTAATAATTGTCCGTTTGTAATCAGTGCTAAGAAATCATTCATTTCTGCACGACCATTGTTAATTTCAAATCCGACGGGTACCTGCATAAAGGAGTTTGCAGTTAAAATCCAAAATCCTGATAAAATCGTTCCTATTGATACAAGCCAAATACAGGCTAAATGAACTTTCTTTGATAAACGATCCCAGCCAAATATCCATAATCCGATAAACGTTGATTCCATAAAAAATGCAAGCAGAGCTTCTATGGCAAGCGGGGCACCAAAAACATCTCCTACAAATCTAGAGTAATCTGACCAGTTCATACCAAATTGAAATTCTTGGATGATTCCTGTTACGACACCAACTGCAAAGTTAATTAAAAATAAATGTCCCCAAAACTTTGCCATTTTCTTGTATAGCTCTTTCTTTTTTACTACGTACAACGTTTCCATTAAGGCAACCATAAATACTAATCCAATGGAAAGCGGAACAAAGAAGAAGTGAAAAATGGTTGTCGCGGCAAATTGAGTCCTTGCCAGCAATACTGCATCCATGATCATTACCCCCCTAAAAAATAATTCCATGCTCATTCCTTCACAAAACAGAAAAATTGATCCAATAAGGTTAAACACAGTTAACCCTATTATTATGTAGTAAATGATAATAATTATCTTTTAATAATATTTATCATTACTATCACCCATATAGTAGCAGACATTTTTAATAAATGGTTTAGGTAATTTTGTCTGAATTATGAAAAATAAAAACAAGTGGCCAGCTCTAACCACTTGTTTACCTGACTATTTTATTAGTTTTAAAGTTGAATCTTGTATATACCAATTTTCTTCAGGAATGATGTTCGATACTGTCAAAATGAAAGATGGAATCCTCTCAACATCAAAAACGATTGCACCTATCTTCTTTGTAAACACGAGAAAGGCATCACCATGGGAATAAGATGATAAATCATTTCCGATTTGAAGCAATGTCATCAAGACCACTTGTTTTTCTTCGGCTTCAATGAAGACTTGCGGCGAGAACCTTAAAATCCATTCATCACCATCAATCGAAAATCGGTACATTACTCCTCACCCTTTACCAACCATTTTTATAAGAATATGAGGCTGATAAATTTTTATGTTCAGGTGGCTGGATTATTTTTGGAAGTATAAGATTATTGGGATAAAAAGCGCTTACTTTCCTTGACTGTCCAAAAATATTGATGTATATTTTAAGTGTCGTGTATCATTAAGGTAATACCTATATTTTGTTTACATGATAATATTTATCTTTGGCACTTTAAAAAGGTGTTCGTAAAAGGCTTAGGAGGAAATAGTAAATGCAAAATGGTAAAGTAAAATGGTTCAACAATGAAAAAGGTTTTGGTTTTATCGAAGTTGAAGGTGGAGACGATGTATTCGTACACTTCAGCGCTATTACTGGCGAAGGCTTCAAGTCTTTAGAAGAAGGCCAAGAAGTTTCTTTCGAAATCGTTGAAGGAAACCGTGGACCACAAGCTGCTAACGTAGTAAAACTATAATCTAACACAACTAACCTAAGGCTGGCGCACATCGTCAGCCTTTTTTCTTTATTGCTCAAATGCCTGCCCGGGATCTTCTCTCGAGAAATTTCTTAGTTGAGACCTGCTTTTTCATGTAAGCTTCTTTCCATATTCCTGCAGTTTTTCCCCTACTGTACATTGTGAAATGCAAAAACGATGTGCAAACCTCCTGCCGCCTTCCTGTTTAAATTGTTTATGGACAAAACAGCCGTTACAGTATTGACATAATAAGGATTCAACGTGAAAAAACAATTCTTTTCTGTTTGAATTTTCCACCAGTCTACGACTCCCCGTTTCTTAAATAATTTGTGTTTTCGCGAAGATTTCCTTCCCATCTAACGCCTGTGTAGCCAGCTTATCTGCTTCCTTATTATCATTCCTTGGAATGGGGGTGTACTTTGGTGTAAGAGAAAGCGCTTTGATTTTTTTCTCAATTCTGTCGAGCCAGGCATTGAGTACATCTTCGTAGCAAGGCCATTCCCCTTCTAGCTGTTTCAAAACAACCTGTGAGTCACCTTTGAATTCACATGGCAGATGGTGAACACCTAATTCCTCTAATATCGTAAGCGCATAATAAAAAGCAGCATATTCTGCTTCATTATTGGTTTCCATTTCATCAAACTTTTCGTTCGCCCTAATTCGATATTTCTTTTTCCCTTGTTTAAAAAAGATAACAACTCCAAGACCAGCCGTGTTGGTTTCTTTTTGAAATCCTCCATCAAAATAAACGGTAATCTCATGAGGGTCGTCTTCAATTTCAGTCGTAAGCTTCTTCAGTTCTTTTAATATCCAGGATGTCCCTACTTCATCATAAAAATAAATGTCACTTGCTTTCCCAAGCTTTTCAAGCTCTTCACCAGCTTGTATGGCCAATTCTGTTGTTACCCAATCAGAAGTAAATTGTACTTTTTCATTTCTGGCTGTTTTATAATTCCACTCAAGTCTGTATTTCATCATTTTTCAACCTTTCCCTAAATAAATTATCTAATCTTAGCATACCCACTTCAATAAAGTAGAAATAGGAAAAATATAATTCCTGCGTTTTGTGTTAGATTATGATAAACTTTCAATTATTATGAACCTGGAGGGTCTGCTTTGATTGAAGTTTATATCGACGGTGCTAGTGCCGGTAACCCAGGACCGAGCGGAGCGGGTATATTCATTAAAGGAAATGGAAAAGCGGAAAAATATTCGATTCCACTTGGAAATATGTCAAATCACGAAGCAGAATATCATGCGTTTATTAAAGCGTTAGAAATCTGCTTAGAAAAAGGCTATTCTAAATCAGTTGTATCTTTCCGAACTGATTCACAGTTAGTCAGCAATGCCGTTGAAAAAGAATTTGTAAAAAATAAATTATATTTACCTTTGTTTGAGAAGGCACTTAGCTTATCTAAGCAATTTGATTTATTTTTTATGAAGTGGATTCCAAGCATTGAAAACAAAACAGCTGATGAATTAGCACGGCTTGCCATCCGGAAAAATAATTTAGAGTAAAAAAATACCCCCAACCATGGGAGTATTTTTTTGCTTACATAGCCACTAATTCTTGCTCTTTTACGAATTTCAGGGCTGCATTTCTTGTTTGTATTTTGCTCGAAACAAGGGTTTCTAATAAGGACACATAAAAGCTGCCATCAAAACTTTTCTGGGCTTTTAATGTAATCTCTATTGCGGAATTAATTAATTCATCGGAAGCATTCGTGTAGTGTTTTCCGAAATAAATAAAACCGATTGCATCCTCTTGAAATTGAAAACCCTTTCCTTCCAAGTAATGCAAATACTCATCAACTGTCCGCACTGGCTTATCCATCCCTCTCCAAGCAATTTAAAACCAACTACTATCAGATTTTAACTTAAATTTCGACAATTTTCTACTCTTTTTTGAGCATGTATGCCCAATTACTCCGACTAAAGCACCAAGTAAGGCCCCGCCAATTACTTCTTCAGGCTGATGTCCTAACATTTCTTTTAATTTCTTTGGCGACTTTTGTTCAAATTCAACACTTTCTTCTCTGTTTACTTTTTCCATTAGATCGTGCATGGAATTCACTCTTAAGGTTAGTTCGCCTGTTTGGCGCCGAATCCCTTGGGCATCATACATAACAATTAACCCATAAACAAGTGAAAGGGCAAAATCAAACGTCGGCAGACCGCGTTGTAATGCGATAAAAGTGGTTAGCGTTGAGACTCCAGCTGAATGGGAGCTTGGCATCCCACCTGTTTGAAAAAAGAGTTCTGGGCGCCATTCTTGCTTTTTATAATAATGAATGGGAATTTTCAAGCCCTGCGCTAAGCCAATACTAAAAAGGGCCAAATAAACACCTTTGTTCATGTCATCACCTCTTAGCTTTATTGTTTAAAAAGTTGAGTTTTATTATTCCCAGTGGCAATACTAAAAAAATGGGAGGTGAACGACGGTGAGCAAAAACGGTCAAGTAAATCGCGGTGTAAAGGCTCCTGGGGTCAATCCACAGGGCTATGGACAGGATGCGGAAATGACAGAAGATCCTAAAAGTAAATTAGAAAATGCTGCTAAAAAGAAAAATACAAAATAATCCATGGAAAGAGGCTGCCCATGGTTGGACAGCCTCTCTAAATCGCAGCTATTTTTACTTTATACCAGAGCTTTTTGGACAGTACTCCCCGTTAAGATTGTGATAAAAGTTTTTGCTCCTGTTTGAGCAGGGTTCTGTTTTGTACATGCTGTAATTGGATACTATTCGTAAAACAAATGTCTTCGCATAATGAACAGTCTACACATTTGGCAGGATAGAGTGTGATGGAATGCTGGTTACTTTCCGTTTCCATTTTCAAAGCATCCGTGGGACATAAAATCGTACAGGCACCGCAAAAATCACAGTTAGGCTTTATTAACGGAAGCCTGATATCCTCTTGTTTTTGAAAAGTATCATTCCCCTGTAATTGAGCTAATAAGTGTACTCTTTTATTCATATAAGGCAAGGCGGATTCATTGGTCATCTTCTCATATATTTGATTAGACACTTCCCCCAACTCTCTTTTCAATTTAGTAACTTTATCCTCTTGCCTTTTTTCTTGGTAAGATACAACTTCAGTACTTCCTAAGGTTTCTTTTAATGCTAACCTATTCGTTGCCTTGATTTCATTAAAAAAGCTGGATAGGAAGGCCCTTCGATCCTTATCAAACGGTTTCTGTTTTGCTGAATGAGTGATAGTGGAAGTGATTTTTATAGAAGAACCTGCCATCGTTTCTCCAGCCTGAAGCTCCTTTCTCCAAACTCTTTCTCCTGTTTTCACTTCACAGCTGGAACAACCCGCATCAGCATGATAGATGGTAAGGTTTTGACACTTATTCAACATGGAGAGCCATGCTTCTCTAGGAATCATCCCTAAGCAAGGAACCGAAGCCGTCACTACATTCTTATCTGAAACAGGCATTTTTTCACAATGTAAGTACACTTGTTCATTTTGTTCGCACTGATGAACAATTTCAGAAAGTACTTGCGCGAGAGGGGGGCGATTAAATAGCAGAGCATTGGTTGGACATGCGGTTGAACAGATTCCGCATTCCAGACAATGAGCATCTATTTCAATCTGTTTTTTTGTAAACGAAATACTCTTGGTTGGACAATATTCAACACAGCTATGACAAGTGCTTTTCGGGGAAATCAAATGAGTACATAGATTTGGCTCCACCCTCACCGATGTCATTTTTTGATCCATTACCTTGACCCATTTTAACAAATCCATTATGTCAGCCCCCTCTCAAGTATCTACCTATAAATGAATAGCTGTTTCATAAAATAAAACCCTGCCTAAAAATTCACTGATAAATAAAACGGCAAAGGCAGCAGAATAGATTTTTACATTTCTCCATTTGCTATTTTTATAAGATAAGAATAATAACGTAAAGGCTGCTACAAACGTCACAAGCCTAATCCAAAAGAATATATGGTTGAACGTTAATCTAGCTGTTTCAACAGCCTCTGGCAGACCTGCGAGCAAGGATGAAAAGTAACCCGCCATTACAACCGCAGTGACAGCAAGCGTTAAAACCGAAAGACCAGAAATATTAACGTTTATTTCTCCTCTTATTGTTAAAATCGCAGCCACAAATAGAGGACCTAATAAAAGCGATGTTAAAAAGAATGCAAAAAGAGTACTTACCCCATCCCAGGCAGGAATTGCTGGAATCATGTAGATTTTGGCGGATGAAAAGATTGCGATAACTCCAATAATAGACGTGATGCAACCGATGATGCTGCGCTTTGTGCGATCTTCCTTATACCAAAACCAAGTATATACTAAAATCAACCCAATAAATGTTCCATAAAATGCTACCTCACGACTTAGCCACGAGACTCCAATATTTAAGATTGCGCGATATGCGAAGAATGGTTGACCTAAGTGGAGCATGGAGACTACTAGTGAAAGACCGCCAAGAATAAGGAAAGAAATCAATATCAGTAATCCTGTTTTTTGCGATATATCAGCTCTTTTTCGATCTATCCACCAAAGTGTCACAAATCCTCCTAAAATAAGCTGTGACAAAATGGTAAAGATCACAAGTGGAAGATCATGCATGATTATGCCCTCCTAAACTGTTTGCCTGGTTTTGGCAAAATAAATTGAGTAGTTGGATGAGTAATGGATGGATCGGCAAATGTCGGCACTATTGACACTCCACGAGAAGGCTGAACTTCATTATAATCAACAATTTCAATGGCCTCCATTGGACACTTCGATACACAGATAGGTGATTCCCCTACATCTAGCAGATCATAACACATACTGCATTTATCCATTTTTTTCTTAACAGGATTGTATTGTGGAACTCCATATGGACATGCCTTGCCGCACATTTGACATCCGATACAAAGGTCTTGATTATGAACAACAATTCCATCTTCATCCCGTTTTGTATACGCCCCTACAGGACATGCCTTTTTACAGGCTGGCTCATCACAATGGTTACATGCAGTGGATACAAAGGCCCGAACAGGAGTACCCACTAGATCTTCTGGCAGTTCCCGAACAGTTCTCCGTCTCATATTCGGTTCAAGCTGATAAAAGCTTTTACATGAAATTTCACAAGCATGACAGCCAATACAACGTTCAATATTTACTAAAAATCCTAGTTTTTTCGCCATGATTTCCCCTCCTCTTTACGCCTTTTCTATTTTGACAAAATTATCATGGAAGGCGATTCCGCGCTGGCCTTTTTTATAGTCGCCCATGTCGGAAGGTATTGCCTTTACATTAAAGTTCTCGGTATAATTCACATCTTTCCACCAGCCCTCATACATCACAACCGTATCTGTCGGAATCGTTTTTGTTAGTTTGGCTGGAAGAGTCAAATACCCTGCTTCATTTCGGACGTTGACCATATCATTCTCACGGATTGAATATTTCTTTGCCAAATCCGGATGCATTTCAACAAACGGATGCTCATGGATGGCACCTAACCAATCAATATGTTGAAATTGACTATGAATGCCTAATTTCCAGTGTGGTGACATGCATCGAATCGGGTATTCTTTCGTCGTTTTATACTCTTCTATAAATACCGGAAGTGGATGGTGGCCATATTCAACGGCCTTTTCTGAGTAAAATTCATATTTACCAGATGGAGTTCGGAAGTTTAAGTCTTCCCAGGCAACGGTTACCTTGTCGTTTGCCTTCACGGTTCCACCTTTTTTTCGTAATTCATCCCAGCTATTAACGCCGAACATTTCCCGAATGTCATCGTTAAATTCTTTTTCAACCCATTCATCAAGTTCGCCTGAAACTGGAAATGTACATGAACCTGATTCTAACTCATTCAATTTCTTCGAAAGCCCCATGGCAATCTCTAAATCACTTTTCGTTTCGTATAATGGCTTGATTGCTTGCTCATTCACATTCATCCAATAATGCCAATAACTTACGTTGATTCCAACTGTCTCAAATGGGGTTGTGACAGGTAAAACAATATCTGAATATTCCACTGTTTGATTCATATATAAATCCGCTGTTACAATCAATTCCATCTGATCAAATGCTTTTTTTACTACATTTGGCTCAGGGTCTTGAGCAATTGGATTGCGGCAGGCAATCCACATCATCTTAATTGGTGGTTCATTGGCATCAAGGACTTGTGCACCAAAGTTGTTCATATTGACATAACGGTCACCATCACCTACAGTTCCTTCAGGTGCTTCAAAGCTCATCGTATGGTAATTAAATCCCCAGGTTTCTCCACCAATATAATTGACTCCACCGCCTCTTTTACCGACATTGCCTGTCATGGCAGCAAGTGCATCGATCGCACGAACCATAGAGCCTCCGTTTGTATGACGCTGCATCCCAAAGCCGATCCAAATATTGGCTGGTTTTGATGTTGCGTATTCACGGGCAATCCGTTCAATTAAGGGTTGTGGTACACCTGTTTTTTCTGAAGCCCATTCAACCGTGATATTCTTTTTTACATATGACACAAATTCATGAAACCCAATGGAATTATTCGTTACCCATTCCTCATCAAATAAGTGTTGGTCGATAATATAACGAATCATACCAAGTGCTAATGCACCATCTGTACTTGGTTTAATTTGAATATACTCATCTGCCTTTGAAGCCGTTTGTGTAATCAATGGATCAATGACAACGAGTTTAGTCCCTTTCTCTTTCGCCTGCTCAATAAAATACATTGAGTGGGCAGATGTCCAAGCTGGATTCGCTCCCCAAAGAATAATATACTCGGCATCCATAAATTGCTCTGGATCATTGTTATAAGCCGTCCCCATATCAAAAGCTTGGGCATCTGAACCGGCTGGATCACATGGTGTTCCTTGAGCACGAGTAGTAAAGCCGATACTTGAAAGCATTCCTTCCGTTGCGTAATTTAAAATATTGAAGTTTCCAGAGTATTTATTTAAGCAGATTGGCAGTGTGTTTCCGTACTCTTTTTTTATGGCAAGAATTTTCTTGGCGATAATCGTATAGGCTTCGTCCCAGCTAATTCTTTCCCAATTTCCAGTTCCACGCCCTTTTTGCCTCATTGGGTATTTAATACGGTCTGGAGAATAGACGATGCGTGGATACGTATTCCCCTTAACACAAAGTCTCCCTTTTGTGTATTTGTTTTTTTCATTTCCAGTAATAAAAGTAATTCTGCCGTCTTCAACCGTTGTGACAATCGAACATGTGTCATAACAATTTCGAGGGCAAGCATTGTAAAATTGCTGCTTTTTGCCATTTGACTGTGCTGAGGCTGTTGGAATAAGGCCCTTCGCTGCTTTACTACCAATTGTTCCGAGTCCTAAAAGTGTACTTAATGCTGCTGAACCCTTTAAAAAAGTTCTGCGAGAAACATTTTCAGTTAACATCTCTTTTCCCACCTTCCATCAATTTGCTCTCAAGTTGTAAGAATTCTTTTATTAAAACGGCCATCGCGTATGTGATGGGATTTTGACTATTTTCTATGATTTTTTTACAATGCTTTAATACCCATTGCATGAGATGCTTATCTAAAAACATCTTGTAAATTTGTTTATTTTCTTGAATCGTTTGATCTCTTAATACATGTAGAATGAATTCCAATTCAAATTGGATGTGATCATCTGGAATCTGCCCTTCATTCGCTACCTGAAGTCCCACATGATGGTAAAAATTCCGTACATTCAATGTTTCCTGTTGCAAAACGTTTCCTTCATAGTTCCGATAACTAGATTCATACGGTGACGCCAATAACTTATTGGGACCCACAAATAAACGGTTATAGTCATATTCAAACGTTTGAATGGTGGTCTCATTGACTTCTTCTAGCATTTGTAAGCTTTGCGTCACTTCGTCTATTAAACTAGTATTTTGATTTTCTTTTATAATTCGAACTAACTGTCCCCATTGTGCTGAGGTAAGTTGAAGTAAATCCCCTCGATAATAATGACAAAATAACTGATAATAGAACAATCGTTCCTCGTGCTTCATTACCTTTTCTTGTATAATCGTCATATTATTCGCCCTCGTTTTTTAACTGGATTTCCTTCTGAAGTTTCTCGAATTCTAGCTTTTCTTCATCTGTTAATTTCATTTCTTTCTTCACGGTAGGATTTGGGTCACCCACATATTCCTCATTTGGAACCATTTGAATTTTTTCTTTTATGCTTTCTTCTGCTTGCTGTTCACAGCCTAACAGGGATACGGCAATCATTACATTAATAAGTAGGTAAAGATAAGTTTTCATATCTCTTTAACTCCCTTCTGATTCAGTCAAAATAACCATTTGTGAACTAGTGAGCAAATATATATTAACTTTTAGCTCCAATGGTGCAGAAAAATGAATTTCAAGGTATCAAACCAACATTGCCCATAATTTTACAATGCATATAGTACAATTACCCATGAGATGAGTATATAGTAAGAGTCTTTATTTCTAAGGACGAAATAATGGCAAAAGGGTGAAGATTTTATGAAATAATTATGTATTTTAGTTTTCTAAAACATCTACTTAAATCCGCTGTACACCGCACTATGCAATTACTAAAAAACAAAATAATCCATGAAAAGAGGCTGCCCCGTGTTGGACAGCCTCTCATTTTAAGATATAAAGGAAGCCTCCAGCGGCAGCAAACGCTGCAAGCCGCGAAGCTCGAGTTCATTTAACTTGTTTAACGCTTTATCTTTTTTTATGCTTAGTCCTGCCTCTCCCAAATCGCAGCTGACAGGCACATCACATTTAATTTCGGCAAGAATACGCGATAAATGGAGCATTTCTAAATCCTGCTCAATTTTCGTTTTGTGAGACTTTGATAGACGTTCGAGATTTGTAATAATGCCATCAACATGCTCAAATTCCTTTAAAAGTTTTAGAGCCGTTTTCTCACCAATTCCCTTGACTCCTGGATAATTGTCACTTGGGTCTCCCATTAACGCCTTTAGATCAATCATTTGTCGTGGTGTGATCCCTTTTTCTTCAAAGAACGTATCAGGAGTATGAACAAGATAATTCCCATAGCCTTTTTTCAATAGTATAACCGAAATACTTTCATCAAGAAGCTGAAGGATATCCTGGTCACCTGTTAGTATCGAAACATGCGCATGCTCTCGAGCTTGATAGGCAATCGTTCCAATACAGTCATCCGCCTCAAAGCCTGCTAAACCTATGTTCGGGATATCAAATGCGGCAACTACTTCTTTTACTAAATCAAATTGAGGAATTAGTTCTATAGGAGCTTCGCCACGATTCCCTTTATAAGCTTCAAAAATTTCGGAACGAAATGTTTTACTGCCCATATCCCAACAAACGGCTACGTGAGAAGGGTTGAAGGATGATACTGCGGTAAATAAATGTTTAATGAAGCCGTGAATTCCATTGGTCGGAATTCCTTTAGAATTTATCATAAACTGGCCCGTTACAGCCGTAGCATAAAATGCACGAAATAATAGCGCCATTCCATCAACTAGCATAAGTGAAGGTTTTTGATTTTCCATTAAGTATACCTCCTATCAATTAAAAACAACACGAGTTCCATTATAGCATAAATATTAGTGGATTTTGTTTTCTTGATAGGAAATCCAGTCGCTAAAACTTCCCAAGTAAAGTTTTACCTTCTCAAATCCTGCTGCTTTTAATGCTAGAAAATTCGGAGCTGCAGTTACACCTGATCCACAATAAACGATAATTTGTTCTTTAGGATCGATACCGGGGAAACGTTCTTTTTGCACTTCTACAGATTTATAAAAGCCTTTATTTAACCCTTCGAACCAAGGCTTGTTAATGGCTCCTGGAATGTGTCCTGCTTTTTTATCAATCGGTTCTTCTACTCCCAAATAGCGTCTTTCTTCCCTGGAATCGATCAGAATAACTTGAGAATCGGGATCCCCTGCCACTGCGCTAACATCGTCCATACTTGCGAATATTTCATGATTTATGTTGGGGTTGAATGTAGTTTGCTTTAAAACCGGAACTTCTGTTGTTACTGGGTAGTCGCCTTCCTTCCAGCCACGAAATCCTCCGTCCAAGACCAGGACCTTTTCATGCCCTAGATACTTCAACATCCACCAAAACCTTGCGGCAAAAGCACCTTCCCCTTGATCATAAGCAATTACCGTTGTGTTTTCATCAATACCAGCATGTTCAAGCTTATTGATAAACTCATTGATTTTTGGTAATGGATGTCTGCCGCCATGTTCACTTACTTCACCAGATAGGTCTTTTTCGAGGTCAAAATGAATGGCTCCAGGAATATGACTTTTATCATATTCCTGTCTGCCTTTCTCAGAGTTCGCTAATGAAAATGAGCAATCCACAACCCGTATATTTTTTTGATGTAAATTTTTCAGAAGCCATTCTTTGTCAACGATAACATTCATAGGAATCCCCCAGTTATTTATTTCTTTGACTCTTCTAGCTTTTGATAAACCTCTTCTAACTTCTCAATAGACACTCCACCATCCAAGGTGGATAGGATACTTAAATAAAAATCCTCAGTTTGTTCAGCTATTTGTGTTATTAATTTTTCTAATTGATCACTCAAGATTTGAGTATAAGAATGAATTAATTTTTCACCTTCCGCTTTTAAATAATCATCTGCTGGCAGATTTAAAACGCTGTACAGTTCATCACTCATTAACTTCTTTTCATTTTTTTCAAAAAAGGACTTCGGATTTTTGAAATAAGAGACTGCTTTAGTAAACAATTGTTTGTTTAAATTACTAAAAGCGATAGGAAATTCTATTTCTCCATCATGCTTCATCTCAAAGGTTGAAAACGATATGTCTTTATTTTTTTCTATTATATGGCGCGTTAGAGCTGTATGATAGTCAGTTAACACTTTACCCGCAAATACATCTAGTCTGACCGTTGTTGCTCTTAGTTCCTGAGCGAAGTCGAAACCTAGACTTTCTAAAAACTCATCCAACGCAGATTGAACGGCCTTTTTCAAATTTCTACCATCATCTCTTAAGGTTGCAGGATTAAAAGCTTCCTTAAAAAAGTCACCAAAACGGAGGAACACTCGCTGTTTAATATAGTAAAGGAGTTCTTCAGCTTCTTGAGTCATCCGGTTTTGCAAACCATCTGGGTTTTGTTCTTCCAGAATACTTTTTATCATCGATTTTTGTTTTTCTAATTCAGAGCGTCTTTGGTCTTTTACAGATTGATCTTCTTTTGAACTTTGAATAAGTTTATCGACAAGCTGTTTGACACGATTTAATTCATTCCCCGCTGAGGTAATCGCCATTTCCGTTAAATCATTGGAAATAAAATGATAGAAATCCCCTTCAAAATCACCCATTCCAGACTGTATGTCGGTGTTTGGTTCGAGTTTTTCTTTTAAAGCTAATAAACTTGATAACGGATAGAGATGAGGATCCCGAATGCCATATTTTATTAATTGTTCAGTTACATAATCAGCAACCGTATCCTTTTCTTCCTCATTTTCAGCTAAATCAATCGCATTAATAATAAAGAACATTTTATCAAGCTGGAAAGATTCCTTCACCCTTCCAAGTTGAATCAAAAACTCCCGATCTGCCTTAGAAAATGCATGATTATAATAGGTAACAAACAAAATCGCATCGGAATTTTTAATATAATCAAACGCTACTCCAGTATGGCGTGCATTGATCGAATCGGCTCCAGGGGTATCAACCAACGTAATTCCTTTACGAGTCAATTCACAATCATAGTAAAGCTCGATCCATTCAACAAAGCATGACTTTTCTTCTAAAGCAACAAAATCAGCAAATTCGTTTAAATCCGTTTCCAAGATAGTACCAAGCTGCTCTCCATGTAGGTTGAACCCCTTCTTAAATGCTTGTAAAAAAGCATAATGCGTCTTTTCTGTGATACCTTCCTGGCCCTTTTCAAGCAAAACTTTTTCAATTTCATTTGCTGCTGTTTCTAAATTGGAACCTTGAAGATCAAATAGTTTCAATGAACGGTTAACATCTTCTAACATCGCATTTTTTTCTTTAAATTTAACGAGCACCGTTCCATGCTGGTAACGGTCCGTAATTGGTTTAATTTTATTGATTGCAGCAGTCGTCGGATTAGGAGATACCGGCAGTACCTTTTCCCCCATGAGTGCGTTTGCGAATGAAGACTTCCCCGCACTGAATGCACCAAATAGAGCCACCGTAAACCCTTTATGTTCCAATCGGTCTGCTTTATCTTCCAATTCCTTTGCCAGTTTTTTAAATCCTGGCAGGCTGTCAATGAGTTTTGCTGATTGATGTAAGCGAGAAACCGTACTTTGTAAATGACTTCTTGCTGCTTCTGTTTCGCTTTTCTTTGTAACAGTTGTTTTTGTTAGTAGGGGCTTATTCTTTTTTACTTCCTTTGTTTCAGTTAGAGGCTGACCATGAACTACTTCAGCTTCTTCTTCCTCTTGTTTAAATAGAAAATAATCATCTTTATTATTTTCAATTGATTCATTCAACAATTTAACAACTGCTGCTTCTGTGATAGCTGTTTCTTGCTCAAATTTCGTTCGTGCAGCTAGGGCTGTCACAAACTGTTCTAAGTTATGGAATTCTTCTTGATATATTTTTGTTAATTGATTTGTTTTCGCTTCTAATGCAGGAATTAGCACATCTTTAAAATTCAAAATTCCGTCACGGGCTATTTTTTTAATCCCATTTGCTAAATCTTCTGTGTAATGAAGGACATATTCACCCGAAACCATAGCCCCTGGCTTAACCGTTTGAACAATCATATCAATCGGGATTTCAATCGAAAAAGCTTGAGCACTTTTTTGCAGTTCTTGGTTATCCAGACCATTGTGCTTCAGGGCTGCAATTAAATATTCACGTAAATGCCATTCCAGCTGTGATTTGGTTTTATCTACTAGGTCCTGGTAAAGCCGGTCAAGCCGCGCATTCTTCTCTTCAAGCGTTTTTTGTTTCGAGAACAGGAATCCTACCTTAAATTCTGGCTGCGCTGCTTCAAGGAAAGCCTCAGCTAATTGCCGAGTTTGAAACGGCATTAAATAGGCATTTTTCATAATCTTAGCGATTTCATCGTCGATTTCCTTTTCGGTCTCTTTTACTCCTTTTTCAAGCGTTTGTAGGTTTGTGGAAATGGATTGATAGGTTTTAGTTAATTGCTGCTTTTCTTCCTCTGTTAGTTCATTTAATACTTCAAAAATAGGCTGAAGTTCTTCTTCTCTTGTTTTTCGTTGATGGTTTACATGGTCTTGAGCTATCTTTTTTAATGAATGAAAAATAGATTGCTGAAGAAGGTGATCCTTATTTTGCAATTTTTCTGCGATGAATGACTTTAGTTGAATAAATTCATTCCGTTTATGATCTTGGACCTTTAATGAAGTATAAAAGATGCGTGCAGGCTTAACACCCCAGGCGCCAAAGGATTCCTGTACACTTTCTTTAAATTTTTCGAAGGTAAGCTCATCTTCCTTATGCTTATCAACTTGGTTAATAACGAGATAAATTTCTTTCCCAGCCTCGGTTAACTCTTTTGTAAATAAAAAATTCAGCTCCGCTTGAACGTGATTGTAATCCATCACATATAAAACTAAATCTGCCAGGTGGATTGCCGATTCCGTAGCCACCCGATGGGCATCGTCAGCGGAGTCAATCCCAGGGGTATCCATAATAACCGTATTAACAGGAAGCTGCGAGTCAGCATGACTGATTTCGATTTCTTCGATTTGGTCGCCATCCTTGCAGTAATTCTTTACTAATTCATAATCATACGGTGCTAAATACATCCGTGGCTTTTCATTTTTGAAAATAACTTTGGCATATTCCTCACCTGTTCTTACCCTCACAAGGTTCGCGCTGGTAGGAATTGGACTTGCAGGCAGCAAATTCTCGCCAATTACCTTATTTATCATTGTTGATTTCCCGGCTGAAAAGTGACCGCAAAAAGCAATCATATACTCTCCGCTCTGAAGCTTTTTTGCTAACTGCTTTGTCTTTTCTGCGTTTTCTGTATCATTTTGTTTGATTAGGTATTCGTATAAAGCCAGGATTTTGTTTTTAAGTGATGGAATCGTTTCTGTTTTATTAGCCGTTTGCACCATAATTTCTTCCCCTTGTTCACAACTTTGTAATATTTTATATTTTATATGATAATTCAAACTTTTCCTATTGTGAATGCTTAAAATGTTAACATAATATTCACGCATTTATTTTTTCGCTAAGGTATTATAAGAAATATAGGAAGGAAGTGAAGTATGGCATATAAAGAACGGGTTGAGTCTGATGAATTAAAGATTTTTAGGATTTTGAATAATCATATGACTTTACCAAGTAAAGAGAAACAAATCTATTCTAATCTAGAAAAAGGCTATAAAGGAGAGGTGATGTTCGATCAGATAACTGAAGGTCTTGATAAAAGTAAGTTCCTGATTTTAAATGATTTACTTTTAGAGACGAACTCTACAACTTTTCAAATAGATTCTTCTATTATTAGTCAGGAAAATTTCTTGCCGTGTGAAGTGAAGAATTTCGAGGGGGATTATTACTATAAATCTGATCACTTTTACGTAATGAATGATAATGAGATTCAGAGTCCACTTGACCAAATAAAAAGAAGTGATACCTTGCTTCGGCAACTTTTCCAAAAGAAAAAACACTCTATTTCTATTAAATCAAATGTCTTCTTTGTTAACCCAGCCTTCACCCTCTATCAAGCACCCCTAGACAAGCCGATCATTTATCCCACACAGCTTAATAAATTTTTTGAGGAGCTAAATGCAAAATCTTCTATCCTAAAAGATAACCACTATGAACTAGCTAACATCTTAGTAAAAGAGCATAAAACACTATCTCCCTACACGCGATTACCTCCCTATAACTATGCACAATTGAAAAAAGGACTGAGCTGTGGGTTGTGCCATTCATTAAAGGTTTCGTCCGATGGAACTATCATTGTCTGCCATTCTTGTGGGTGTGTGGAGAGTGTGGAGGATGGAATATTGCGGTCTGTGAGGGAACTTCAGCTACTTTTTCCCAATATTATCATCACCACCAATTTAATTTTTGAGTGGTGTAAGGTGATAGAGTCACGAAAACAGATTAGACGGATATTGAAGAAACATTATGAGGCATGTCGTAGAGGAAAATATACCTATTATGAATAAACAATATTTTCCGTCAGATCAGGGTCACTTATGGTGACCTTTTTTTATTCTAATGTTCATTAGGTAACTAAAAGCAAATCCATAGTTACCCTAAGTACTTTTTAGGCTTTTGTTCGGTCACTATAGACTCTCTATAGTTACCCAAAACCCTTTTCGAGCTTCCCCTCGGTCACTATAGACTCTCTATAGTTACCCAAAACCCTTTTCGAGCTTCCTCTCGGTCACTATAGACTCTCTA
>NZ_JBALNQ010000029.1:0-146407 GCF_036961885.1 Neobacillus niacini | reverse complement strand
TACTTTTCCAGCTACTCCTCGGTCACTATAGATGCCCCATAGTTACCCAACCCCACTATCCTCACCCTCACCGGTCACTCCCACAACCACTACTCCCCATTCAAAACAAAAAGCCAAGGATTTCTCCTTGGCCCAAAACAATATTTCATTAATGTGTTACATTTTTCAAAACGTGTTTCATGACAAATGCGTATATGATTACCGTTCCACCTACTAAAGCAATAGCCATAAGTACACCTTCCTATCCGATCAATTTGAATGAGAATGATTTTCATTCTTTACTTAAAAATAGGATATCACAGGTGATAATCATTTTCAATATACATAAGTTAATTGTCATATTTATTTAACAATTTCGGCAGAAACCGATTGCAGCTTATAAAACTACTTTCATATTCAGTTAGTTCCCGGAGCGCCCTTTCCTCTGCTGGAATCCGAATCGACAGCATCCATATATTTAATAGCGTAAACAGACATGCTGTTACGTATGCGCCAAAGAGTAATGGAACGGAAATAAGCTCAATCGAAACCACTAAATAGTTGGGATGTTTGATAAAACGGTACGGTCCTTTTTTTACGACGTCTACATTCGGTAAAACAATAATTTTCGTATTCCAATACCGTCCGAGTGACGAAATCGCCCAAACTCTAATCAGCTGGGCAACCACAAATACTACAGTTAATAGCGGCCAAATAGGTGATAATTCACGCGAGAAGCTAATTTTCTCTAAAATCAAAAATAAAAAAAACATACAATGCATCAGCACGATAAACAGATAATGATTCGTCCCATATTCTATCGCACCTTGTTCTTTCATCCACTTTTCATTTTTCCGGGCAATCACTAGTTCAATAAGACGCTGAAACATTATAACCGAGATAACTATAAAAAACGGTATCAACTACTCACCCCATTTTAGTAAGAGTAATTCTGAACTAAATCCAGGCCCAAGTGCGGTGCAAAGACCATATGAGCCCGCTTCTCCATCTAATTCCATAAACCGCCTAAGTACATATAAAATCGTTGCCGACGACATGTTTCCATAATTTTTCAATACATCAAGTGAAATATCAGTCATGGAAGCTGGAATACTTAAGGCCTTTACATAAGCATCGATGACTTTTTTACCGCCGGGATGGGCAATAAAATAGTCAATATCTATTATTTCCAACTCACTCTCGGATAAAAACTTACTTACATTTGGTTTTAGCCATTCTTCGACAATACCGGGTATATCTCTTGAGAATACAACAAAAAGACCTTGATCCCTAATATCCCAGCCCATTACATCTAAAGAATCAGGCATTAGAGTAGATTGGGTGCTAATGATTGCCGGAAGATTCCGCTTCGCACTCAACGAACGACAGTTTACATGATCTCCACATATCATTGCACAAGAGACACCGTCAGCAAATAATGAGGTTCCAATTAAGTTACTTTTTGAAAAGTCATTTCGTTGAAAGGTTAAACTGCAGAGTTCGATTGACAGCACTAGAACCTTGGCATCAGGGAATGCAAGACAGTATTCAAATGCCCGCGATAACCCCGCTGCACCGCCTGCGCATCCTAGCCCCCAAATAGGTATTCGTTTTGTATGTTCCCGGAATGGCAATTGATTCATAATCCTTGCTTCGATACTTGGAGTAGCCATACCCGTTGTTGAAATATAAAATATCACATCAATTTCTTTACAATCTATTTCTCTGTTTAAAAAGTTCATATTTGTAAGGCAGTTTACAATAGCCTGTTTCCCAAGACTCACTGCAGATTCAATGTAGGCATTGTTTTTCTCAGCAAAGGAACGGTCCTCCTTAAACCAATCGATACTTTTAACGATGTGTCTTTTTTCGATTTGTCCATTTTGGAATGCTTTGAGCAGTCTTTCGATATCCTTAAACCCTGCTGAAAAAAGCTCTCTGGCAAAGTCCACCGCTTGCTCTTGTTTGATCTCAAAAGGGGGAATTGCTTCGGCAACAGAAAGAATCGATGGCATCAGGTCATTCTCCTTTAATGTATGTATTGGTATTTTTACCAAAAAAAGGAGAATTATGTACAAAAAAAAGCTTCCCCACATGAGGGAAGCAAACGTTTTGAAGGTTGTTGTTGTTGTGCTCTCTTATTATAACCCGGATATGGATACTGTTCATTACGAAAACTTTTCCATTTTTATGTTCACAAACCTTTATTCTTTTCTGACTGAGAATGAACTTCAATCTTAATCTTTTTATTAGCCAATGCCCCACAAATTCTACAATATTCGATTTCGTTATAGAGGAGACGGCATGGTTCACAATAATACTTTTCCATTCATAACACGCTCGCTTCTCGAAATTCTATTACATCTATTCCATACTATTAAAAAGTTAAAAAATTGTGACAATGGTTATTAAAACAAGGTTTTTAATTCAGGAAATACATAATCAATTACTTTTATCACAGGCATAAAGCGATAGTTCACAATTCGTTCACAAACTCCTTGGTACTATTGTGATATATATCACTGATATATCAAGTTTATAACATTACCATAGTAGATATCTTAGGAATGAACATTTTGTGAACTGTCAAATTTGTTATTTTTTCTTCACAATTGTTTTGTATTATGAAAGAGAACTTATTGTTATTTTAATTTTCTGAAGGGGGTTTTGGGGGATGGCAAAGGTTGAACTGAAATCAAATAAAAAAACAGAAATTGAAGACAGCTCTTCTCTTAAAGGAACTTTAGCGTCCGTTTTCTTATTGGGAATCTTTTTAGTTGTCACATGGGCAAGTGTTTATTTTTTATTTTTAGATCGTTTTTAAAGAGAGAAAGGGGAAAAAACCATGCATATTCATAAGTTTGAAAAAATTTGGCTTATATTCGGTGTAGGCGCACTAGTGGTTTTCTTATCAGTTGTAGGTGTAAGCGCTTTTTACTTAGGAAACAAGCCGCCTAGCTGTTTGACAACCATTGACCCAAAAAAGGTAGATACAGAGGCGCCATTCGATAAGCCTGGATTAAACAAGGTTGAAGGAAAAGAATGGGATTATGAATTAGTATATGTAGCGTCTGCGTTCCTCTATAATCCTGGTGAAGTAGAAGTGCCGCTAGGAGCAAAAGTAAAAGTTATTGCTACAACGAAGGACGTCGTTCATGGTTTCCAAGTAGCAGGAACGAATATCAATATGATGCTTGAACCGGGTTACGTGAACGAGATTGTTACAACGTTTGATAAAGAAGGCGAATATTTAGTGGTTTGTAACGAGTATTGTGGTACTGGTCACCACTTAATGAGTTCTAAGATAAAGGTGGTTAAATAATGAGCAGCCAAACAACAAAATTAAAAGTTGATCCGCGTGATGGAAAGCTTGCGATGGCACACTTTTATGTTGCCTTTATTGCTCTAGCTTTAGGCGGTCTTATGGGGTTACTACAAACTCTCGTCCGTTCAGGTAAATTCGAGCTTCCTTGGGGTATTGATTATTATCAAATTCTTACCGTCCATGGTGTATTAATGGGGCTTGTATTAACAACATTCTTTATTATGGGATTTCAATATGCAGCAGTGAGCCGTACAGCAGGCACGCATTCTCCAGCCGCACGGAGAATTGCCTGGATTGGCTTTTGGGTGATGACCCTTGGAACTGTTATGGCTGCAACAATGGTTTTACTTAAGGAAGCATCTGTACTTTATACATTCTATGCACCACTGAAAGCGCACTGGATTTTTTACCTAGGTTTGACATTCGTTATTGTGGGAAGCTGGCTTGATGGTGCTGCCCAAATCATGACGTATGCTAGATGGCGGAAAGAAAATCCAGGTAAACCGAGTCCTTTGTTAAGCTTTATGGCGATTATTAATACAGTAATGTGGATTGTAGCAACATTAGGAGTAGCCTCAACGGTATTATTCCAATTACTTCCATGGTCACTTGGTATCGTTGATACTGTTGATGTTTTAATTAGCCGTACATTATTCTGGTATTTCGGACATCCGCTCGTATATTTCTGGTTACTTCCAGCTTATATGTGCTGGTATGCCATCATACCAAAAATTATCGGCGGAAAAATTTTCTCAGATTCACTAGCACGTCTATCCTTTATATTATTTTTACTTTTTTCCATTCCAGTTGGTTTCCACCATCAATTAACGGAGCCAGGAATTGATCCAGCATGGAAGTTTTTACAAGTCGTGCTAACATTTATGGTCATTGTTCCATCGTTGATGACGGCATTCTCTTTATTTGCAACATTTGAAAGATATGGACGCTCTAAAGGGGCAACTGGTCTTTTTGGCTGGTTCAAGGTATTACCTTGGAAGGACGCTCGTTTTACCGTTCCATTTATTGGGATGGCAAGCTTTATCCCTGCTGGTGCAGGTGGTATCATTAACGCTTCTAACCAAATGAACCAAGTTGTTCATAACACCATTTGGGTAACTGGCCACTTCCACTTAACGGCTGCAACCTCTGTTGTCTTGACGTTCTTTGGAATTTCATATTGGCTTGTGCCCCACTTAACCGGACGTAAATTAACAAAGGCAATGAACAAGTTAGCCATTATTCAAGGGTGGGTATGGTTTATCGGAATGGTCTTTATGTCAGGCGCTATGCACTTCCAAGGACTTCTTGGCGGTCCTAGACGATCTGCCTTCTCAACCTATGGTGATTCAGCACAAGCACTGGAATGGATTCCCTACCAAATTGCACAAGCAGTCGGTGGATCCATTTTATTCCTAGGAATCATTTTAATCCTCATTATCTTTGTTAATCTTGCTTTCTTCGCCCCTAAAGGTGAAGAAGAATTCCCAGTTGGTGAAGCGGAGAATTTGGAAGAAAAAGCACCAATGATTTTTGAAAACTGGAAGCTATGGCTTGGTATCACTGCTCTACTTATTCTTTTCGCATACACGATACCGTTTATTGACATGATTCAAAATGCACCACCTGGATCTGAGGGCTTTAAAACTTGGGGTTCTTGGTAAACAACAACTTAAAGGCTGCAATCTACTGGATTGTAGCCTTTTTTGTGTTATTTTTTCGAAATGAAAATGTGGGAATGTTTATTAGAATGACTGAGAGTAGGATGAATAGTGATCCGATCAATTGCATGAATCCAAAACCTTCATTGTAAAGAAAAACGCTTAATAGTGTTGCAACCACTGGCTCCACCGTGGCAACGATCGCCGCTTTGCTGCTCTCCATTTTCTCAAGTCCTTTTGTATAAAGAAGATAAGCTAGCACTGTCGGGAATAACCCTAACCCGATACCGAAAAAAAGAACTTCTCCAGTTGCCAGAATACTAGCCTTTTTCCAAAGGTTGGTAAAGGGCAGCAATGCAATAGAGGCAACTAAGAACGTATAGAATGTAACAGTGAATGGTGAATATTTTCTCAAAGCAAATTTACCAAAAATACTATATAGGGCATAACCAAAGCCTGCCCCGACCCCGGTAATAATCCCAACTAAACTGAAAGAGGTTGTGTCAAATACACCTACTCCAGCAATTAAGATACAGCCAGCTAATGTTCCCAGTACTGAAACAATTTTCATCTTATCCATTTTTTCTTTTAAAAATAGAAACGATAGGACAACCACAAATGCCGGAGCTGTATAGAGTAAAATAACGGCAAATGATAAACTCATTTGATTAATGGAAGTAAAATAGCACCAGTTGAATAGTACAATACTAAAGACCCCTGTTCCAATAAAATACTTTGTATCAGAGAATCTGATTTTCAGCTGTTCTTTAAAATTTAGCATTCCAATCAAACCTAGTAGAATGGCAGCTGAAACTACTCTCAGTGTAACAATCTCCATAGAAGTGAAGCCAAAATCAGCTAGCTTTCGAATAAATATTGCAATGATTCCCCATAATGCCGCGCTTATTGCAATAAACATGATTGGAACAAACTTACCCATTGCACTCCCCCTATACTAATAAGTGGAAGGGATAAGTGTCTTCCCTTCCACTTCTAAAATTTATAATTGATATAACTTACCATACTTTTCGTACAGATAGTCAACTAAATATTGGGCATTTAAACCTTCCCCTGTTACATCATTTAGAATCTCAAGTGGTTTTTTCAGTTTACCGTATTGATGGATGTTTTTCGTCAGCCATTCCTTGATTGGCAGTAAATTCCCTTCTTCCAAAAGCTGATCGAAGTTTGGCAGATCAGCAAGCATTTTCTTCTTAAACTGGGCCGCGTACATGTAGCCAAGTGCATAGGATGGGAAGTATCCAAAACTGCCACCTGCCCAGTGGACATCCTGAAGTACGCCTTTTGCATCATTTTCTGGAGTAATACCTAAATATTCTTCATATAATTCATTCCAAACCTTAGGAAGATCCTTTACCTCTATCTCGTCATTAAATAGCCCTTTTTCAATTTGATAACGAATAATGATATGAAGTGGATAGGTTAATTCATCTGCCTCGATTCGAATTAATGAGGGCTTCGACTCATTAATGGCTCGGTAAAAATCTTCGATGGTCACTCCGTCAAATTGACCACTGGCATAAGTCTTTAATAACGAATAATTGTTTTTCCAAAAAGAGAAACTACGCCCGACCATATTTTCGTAAAATAGTGATTGTGATTCATGAATACCCATTGACGTTCCCGTACATAATGGAGTTCCAACTAAGTCTTTTGAAATACTTTGTTCATACAAGGCATGACCGCCTTCATGAATCGTACCGAAAACGGCTGTACGAAAATCCTTTTCATCATAATTGGTTGTGATTCGGACATCTCCAGGATTTAAACCCGTTGCAAAAGGATGAACAGTTTGATCCAGCCTGCCTGCGTTGAAGTTATAGCCTATTTTTGCGAGGATATCCAAGCTGAATGCACGCTGATCTTCCTTTTTAAACTCTTCAAAAAGAAAATCAGTATTAGGTTTATTTGTTGATTCCGCAATTTGTTTCACCAACGGAACAATTTTATCCCTTAAATCTCCGAACACTTTATCAAGAATATTTACCGTAATTCCAGGCTCATATAGGTCTAGCAAGACGTCATATTTATTTCCTTCATAGCCCCAATAATCGATAAAACGTTTTGTTGTTTCGACCAGCTTTTCTAAGTAAGGTCTAAACATTTCAAAATCTGATTTTTCTTTTGCTTCTTCCCATGCTGTTTCTGCTTTTGATTGAAGAATGACATACTCCTTGTATTCTTCAGCAGGGATCTTTTTATTTCGTTCGTACTCTTTTTTACATTCCTCAAGAATTTTTCTTGTGGTCTCAGATAGTTCATTTTTTGATAAAGTTGCTATGTATGCTGCCATTTCTTCTGAAGTAGACATTCTAAAGACTTCAGATGAAAGGACTCCAATTACCTCTGAGCGTTGATCCATACCTTCTTTTGGAGCGCCTGTACGCAGATCCCAAAAAATTAATCCTAATGCCTCATTATAGGCACTCATTTTCTTAACAAAATCTAAAAACTTTTTTTCAACTTGTTGTGGTGTAAGGCTCATACTAAATCCCCCTTTTTAATAACCATATGTATTTTATCACATTTTTCTGATAATCTATAAAAAAAACAACAGAACGTTAAATCTGTTGTTAATAATTTATAGGGAGAGAGAATGTTTCCTGAAAGCTGAGAGATTAAGTATTCAATGAGGAATTCAGTGTAACCCGACTATTTCTTGCCGATGGTTACTTTCCAAACTTCTGGACCTTGCTCAACATATTCCCAAGTAAATTCTTCAGGTCTTTCCATCATAAACTGATATTGAAGTGGTCTTGGGTCGTGATCGTTCACTATCTGCATGAATTCACCTGATTTTAGTTCGTCAAATCCATTAAAAATCGTTGGATGTTTTTCTCGTGGTGGAAAATCTGGTACGTGAATAATTTTTGCATAGGTTAGCATTATTTTCACTCCTTATTATTTGTTAACTTCCTTTTTATTATAAAAAATAAAATGAACACCTATAGTGCTTACCATCACACCTTTAGGGTGATTTTGCTTATAGCTTTCGATGGAGGGGTGTAAATGAAAGAGTTGGTTGGTCATTGTATTGCTTGCAGCAAAGAAATATATTGTCTGGATGGCTTCTTTAACGGCGTCCAGTCTGATGACAAAAAGGTCTATTGTTTCGAATGTTATGAATCTACGAATGAAGAAAATCCACAAGATTAGTCCTTGTGGATTTTTGCATAGAAGTTCATTGAGAATTATTTTCAAAACTATGATGGAGGTCACATTATTGTGTTTCAAACACTGCTAAAATGAGGGTAATTACTAATTACTAATATCCAGGTGGTGTTAATGAAGAAAGAGGACAAATCAAATGGCCTTTAAAAACAACATTACCCCTAAATTATTCGAGGAGATGTGACATATGGAACAGAAAATTATTGAGTTAGATGTGAGAGAAGATTTAAAGAATAAGATTGAACCTTTTCAAAAAATTATGGAAGCGATAAAAGAAGTAAATGATAATGATATTTTTATTCTCCACGCCCCTTTTAAGCCTACACCATTGTTTGCTGTCTTAAAAGCCAAGGGCTTTACCCATGAGGCAGAGGAAATTGAAGCAAAACACTGGAAAGTGACTTTTACAAAGAATGCCTAACCTAGAATAAAGAAAGGTGATCAGTATGATACTAGATAATCGAGGTTTGGAGCCGCCGCAGCCAATGATGAGAACGTTAGCAGCCTTGGAAAATTTGGCGGATGGTGAAGTTTTAACGATTATTAATGATCGAAGACCGATGTTCCTTTACGAACAGCTTGAGGAACTTGGTTTCAAGCAGCGAACAGAACCACAAAACGACGGAAGTTTTAAAATAGAAATCTTCCGCTAAGAAGGTGTAGAAATATGCTTCCACAGTCTATGGGAAATGAAACAAATAGTAAGCTTCCTTTCTCATTTATTATTTTCAGTTTAGTTGCATTAGTATTATCTCAAATATTAGTGCTTGTTAACGGACAAATGATGGTTACTGGCAGTTTCCGGATACCTGCAATTTGGTCAGCAGCACATTTGCTAATCTTAGGCTGGGCGCTCATGGTGGCGATGGGTGCGATGTACCAGCTAGTTCCGGTTGCATTCTTAACGAAAATTTGGAATGAAAAATTTGGTTTTATCCAGTTTTTTGTTACTGCTATTGGAATCTCGTCCTTTTCTTTTATGCTTTATGTCTCACCACAAAAGGCAATGATACCGGGAATTCTCATGCTGTCAGGAATATTAATGTTTTTATTTCAAATGTTCATGACACTAAAAACACAAGCAAAACCGAATATCCTAACTGCCTTTGTCGGCAGTGCACTTGTTTGTTTATTCTTAACGATATTTTTGGGAATTACCTTAATTTATTCACTGCAAACAGGTTTTGCAGCTGAATTCTACCAAGCGATCTTTAAAAGCCACCTTCTTTTAGGGGTGACTGGCTGGTTTACTCTATTAATATTTGGATTTTCCTATAAGATGGTTCCGATGTTTGCATTATCACACGGATTTCCAATGGTTCAGGCAAGATATGTATATGGTCTTTATGTTACTGGGCTCGTGGTTACGCTATTTTCCTTTTTTAGCGGTAATAGTTTTCTCGCAAAAGCAGGGTTTTTCTTACTGCTTGCTGGTTTTTCCGTGTTCAGCTGGCACATTTCGATCATTATTAAAAAGAGATTGAAGAAAAAACTGGATAAGCCTTTTACATTTGCAATTGTTGCAATTGGATTAGGAAATATTATACACGTAGCTGCCTTCATTTCTTTATGGAGTCAAGACTCTTCAACCCTAATAGGTCCATTGGTTTATCTTTATTTAATGCTTTGGATTGTCCTTAGTATTATGGGATATTTATATAAAATTGTTCCCTTCCTATGGTGGACATATAAATATAGTAAAGAAATTGGAAAACAAGCCGTTCCGTCCTTAAAAGATATGATGAACGAAAAAATTGTTGTTCCGGTATTTACCTTGTTTATTATAGCTGTTATCGCCGTGTTTCTATCGATCATCTTTAAAGCTATTTTGCTCTTTAATATAGGCCAAGTGATTTTATCAATTGTTTTGATCGTTATTGCTTTAAGTATCCTTAAGGTTCTAAAAAAATAAAGAGGTGTTAATGATGAATTTAAAAGATAAAGTGGTTGAAGCGTTAAAAACTGTATACGATCCAGAATTAAATATTAATGTTGTTGATTTAGGATTAATTTATAATGTTGATGTGACCGATGAGAATGATGTAGCAGTGACGATGACGTTAACAACACCTGGCTGTCCACTTCATGACAGTATTACCAGTGGTGTACGCTACAGTGTCCAAGGGATTGAAGAAACAAGAAACGTTGATGTTACCCTTGTTTGGGAGCCGGCTTGGTCACCAGAAAAAATGACGCCAGAAGGACTTAGATTATTGGGTAGATAAGAAAAAGGTCAGCCTCCAAGGCTGACCTTTTCTTTATACCTCTATTGCTTCCGTTGGAAGAACATCTTTAATTTTTTGCAATAGTGTCGGTTCGATATCCTCATTTAACATTATATGAACCGAACCATTATCATTTTCACTCCTAATTAGTCGGCCAATTCCCTGTCTCAAGCGCAACAGCATATAGGGTAGATCCACTTCTGCAAACGGGTCAGCAACACCATTTCTCTTAGCCGTAAACACTGGGTCATTGGGTGGAAATGGCAGTGAAAAAATCATCACATTTTCTAGCGATCTTCCTGGAATATCTAACCCTTCCCAAAGGTGAATTGTACAGAGAATCGCATTCTCCTCATTTTGAAACTTAGAAACAAGCGTGCTAATTTCTTCATCACCTTCAAAATATACAGGATATGGAACGTTTCCTGAGAGCTTTTGTTTAAGTTCTTTTAATTCATTTTGATTATTTAGAAGAATTAATGCCCGTCCTTCTGATTGAATAATTTTACTTATGACATAATCAAGTTTCGCGTCATTTGAATCTTTATTAAAGGTTGGCAGAAATACTTCCATTTTTTCTTGATAATCAAAAGGAGAATCAACAGAGAAGGACAAAAATTCTTTAATTCCTAGACTATTGGCGATATAATCAAATTTCTTCTCATTCGACAGTGTCGCAGAAGAAAAAATAAACGGTTTTTTCTGCGTAAACACTTCTTCCTTCATGACTTCTTCTACCATTTTCGGCATGATCACTAGTGTTCGTTCATGCCCCTTTTCCTCAAACCAGGTAATCCCATTCATTTCTTTAAGGAAAAGTGATAATGAATACGTAATTTGTTCTAAATATTCCTCAACGATTTTTAAATCGTATTCATTAATTACATACAATTCACTTTCAAAAACAAGTTCTTCTTCTATTGATTGAAGCCTATTAAGCAGCGTAGTACCATATTGTAGTAAAGAGGGATGCATGGTAATCATTTGCTTTTCAGACCCTTCTGCAGGGACGGCATGCTGTGAAATCGCACTAAAGAACTTATCATTGTCTAAAAGTGCTTCCTCAATGGTATATAACGTTTTTTCACGTACTTCATTTTCCATTAATCTTGTTAACAGCGTCTCCAGTGTCGAATCGGTAAACCGATAGCTCAATGCCTTCTGTGCTGCATATTCGAGTAAGTGACCCTCATCAAAAACAATGGAAGAATGTTCAGGCAATAAAGGCAGCTGCCCTTCCCGTTTTCGCGATTCTTTTGTCCAAATATGCTCCATATAAAAATCATGTGAGCAAATAATTAAGTCATTCGCATGACGGTAAAAATCACGATTTAATGTCAGACCACACCGATGTCTTTTTTCACAAGAAAAACAGTCTTGAACCATATCCCAGTTTATTTTTCCCCATGTATCATCAGACAACGATGGATAGTCCCTGCGATCACCATATCTTTCAAACTTTTGCATAGAACCTTCACTATGGACAAAGTCTGGTAATTCCTCATAAATTCCTGCAATGTCATCGTTAAAGTCTTCGTGCCTAACGTAATCAAGCTTTTTTAAGCAAAGGTATTGGTCCCGCGATTTTGCTAAGCGCACATCAATATTGAGCCCTAGTACTTTCTCGAGCTTGGCAATATCGCCTTCTTTTTTAACAAGCTGCTCAATTAATGTCTCATCTGCGCAGGCAATGATCGCAGGTCTATTCGTGTATCTTGCGTACATAATCGCATATAGTAAGAAAACAATCGTCTTACCTGTTCCAACTCCGGCTTCAGCAAACATAACTTTCTTGTCTTTAAATGCTTTTTCCAGCTGAAAGGCCATAAAGATTTGTTCATCACGTAATTCAAACCCTGCTTCGGGCAAAATATCATAAAATAAGTCGCCAATCCATTCACTAAGCTTGTCATAAAAGGATTCAGTTTTTGAAACTACAAATGGAATACGGTCTTGCATATAACCCCTCCTAGAAAACGAATTAAATGGAGCCTTTCTATAGGCTCCAATTGTTGTGTTTTATCATTCAAATGTCCGCGGCGGTCTTTTTCCCCAATATTGATAAAGGTCCGTGCGAATAAAACCATTAAATAACTTCCGCTTTTTTGTAGCTGGCTTACCATAAAATTGCTCGAACGCTTCATTTGACGTCAAAATATAAATAGACCAGGTATCAAGCTTAGTAAAAGCCTGACCCATTTCTTTGTACATTTGCTCGACAGCTTTTTTATCACCTAGTCGCTCGCCATATGGAGGATTTCCAACTATCGTTCCATATTCTTTGGGGGTGGTAATATCTCTTACTTGCATCTGTTTATATTGAATGAGATCACCAAGACCTGCCTCAAAAGAATTTTCCTGAGCGATTTTGATCATTCGATGGTCAATATCAGTCCCCATTATATCCAAGGGCTGGTCATAATTAGCTAAATCCTCTGCTTCTGTACGTGCCTCATCCCAAACATTACCAGGAAACCAATTCCAATTTTCCGACACAAATTCACGGTTAAAGCCTGGAGCGATATTCTGACCAATCAACGCCGCTTCAATTGGAATTGTGCCTGAGCCGCAGAAAGGGTCGATAAACGGTTTATCCGGTTTCCAATTCGTTAATTGTACTAACGCAGCTGCAAGAGTTTCTTTTAATGGCGCTTCCCCTTGGTCAACACGGTATCCTCGTTTATGAAGACCTTGTCCGCTCGTATCAATCGTAATCGTAGCAACGTCTTTTAACAATGCTACTTCAATTCGAAAGTAGGCACCCGTCTCTTCAAACCAAGAATCCCGTTTATAATAACTTTTCATTCGATCGACGACCGCTTTTTTCACGATTGCCTGACAATCTGATACACTAAATAGTTTTGATTTTACTGATTTACCGGTAACCGGAAATTCTGCATCTTCAGGAAGATACTTTTCCCATGGCAATGCTTTTGTTTTCTCAAATAATTCATCAAAAGTGTAGGCTTTAAATTCACCGACTTTTATTTTCACTCTGTCTGCTGTTCGAAGCCATAGGTTACTACGGGCAATCGCAGTTTCATCACCTGTATAGATTACCTTGCCATTTTCTACTTCACACTCATAACCAAGAGCACGTACTTCTTTTGCTACTAATGCTTCCAGACCCATTGCGGCTGTAGCAATTAATTGATATTTTCCCATTTTTGTGTTCACCCTTAACTTTTCACCTTATTATGTAAGAATATTGCTAGTCTATCATACCATTATAGACAAAAATCAGTAAGCCCATGCAAAAAGACTGTTTTCTAAAAGTAAAAAGACTCTCCTCATAGGAGAGTCGCATGCATTAACTTTATTTTCATTAAAAACGTTCTGTAAGCCATGTTCTGTACCAGTGTACTACAATCGGCGTTAGACGCCTCGTACTTAGGTGGTAATCATCTATCTACAGATTCAGTTGATTCTGTCCTTCTCCTCGTTCAATTCCTTAGAGAAAGTGCCCCTACCAATATTTGGGTTTCTCGCTCGTGGGGTTTACCCGTTCCACCCTTTTCATTTCTGAAAAGGCTCCGTCACTGTGGCACTTTTATAGGTATTCATACCATATCCCATAAGGACTTAGGTATTTTCCCGGCCGTCAACCCAGCACAATGGCCAAGGCTGCCCTAGCTTATGAATTCACTAGGCACGAACACTACGAGCATCTCAGCTCGTGCGAGCATGGACTTTCCTCTACAAGCAACCTAAGCTACTTGCAGCGATTACCCGAACGTAATTAATGAGTACTTTTTTATTATATGCATTTGTGTTTTATTAATCAATGGTATTAATATGGAAATCAGGGAACTATTCTCAATCGTAAAGCTTGTTACCAAATACATGCTTTTCAAGATTCGATAAGCGCTTTAGGATATCAAAATTAGTCGTACCTGCAGGTTGCGTTACTGGCTGTCTTCGAGATGTTTCCTCTAATTGCTTTCGCAAGCGGAGGTTCTCTTGCTGCAGATCTTCTATTTCCTGCTGAAATGTTTCATAATCCTTGATTATTAAATCTAAATACTTATCCACATCTTCTTGTTTATACCCTCTTACACCTGTTTTAAATTCTTTCTCTAATATATCCTTAGCGGTTAGTTTCACTTTATCAGTCACCATTTGTTTCACCTCAAGTCATTCGCCAATCATTACCTATTATTTTTTCAAATATATGTGATTTTGTCAATCTTCTTTCTTCCTACAATTGAATTAGCCCTAAAAATCCGAACGTTTTAACTCTTCTTCTTCAACAATTACTTGAAGGTCATATGGTGTAATGGTGATTATTTCGTAATTTGATGTTTGAGCATATTTTTCAGCTTCTTGCATTAAATATCTTGACGATCCATTTTCGTTATCTTGATCAATCAAAATCAATAATCCGTCAGACTTCTTCAGTAAGAATTTATTTTTTTGGACAAATTGCCATGGTCCCTGATAAGGCTGCTTTGAAATCGCTGTTGTGAAATCTGCTTGATGAATAATTCTTTGATACGTCTCTTTCTTTTCAGGTTTCCAATTCTCTTCTTGCCCTAAAAACGGAGTCATCACAGCCAATTTAAGTTGGGGAAATTTTCTTTTTAAAGATAAAACGACCTCTGCTGACCACAATTCCACCCCAGATTGTCCACTCACAATGACCCAAATTAACCCCTCATCCACAAGCCTAATAAGTTCTTTTTCAATAGCCTTTTTTATGTAATTTACGCCCGGATGATTGTCTTTATATATGCCTAACTCGTGGGCCTTATAGCCAGAGATTATTAAACGTTCAAGCAAAAATACATCCCTCCTCTACATGGCTAAATCCATTATAATCTTCCCCACCATATTAATAAATGATTGCACGGTCATTTATCGTTTTAAATTAATGATAATGCTCTATTTTTTGTCAATAGTAAAATTAACCCAATAGATTGAAAGTTTTAACAGTTGGATATAAAATAATAGTAAGATAAAAATAATTACAAATACTGTAATGTTTTCCTATAGTTTAATCGGGGAAGGATTTGGAATAGATAAATGAACAGTCCCATTGAAGTAATAAAAAATGAAAAGGGAATTTTATTAAGAAACCATTTAGACAAAGGTAAAAAGAAAAAATGGAGATTTTTCACACAAAATCAGGATGCTATTTGTGTTTTAACTTTAGACGGCCAATTTGTGCTTGTAAATTCACTATTCGAAAATATGACTGAATATTCTGTTGATGAATTAATCAAAAAAAAATTCCAATCTCTCTCTCATATTGAAAGTTTGGATAAGGTATTTAATTATTTTCATCGAGCTGTATTAGGTCAAGTTCAGAATTTTGATTGTAAAATGATTAACAAAAGTGGAAAAGTTATTGATTTAAACTTATCAATTATTCCTATAATTGAAGATGACGAAATTATTGGAGTGTATATTGCTGCAAAAGATATTACAGAATTTAAGAAAAAAAAGATTGAAATTAGAAAAATTGAAGAATTCCATCGTGTACTGACAGAGAACGTTCTTGACATTATATTAAGCACGAATTTGTTAGGAAAAGTTATTTATGTTTCTCCTTCTTGTAAACATCTTCTTGGATATAATAGTGATGAGTTAATTGGGAAACATTTCTCACATTTTATTCATAAAGATGATTTAGAACGGGCTATTTCTGACCGTGAAATGTTGATGGCTAAATTTGAGCATATTAGAGGGTCGTATCGATTTCAAAAGAAAGACGGAACTTTTATTTGGATGGAGTCAATATGTCACCCGATAATCGACCCCGATACACAGAATTTACTTGAAGTAATTAGTATTATCAGGGACATTACGGAAAGAAAGAAAACGCAAGGACTCTTATTGAACTCAGAAAAATTAACTATTGCAGGACAATTGGCTGCTGGCATCTGCCACGAAGTACGCAATCCGCTTACCGCAATCAAAGGGTTTATACAATTAATAGAAGCACGTACTGATAATAAACAATTCTTTGACATAATTAATTCTGAGATGAACAGGATTGAGCTTATCCTAAATGAACTTTTAATTCTTGCAAAACCAAATGAGATTAAATTTGTAATTGCAAATATTAAAACCTTAATTGAAGAAAGCAAAACATTAATTGATACTCTTGCCATAATGAATAATATTCAAATTGAGATCATTAATGAAATCGGGGATTTGAGTGTTAACTGCGATAAAGATCAAATAAAACAAGTGTTCATTAACTTCCTCAAAAATGCCGTTGAAGCAATGCCAGAAGGTGGCAAAATTACTATTGAGTTACTAAAACTTAATGAAGAGAAGTTAAAAATATTAATAAAAGATACAGGCACTGGAATACCACAGCCAATTCTAAATAGGTTGGGGCAGCCATTCTTTACAACAAAGGAAACCGGGACTGGTCTTGGAATAATGATTTCCAAACAAATTATTGAAAATCATTATGGTACCCTTCAATTTTGGAGCGATAAAAATGGTACCGTTTTCGAAGTCATCTTACCCTTATAAGAAATAATGGTAGCGTCGGTAACCTAAAAAGAAAAAAACAAGGGCAAATTTTGCCCTTGTTAGTGTTATTATCCCCAGAATCTTCGAGGACGTGGGTATTGTCCCGGTGCCATGCCTGGTCCCATTCCTGGTGCCATGCCTGGTCCCATTCCCGGTGCCATGCCTGGCCCCATTCCCATTCCTGGTCCCATCCCCATTCCTGGTCCGATATTTGGTGGCATATTTGGTAATGCATTGCTCTGTGCTCCGGCAACAGCCATTGGCGCAGGTGCCGGCATTCCAACAGGTGCTGGCATAGGTGTCGGACCACCTGGACAGCAACAGTCGATGTGCTCATTACAGCACACCTCACAGCAAGAAGCTGTAGTTGGACAATAGTGTTTATGCTGGAACATATGATGATTAATCGTTGTAATATGTTTCGGGTGGATATGTGGTACCACCGTTGTTGAGAAAGTATGATTAACAAATTGTTGAGTCGGATGAATGACTGGCGGCGCAAAATTAGTTCCAAGATACAATATAAGCTCTCCCTTCAAAAATTATATTCTGTTTACATTAACAGCCTATGATAGAAGGGAAATTCTTGTACTAATGAAAATACCTATTTTTCATAAATCTATTTAAGATTAACTTCACTTAGATATCTGTCCAGCTCAAGCGTATAGAGATACTTGCCTAAATCTTGGAGGATACGCCTTTTGCTATTTATAACATCGAATATAAGTTATCTTTTAAGCTTGAAAAAAGTACTGCAGTCAAACAAACGACAACAAAAAATAAATACAAAATTGCTTTATACATAGTATCTACCCCTTATTGTTTTATAGTCGTTTTTTTACTCACAGTTTAATATTTTACATGGTTCAACTATAAGAAACAATAAGAAATATATCATATAATTATGAAATTTTTGTTACAAAAATACGATAGTTGACGATTAATTTAATTTATTTGAAATATTTGCCGAATTTTGCGTTCACCTGAGAAATTTAGCGAATTTCTTCTCTAATCTTTTCCGTCTATTTTCAAGCTGCTGCTGATTCTTCAGCACTGGAATTTTCAATTCACCAACTATTTCTAAAGCCTTGATGCAATAATCTAAAGCAGACTTATAATCTTTAATTTTATGCTCATAAATTTTTGCTGCTTCTACGCAAGCTTCCTGACTAATTTGGTCATTTTCCGCTTCAGCTACTTCCAAAAATAAAGGTAAGCTGTTTTCCCAGTTTTGTGTCTTTTTATACTGATAGGCTAATGCAAGCTTTGCTTTTTGTGAAGTTGTATCGTTTCCTTCAATAAGCTTCCGTAATACCTTAGCCGCCTCTTCCTTTTCTCCAAGCGAGTCATACCACCGACCTACTTCAAATGATTCCATACGTGTTTGGTTGGTATCCAAACCATAAAGTTGAAAGGTTAGATGGGTATATAAGGTGACAAGTGATAAAATATCAATTTCATTGTGTTTTATGATCCCAAGCATTCCATCTGGCTGTTTAGTTTCAATAAAATCAAAATATATCATTGGCGCCAAATACCCTGGAATATCATCTTCACGCTCTACTCCCAAGACATCTTTTTCCACAACAGCTAACTTCATTCGGTCCAACTTATGTTTCCAAAGTCTCCTCGCTGCATGGTATAAATCAAAATGACCGAACGCCGGAAGTTTTGGAACATGTTCCCTCACAAGCGTATGCCTGGTTTTAACTTGAGGCCAATCAAACGATTTTCCATTATAGGTGACCAGAGTTTTATAATTTACCTGCTCAAGAAAGCTTTGATATAAAGGTACTTCAGCACCTGGATGCGGGAGAATATGCTGCCTCAACACGAGATTTTCGTCGATTACACTTGCATAACCAAGTAAAAAAATCGTATTACCTACTCCCCCTCCTAACCCTGTTGTTTCCGTGTCAAAAAAGAATAATTCTTCCGGACGGTGCCCTTCTGCTGATAACGGATGGTTTGCAGGCTGCTTATTCCAGATCTCAATGGCTGTAAGGAAATCATAAAAATGGTAATTCCCATGCTTTTGTGACAATGGAAATTTGACTTCCCGAATAAGACAGTAATCCTGATCTAAAAAATAAGGGGTCACATTTTCACTTTCCCATTTAGAAAGGAAAGGGATCTCAACCCTTGCTGGTTCAGGGGGAAGTTTCTTGTTTAAATCTTGTCCTCCACCTGATAAATGCGGCTTTAAGCGATTTAATTTATTTTTCAATGACATTGCATCATTACCTCGATTTAATTAGAAGGGATTAAAAATGCGTTGATTATTTTTAAAGAATCATTTTTTGCATTTTCACTTACGGCATCTGTTCCAATACATGATGGGCATCCGATTTGACATTTACAGTTCATAATCATCTTTTTTGTCTCGGCAAATACTGCTGGCATTCCCGAATGAATTTTCTCACTTAAACCAATGCCACCAGGATAACGATCGTAAAAGAAAATCGTTGGCTTTTCATTGTGATCTGCTTTTACCTGGGGTATCACATGGATATCTTGTGGGTCTGCCATTACAAATAATGGAGCAATATGATTTAAAGCATGTGCTGCCCCAACTAATCCTTGTTCTAAGCGTTCGTGCCCCATTTCTGTGAACGACTTATTTAACGAAATCCATGCCGCACTCGTGTGAAGCTCTTCTTCTGGTAGATGGATTGGTCCTGAACCAATATTTTCATGTGTTTCGAATTTAATCTTTTTAAAAATGGTTGCCATTGCACGTACACTGACATCACCGAAGCCAACTTCTGCCTCATCGACCTTTTTTAGCTTGTCTTCTTCCAATACCTTTAATTGTACCGCTAAATTAGCATCCGTAAAATAATCTACATCAACTTCCCTGACAAATGCCTTTTTTTCGTCCCAATCAAGCTTCTCTACTTGGAATTGGGTACCTTGATGGAGATAAATAGCTTCATCGTGTAAGAGTGTCATAGCTGAAAATCGATCCATTTCTCCGATCACCTTTGCATTTGCCACATCGGATTGATCAATAATAATGACATTTTCCTGTGAAGCTGAGCGCAAGCTGATATTATGAGCGGGAAATGACTCGTTCATCCAATACCATTTATCACCATTTTGGTAAAGTATCCGTTCCTCTGTCAAATATTCAAGCAGTTCCTCAGTTCCAACATCCCCAAACTGCTCACCCACTTTAAAAGGAAGTTCAAAAGCAGCACATTTCATATGATCAAGTAAGATAATCAAGTTGTCGGGATTAATCCTTGCCGTCTCTGGACTTTGATGAAAAAAGTACTCTGGGTTCTGGATGATATATTGATCAAGTGGACTTGAACTTGCGACCATTATGACAAGGGCTTCGCCATGACGTCTACCTGCTCTCCCTGCTTGCTGCCAGGCACTAGAAATCGTTCCAGGATATCCCGTCATAATACAAACCTGCAACTGGCCAATATCAACGCCCAGTTCCAATGCATTGGTACTCACTACACCGTAGATATCCCCACTACGCAGTCCTTTTTCAATTTTTCTTCTTTCTGTAGGCAGGTAGCCCCCTCGATACCCCATGATCGATTTGGGTCCTAATTGATTTTTTACCAATTCCTGAAGATACGTTAAAATAATTTCCACCCGAACTCGGCTTCTAGCGAAAACAATCGTTTGAATTTTATTTTTCAACAATTCTCCAGCGATTTTCCGAACTTCAAGTGTTGCACTTCTTCTTATATTTAAGGGTTTATTTACAATGGGCGGATTATAGAAAAGAAAGTGTTTTGTTCCACTTGGAGCACCATTATTATCAATAAGGACCATTTTTTCTTCTGTTAGGTTTTCAGCAAGCTCCAGAGGGTTGGCGATTGTGGCCGACGTACAAATAAAAACGGGATTGCTGCCATAGTAACGACAAATTCGCTTTAGTCTGCGAATCACATTGGCAACATGACTGCCAAAAACACCACGATACGTATGAAGCTCATCAATGACAACAAATTTGAGATTTTCAAAGAGTGAAACCCATTTCGTATGATGAGGCAAAATGGCTGAATGGAGCATGTCCGGATTGGTAATCACAACATGCCCAGCCTTGCGAACCTTTTGGCGAATATTTGCAGGCGTATCACCGTCATACGTGTAACTATTAATATCAATGCCTCCCGCCTGGATTATTTCATTGATTTCACTCTTCTGATCCTGTGCCAGGGCCTTCGTTGGAAACATATAAAGAGCTCTTGCGCTTGGGTTAGATAGAATACTTTGTAAAACTGGAAGGTTATAGCACATTGTTTTTCCTGAAGCGGTTGGCGTAACCGCTACAACACTATTTCCTGCCAAAATATTCTCGTAAGCCGTTTTTTGGTGGGTATACAGTTTTTCAATACCTTTGCTTGTCAAAGCCTCGCTTAATGCCGGATGAAGGTCCACTGGGAGTGAGACAGTTCGGGCTTCTTTCGCATCTAATGTCTTCCAGGTAACGATATTTTCTTTAAAGCTGTCATTTATTTTTAAATCAGCAAGAATTTCCTGCAAATTCTTTTTCAATTTCACGGGTATCACCTCATAAGTTCTATTATACCGAATAAACGTTCGCAGAAAAAGTCTATTAATTATTATTTGTATGTCTGTTACAATAGTATAAGATATTTTATTTCGTCTGTGGAGGGTGGAGTATGAGAATTGAAGAAATTAAGAAGGTGCTTTCTGAGTTCATGCTTTTTAAGGAATTAGATGACTATGAACTAACTAAGATTGCTAATATATCTATCGCTAGAGAATGGAAAAAGCAAAGTCATGTATTTCTTCAGGGTGATCCTTTAGAAAATGTCTACTTCATTTATGATGGAAAAATCAAGGTTTATAAAAGTGATATTCATGGAAAAGAACAGATTGTTGCCATTATGAAAAAAGGTGAAATGTTTCCTCACGTTGGTTTTTTTAGGAAAGGTGATTATCCTGCATATGCTGAAGTCATTGAACCGTCAACACTTATCGCCGTCCCTATTTCAAAATTTGAAGGAGTACTCATTGAATATCCTGAGCTAAGTATTAAAGTCTTTAAAGTACTTGGTGAAAAAATTGTTGATTTACAAAACCGATTGGAAGAACAAATCCTCAACAATACATATGAGCAAATTATCAAATTATTAATTCGTCTTGCTCAAAAGCATGGTAAGGAATTAGAAGATGGTACGATTCAGCTTAAGTCAGAATTTACTAATCGTGACCTTGCCAATATGATTGGAACTACAAGAGAAACGATCAGCAGAACCCTTACGAAAATGAAAAAGGAAGAATTGATTGAAGTAGATGAGCGCGGTGATATGATCGTTGATATCGAAATTCTCATGGAAGAAATTAATTTAATATAATGCAGTATTAAACTAGGCTGTTGATTTGCACTACAGGCGCTACGCTTTCNNTGCGGGGTCTCACTCAGCTCGTACATCCCGCAGGAGTCGAGCGCCTTTCGCTCCAATCAACAGGTTCATAAATCAATTCAATCCATTATCAAAGAATAAAATAAAAATCGCAGCCAAATGTTGGCTGCGGTTTTCTGTTTTTTATGCTTTTGTAAGCTGAAGCATGTCTGCCAGGTCTTCTTGTGCGGTGCCAATTAATTTTAAGTTAAATGTTTCTTGAAGAACTTGCAGGACACCTTCTGAGATAAATTCAGGCGGTTTTGGTCCAATTCGGATATCTTGAATACCTAAGCTGAATAGTCCTAAAAGGATAGCAACTGCTTTTTGTTCAAACCATGATAAGACGATACTTACTGGAAGTTCGTTAATTTCGCAACCAAACGCATCTGCTAAAGCCATCGCAATCTTAACAGTAGAACCAGAGTTATTACATTGTCCCAAGTCGATATAACGAGGGATATCGGTTCCAGGAACAACACCATAGTCGACATCATTAAAACGGAATTTACCACATGATGTAGTCAAGATAACGGCTTCTGGTGGAAGTGAAGTCGCCAGTTCACGATAATATTCTCCGCCTGGGCCTGGTGCGTCACAGCCTGCAATCACAAAAAACCGTTTAATTTTCCCTGCTTTTACAGCGGCAATTACTTCTGGTGCTAAACCAAGAACGGTTTCATGGTGGAATCCTGTAAGCAAGGTTTCGTCTGAATGGATATCCGCTTCTGGAAGATCCAGCGCTCTCTCAATTAATGGTGAAAAATCATCATTGGTAATTTTTTGTACGTTTTCGAGACCTGCCACTTCATAACTGAACATTCTATCCGCATATGTACCTTTAATAGGCATCACACAGTTTGTTGTTGCTAATATTGCACCTGGAAATTTTTCAAAAAGGCGTCGTTGGTCGTACCAAGCCTTTCCAATATTTCCTTTTAAATGTGCATATTTCTTTAATGCTGGATACCCATGTGCAGGCAGCATTTCAGAATGTGTGTAAATATTGATGCACTTTCCTTCTGTTTGCTTCAGTAATTCCTCTAGTGCAAACAAGTTATGACCAGAAACCACAATACATTTACCTTCAATTTTATTTTGGCTTACACGGATCGGTTCAGGAATTCCAAGGCGCTTCGTGTGTGCTTCATCCAACATTTCCATGACACGCACAGTAGCCTGACCAACCTTCATGGCCATTTCAATATGTTCTTGTAAGTTGAAGTTAGAATTCGTTAATGTCATATATAGGGCTTCTTGAGTAGTGGTATCTACAAAAGCATCTGTATATCCCAGTTGATTCGCATGAGTACGGTAAGCTGCAATCCCTTTTAACCCGTAAATAATGGTATCCTGCAGACTTGAAATTGTCTCATCTTTCCCACAAACACCAACCACTGTACAGCCTCCAGCTGGGGTTTGTTCACATTGATTACAAAACATCTATATCTTCCTCTCTTTCCTTAATTTACTGTTTCAGAATACAAATACCCAGGAAGTTTTAATGTGACTTAAATCACTTTTACAAGAGTTGTAATAAAAGGTTCATAACTTTATCTCAAACTTATGACAGGGCACAAATCTTAATAAGGTGCATATGATATGTTGAGAAAATTTGGATAGAGGGGGAAAACATTATGTCATCCATGACTCCAAGCGACGAGAATAACAATAAAAAGTTTAAACCAGATCAATTCAAGGATTTTTTCAGGTCCATGAATGACCTTTTTCATGAAAAGCCGGTAAAAGGATTTCTACAATCAATGGACGAATTTTTTAATAGTCCGTTTCCTAGTGGAGGTTTACCTGTCCAGGTACGGGAAACCGAGGATGAATACATCATTTCAGCAGAGCTGCCGGGGGTTAAAAAGGAACAAATACATCTAAATATCTTACCTAATCAATTAACAATCTCCATCGAGAATAAAGAGATGGAGACAAAAGAAGATCATGCCAACCACCTTTTTCAAAAAAGGGTTTCGCAGCAAAGACTTTCCCGGACCATTTCATTACCAGTGGTCATAAATGAAAGATTGGTTAAAGCATCCTATCGGGATGGTTTGTTAACAATTCGAATTCCACTTGTTAAAGGAAAAACTATAATTATAGAAGACTAAAAAATCAATTTCATAAAAACTTTTCGACAAAAAAACAATAATAAAGACGGCTTTTAGCCGTCTTTCACTTTTTTATGCTTTAAAAATACCCCCAAGTCCTTTAACTAACGAAGACACTTGCGTGACAGCATTTACTAGCTGACCTGTGGTATTCACCATCTTATTTACATCCACCGTGCCATCCTGTGATTTAAAAGAGTTCATGAGGGATTGAATTCCTCCAGGGGGTTTAATCATTCCATTTGGTTTTGGATAGGGATTCATTCCTTGGTAACCGTTCATTTGCGCCAAATACGGATTTTGGGCCATTTCCTCCTTGGGCTGCAGTGGATTTTGGAATAGAAATTGAGCATCTTTTGGAGGGTATTGTCCATTTGAATTAGGCATTTGCTGAGGAATTCCACCTGTTGGATAGGTTAATTCATATGGTTGATACGGTTGTTGATATGGCTGTAGAAAATAAGGATTGGGCTGCTGATATGGGTACCATTCCATGCTCTGGGCTGCTTGGTACTGCTGATATGGCTGATTACGAGGAACCGGTTGATAATTTGGTTGATTATAAATTGGACCCTTGTAATTCATTTGCCCTAAGTATCCTTGATTTAAAAAAGGGTTTGATCTATTTTTACCAAACATGGGCAAACATCTCCTTCGAGCGTTTATCATTACTACACATTATGTACGAAGAAGAATATGGGTGCATATTTTCTTGTAGATTTCAATGTCAAAATGGGGGGAATTTTGTCTAAAGTTTAAATATTTTAAAAACTAGGAATCCTTTTTTTTCATGGTACTATTAAAAAAATGATGAAGGAGGAATTACATATGGTCATCCGCTCACTTAAAAGCAAATTTATTCAAAGTCGGGATTACGACACTGAAGATGTTAACACATTATTGGATTTTGCTAAGAAGGCTTATATTCATAATGAAATTGACATTAAAGAGTATCGCCTGATTGTTCGTGAACTAGAAGCTCATGGCGCCATAATTCCTGACGATTATAAGGAAGACTCCCTCATCGAAAATTCATAAAAAGAAGAAATTACAGCTAGACAAGCCCAAAAGAGATGCAGCTTTGCATCTCTATTTATTTTTCCAGTTCTTTCAAAATTTCTAATAGAAAATATTCAACAGTCCGATTTGTATTTAAAAATCTTGACCTGCTTGTTTTTGGGAAAAATGCCTGGATGGATTGTTGTTCCAAATGTTCTAATGTCGTATCAATTTGTTTCGGGTGCAGGTGTTTTTTTGGACTTTTCATTAACCATTTCCTCATCCATGCACTCCATTCAACACTTACACTCTTTACCTCGTTCGCAAACGGCTTAATGACCTCATGGAAATCAGGAGTTGTCCCCTTCTCACGAGCTTCTTCATAGAATTTCATAAATAAATGATTATAATTTAACAGTTTTTTTGTTAACTGGAGAATTTCTTCAGACATCTCGTTATTTCCTCTCTTTTTATGGAAAAATAAAAAAGCAGCTTTTTTATAAAGCTACTCAATGGGTTCTTCTATATTTTATCGGTAATTAATAGCCTAATTCAAGTTTTAATGCTCTTTTAACAGAATTGCTATGATCTACCGCAGCTTGGTCTGATGTTGTTTGAAACCTATCTAATTCTTTTTCAAGGTTATCAAGTTTTTGTACAGGGGCAGAAAATTTTTTAAGTTCTTCATTATTCATTTGAATGCGAAGGTCTGAGAAAGATGTTTCTAGAACAATTTCCAATTCTTCTAATTGATCAAATATCTCTGTCAGCATAGTTAGCAGCATTTCCTTTTCTGGCAATGACGGATTCATCAAATTAAGAACCTCCTCGCTATTTTATTACTAGTACTATTCTCTGTCTTTTTAAGGCTTCCTCCCCCACTGACAAAACTAGAAGTGTTTCGTCAAAGAAAGTGCCTATCTGGCATTTATTTCCTAGCCATTCGACACCACTTTCGTTCGCATGAAAATGGAAAAATCGAACAAGCTAAAATTGGAGGTGTTGATTATGTCAAAAAAGAAACAAAATAAAAAAACAGGACAATCACAAGTAGAAAATAAAGTTGGCTATGGTGATAAAAAACTTGAGGGTCCAAACCGGCCAGCCGAATGATTGAAGAAAGCAAGGCATTTGCCTTGCTTTTTATATTTTATTTATATGTGTTGTTTTGTGCAATGCAAGCAATAGTTCAAGCTGATTTGATTTTTCAAAATACCAATCCGTTAAGTGAGTGGTATGCCGATGTCTTGCAGAAAGGTGCAGCCACGCAGGTGATACCAATCGACTTTTGCTCCAATCCTCATATTCATAATGATTATGTTCAATAATCGGATAGGTTGCTCTTAATATCGGTGATTTGCGATTTGTCTTTGTCTTGAAATATTTTTCGTAGTCATTACGCGACCCTGTGTGAGGCGTTTTCTCGGCAAAGTCCACAAAGAATGGAAATAAGCGCGGATGAGTCAATATTTTTACTAACCTTTTTCCTAGATTGATTCTTTTTGAAAGCGACCTAAAGCCATTTACACTGGCACCATATAATTCTCCCCCACACGTTGGGAACAGGACACAACTAAAATGAAGCCAATCTTGAAAATTAAAGATCCACGAATGAAAAACCTGCTTTTTATACACTGGATGTTGGATTACAGGTTCATGTATAACGTTTTGCTCATTGATAATTAACGCTGTCGTGAGCCGTTCACGATTTCCTTCTTTCCAATACTTCACCCACTCTTTTTGAATAAATTCTGAACATTTAAAGTATGGAAGGAGATGAAACATCGGACGATTTATTTTCGTCGAATATTGATAGAGCATTAATTGTGGGTAGACGTCGTGGAAAATCAACCAATTGGCTCGCTCAAAAGTAAGAAATAAGTCTTTCCTTGTATTAGGCTCTAAGATTTCTCGAAAGATATTTCCCTCGAGATCACACATATTCCAGCCCCCATTCCTTGAAACCATGCTGGCAAGGAAGGACCAAATGATCTCTGGGTTCTGTTTAAAAAAGGTGAAATAGGCATCCGTTCTTGAAATATTATCGAGATTTTTTTTATCAGTTTCGCCTTTAATTTGACGGATAGTCTCAATCTCATGTATTGTAAGATGATTCATATTCATCTTCCTTATCTTTATATTAGGAGTTTTTGAGAGTCAAGATACATTATTTTTACTAGCTTGTGGTTACTCAAAAAAATTTATACGCCCGATTGCAACCGAGATTTGTTATGATAAGTAATAGCTTGTGAGGTGCTTATCATGAATTTTAATTATCCTAATGGAAAAAGGTACATTCCAAAAACTAGCGTACCAGGAGTTAAAGCTAAAAAACTTAGTAATCCATCCTTTAGTAATCGAGGAATGACCCTCGAAGAAGATTTGAACGAAACGAATGAATATTATCGAGAGAGAAAAATAGCTGTTATTCATAAAAAACCAACACCCGTTCAAATTGTCCAGGTTGATTATCCAAAAAGAAGTGCTGCCGTCATTAAAGAAGCATATTTTAAACAGGCGTCAACAACAGACTATAATGGGGTATATAAAGGTAAATACATCGATTTTGAGGCCAAGGAAACTGCTAATGTAACTTCGTTTCCATTGAAAAATTTTCATCAGCATCAAATCGACCATATGCAGGAAGTCGTTTCACAGGGTGGAATTTGTTTTGTTATTCTCCGTTTTTCAAAACAGGAACAAGTATATTTTCTCCAAGCAAAACACTTGTTATCCTTTTGGGAAAGAATGAAAAATGGGGGGAGAAAGTCAATTACAAAAGAAGAAATTGAGCAAGTTGCAGTCTTAATTCCGCTTGGATTTCGACCTAGAATTGATTATATTAAAATAATAGATACTGTTTTTCATTTGTGAATGAAAATGGTTGATGCATGAAAGGAAGGAATTTTATTATGGCAGGAGAAACTAAATCAAGGGAAGAACGCCGTAAGAAACTCCAAGAGTCCAAAGGAAAAAAACAAGGGAAGAAAAAACCTAGTGGTATCGTTAAGAAGATTTTTCTATCTCTTGTGGCACTTGGCATAATTGGTATTTTGGCTGGCGTTGGAACTTTTGCTTTTCTAGTAAAGGATACTCCTAAACTTGACCCAAAATTATTAAAAGACCCAATCTCATCTAAAGTATTAGATAAAGATGGAGAGTTGATTTCAGAAGTTGGCTCGGAAAACCGCGAGTATGTAAATTATAAGGATATACCCAAACAAGTTGAAGATGCAGTACTAGCTGTAGAGGATGCCCGTTTTTACAAGCACCATGGCCTAGATCCCATCCGCTTGGCTGGAGCCGTGGTTGCCAATTTCCGTGAAGGATTTGGTTCTGAAGGTGCAAGTACGATAACTCAGCAGGTTATTAAAAATTCATTTTTAACTCCTGAAAAAACCATAAAGCGTAAGGTACAGGAAGCATGGATGGCCTATCAGCTTGAACAAAAATATACGAAGCACCAAATCCTTGAAATGTATATTAATAAAGTCTTTGTATCTGAAAATAGTCATGGACTTGCAACAGCTGCAAAAATTTATTATGGAAAACCATTAAATGAACTAACCCTTCCAGAAGCAGCACAGATAGCTGGAATGCCGCAAAGCCCGAATAATTATAACCCATTCGACCATCCGGACTTAGCAGAAAAAAGACGTAATATTGTATTAACGTTAATGGAACACCATGGGTACATTACAAAAGCAGAAATGGATGAAGCAAAAAGTGTACCTGTCACAGCCTCATTAGTTAAAGAAGAAGAACGTGAAAGAGACGAAAAACCATATGATGCATTTGTCGATGCCGTTATTGATGAAGTAGAGAAGCAGGGTGACTTTGATATTTTCTCAGATGGGTTAACGATTCATACTACTCTAGATAGAAACGCTCAATTGCATGTGAATACGATTCTTAATACCGATGAAGTGATTAAATACCCTGATGCAGAATTTCAAGCAGGAATCGCTCTTATAGATACAAAAACCGGTGAAATCCGTGCCATTGGCGGCGGCCGAAACCAAGATGTAAAGCGTGGCTTTAACTATGCAATTGATACCAAGCGTCAACCTGGTTCAACGATAAAGCCTGTACTCGATTATGGTCCAGCCATTGAATATCTCAATTGGGGTACCTATCAGACCATTGATGATAAACCGATAAAGTATTCTACAGGTCAAGAGTTTGGCAACTGGAATGATAAATATATGGGACCGATCTCCATGCGTACGGCTTTACAGCTTTCTAAAAATACAACAGCTGTTCAAGCACTTCAGCAGGTAGGTTTAGAAAAGGCAAAAGAATTTGCCATCAACTTAGGAATTCCACTAAAGGAAATTTTTGAATCCTATGCGATTGGCGGCTTCGGAGGAAAAACTGTAGGAGTTTCCCCTCTCCAAATGGCTGGAGCCTTTAGTGCCTTTGGAAATAACGGGATGTATACGCAGCCTTATGCGGTGAAAAAAATAGAGCTAAGAGATGGCACTGTTCTCGACACAGCGCCAGAATCTAAACTTGCTATGAAGGATTCTACTGCCTTCATGATTACAGATATGTTAAAGAGCGTGATGGTTTCCCCTGGTACTGGAACGACAGCAAAAGTTCCTGGCCTGCCAATTGCAGGTAAATCAGGTACAACCAACTATACCAAAGAAGATATGAAAAAATGGAATATTACTAGCACGAAGGTTGTCCCTGATGCGTGGTTTACAGGTTACACAACCAACTATACCGCCGCCGTTTGGACGGGTTATTCAAATCAAAAAACGCCTATTCAAACAAGTGATCAAAAAATCGCACAATTAATCTTTAAGAGTTTAATGGAAAACGTATCAAAGGATATTAAAACAGCTGACTTTCCTGTTCCAGACAGTGTTCAGAAGGTAAGGATTGAAAAAGGCTCAATGCCGCCAGCACTAGCAGGGGAGTTCACACCTGATAGTGAGGTTATTACAGAGTATGCCGTAAAAGGTCATGCCCCAAAAACGGTATCAGAGAAATTCAACAAGATTGCTGCTCCAGTTAATCCAAGTGCAATTTATGATGCCGAAAAAAATGTCGTGACATTAAAGTGGGATTACAACAATCCAGAAAATGCTGCGGTTCAATTCGAAATTAACATAACAGATGGTGTAACACCAAAAACATCTACTGTTACAGAAAAAGTCGTTACCCTTCAGAATCCTACACCAGGAGCGAAGTATAGCATTTCAATCGTGGCTATTATTGCTGAGAAGCGAAGTGACCCTGTTACAACCACAGTCGACATACCTTTACCACAACAAGAGGAAGATGATGAAGGTAATGGGAATGGGAACGGGAACGGGAATGGGAATGGCAACGGTAATGGTGATGGTGGCGAAGACGGTGGAACCGGTACAGCGCCTATAACGACCGATCCAGTTAATGGTACCGGCAATGGAAATAGTACTGGTCGAAGAGGAAGTTAATAGTAGAAAATCAAAAAAGCGTCTAGCCCTATTGGCTTAGACGCTTTTTTACGATGTTTTTCTTCGCATAAAGTTTTTCTTGTTCCAGTATCAACTCTGAAAGCTGTCGATAGGAATGAAATAAGTTGGGCCTGTTAATAATAAACCCTAGCCTTTCCTCGAGATTGACTGGCTTTATTTCTAGAGTATCAAACGACTCAAGATCATGAACTTGCCGATCATTGGATAAAAATAAAAATTGAATGTACAAGCCAATCCCCTTATTCATTCCGTGAAGCGTCGTTTTCTGATCTCGATTCCGAAAAAGGTTTTCAAGTTCAGCTTTTACCTGATTCCACTCTGCCCTTAACCGAGTGATCGCTTCATTGACATCAATAGACGAATCCACTACTTCTAGTTCCTTTAGGAAGGGGATAATCAGTCTGTTATCCATTGACTACTTCCTCCCTCCCCTTCATTCTTTTTTTACCTTCTCTACACAGCTCTAACAAAGGGCAGCTAGGGCATTGTGGGTTTTGAGCTTTACAATGATAACGGCCAAAGAAAATCAATCTGTGATGGGTAACAGACCATTCGTCTTTTGGTACCTTTTTCATCAATGTTTTTTCAACTTCAAGCACAGAATCCTTCCAGCGGCATATACCTAGGCGTTTACTTACCCTCTCAACATGTGTATCTACTGCAATAGCAGGAATATTAAATGCCACAGAAACAACGACATTCGCTGTTTTCCTGCCAACACCTGGAAGTTTCGTTAATTCATCACGGTCTCTTGGGATTTCCCCGTTATATTCATCTAATAGTAATCGACACAAACTTTGGATATTCTTTGCTTTATTCCTAAAGAGTCCAATGGAGCGGATATCATTTTGTAGTTCATCTAAAGATACACGTAAATAGTCTTCTGGTGTTTTGTATTTTTCAAATAGATTCTTGGTCACTTTATTGACGAGAACATCCGTACATTGTGCCGATAATGCCACTGCAATCACTAACTCGAAAGGATTTGAATGAGTAAGTTCACAATGCGCGTCTGGAAACATCTCGTCCATTTTATCTAGACAAAAACGAATTTGCGTATTATTTAACAAGAAAATTTCACCTGCCCACTTTTTTTCTTTTCATTGTTGGTTATATAAATGGAAACAAACGAGAGAATTTCTCCTCTCGTTTTGTTGATTTTATTGCTCGAGCCAATTGTAAAGCACCGAACCTGTTGAAGGCTGTGAATCTTGTGGTTGACGATTAGGAGTTTGTTTTTGACGAAACTTTCGCCCATGATTTTTCGCCTGTTCAATCGTCTTTATCCCATTCTTTTTCCATTCAAAAAGAATCCTGTCAATGTAGCGGAAATTCAACTTTCCTGACATGACCGATTCTCGTAATGCTGCCTTGATAATAATGGGATCGTGGTGGTCATCATCCATCCACATTGCAAGGGACTCACATTCAAACGGGGATAACGGACGGCCAAATTCCTTCTCAAAGCACGTATAAAGATCACTTTCGTCTGCCTTTTTCGTGACTTCTTGACTATTTTTACCTTTTATTAAAAACTGGTCTACAAGCCGTTCCCATAGTGGGCCTACCGAGTATTTCTCATACATAATTCCTTCTGAAGAAAATTCATTGATTATGTTAATAAATCCTTTTTGGATTAATCGCCTAAGCATTTCGTTGCATTCAGAAACTGTAATCGTCATCCGTGATGATAGCTCTTCTGGAGTTGGAAAGTCATTGCCCTTTTCTATAAAAGTAATAATATTTAATAAAAGAACAAGTTCATATTCATTTAGATTCATATTTCGGTACTCAGAAAATAATACAGCAGGAACCGTTATATTACCTTCCTGAATCCATGATAATATATTTGTTTTCATCTTTGCGACACCTCTTGCTTAGTATAACATGAACAACCTTACTGAGTAAGAGGGATAGATTATTCAGATATCGAAATGCCCCTGCACAATAAGCTTCACTTTTCGGTCTCAAATACAAACTCAGATTTTTGATGCCTTGAAACATACTTGTTTTTTGTAACCCAGAATCGCCATGGATAGTCCCTAGCTTCGCCAGAATTATCGATTCCAATCCTTTTTCCAACTGATATACTTTCCGGACTGAAGCCTTTGGCAATAAATAAAGGTGGCTTCATAAGTTGATGTCCATAGTCAACCATTGTAATACCTAGTGATTTTGTAAGTTTGCCAGGTCCGTTGGTAAGTTTAGTCAAATCATCAATGCCTCTTCTGTCTTTCATAAGCTCGATTCCGAAGAGTGGCTCCAGTGCGCGAATTAAAACAGCTTCAGGGTTACCTTCCCCGCCACTAACTACATTGAAAAGGCAATGTGTGTGCATTAAATAAGTATAGGCATGGCCAGAACGATGGTACATAACCTCTGTTCTTGCTGAACGTTTGTTATTATAGCTGTGTGCAGCCCTGTCACTAGGACCTATGTAAGCTTCTGTTTCTACAATATATCCAGCAGCAATGCCCTCATTAGATTTATTTACCAGGATGCAACCGAGTAATGCTTTAGCGAGTTCAAGAGTGGACTGTTCATAAAAGGTATCAGATAATGGAACGATTTCTTTTGCAAATCCTTGCATGTTGTCTGCCCTCCCATTAATAGCTTTATTTTTAAAAATCTTACTCCTTCTATATCAATACTTCAAGCGAAGACAGGAGTTTAACGTAAAGGGACTAAGGACAAAACTAGATTCAAGCTAAAAGAATGGTCTTAAAGGAGGTATTGCAATGACCAAGAAACAGGTATTGGAAATATTAGTACTCATCGAATCGGTTTATCCCCATTGTATACTCAAGGATGAAACCATTCAGCAATGGTTCCAGTTTTGTTCTGAAATGGATTATGAAAAGGTTCTGAACAAGCTAAAAGAACACATTCGAAAAAGTCCTTATCCACCGACAATAGCAGATATTGCGGTACTTCACTTTGAAGAAAATGATTTTCCAGAGGCGTTACAGGGATGGATGAAGAAAGGTTGTGATAGAATTAAATGCGAACGTAACAATGCCATGCGTCCAATGCCAGACTGGCTTCTCGAATATTCAACAAGAAAATTTATTTGAAACGGAAGGCAGACTAGTCGGATAAGTGCTATACGATACCAAAAGCTATTTAAAGGACTGATCATGTGATAAATCGTGTTTTAGAAAAACTGGAAACTGCCCTTGCAGTTTGGGAACTGATGAAGACAGCTTCAGAGTATGAAAGCGAAGATTGTGCTGAACGGTTTGAGATGCATTTTTATGAGTTTATTGATGAATTAAAGATTTGGTTTCAACATCTAGAACATGAACCATCTACTATTGAAGAGGCAGAAAACCTTATCGAAATAAAAGAAATTATTGAACGATTACCTGCACCGCTTGAACTCAACTTTTTAACAGAACTCGAGCTAATAATTGAAGGTGAAGATCAGGTACGCTTTGATTAATCCACATCTTTGGGGCATGGTGGTCTAACCAACAAATATCCAGTCCCCAAAGAGGCAATGCTTTAAACGATCATGAGTCTCCCTTAGAGATTCAAAGCAAAATTAAAAAGACTGAACCCAGTCGTACAAAGTTCAGTCCATAATTTCATTTTTTACAAGAAAATTGTATTTTTAGCCGAAATTTCAATTTAAAATTTATTAACTAACTTAAAAACCATTTTATAAATCAGGTAGCCAATAATTACACCAAACACATTACAAATTACATCATCAATATCAGTAACTCGTCCCCATCCTCCTGATTTTGGTTCGATATATTGTAAAAGTTCAATACTGATTGATACACTAAAACCTACTATCAAAATACTTTTAAACCGATTAAGTTTATTCCATAATAGTGGAACGAAAAATCCTAATGGCAACAGTAATAAAATATTGCCGCCTACATTTCTTGCAATTAGTCTGATCATGAAGGACGTATCTCCACCATACGCGATACCTATTTGACTAATATTAAAAATAATTGTTTTAAGAGGTATTAGGTTTACTGTACGATAAATACTTTCAATCTCCGAATTAAACCCTACCGGTATAGGAAATAGTGTCACTGAAACAACCATACACAGGTATACTACAAATAGAAATCTAATAATCTCTTTTAACCAGGACACTTGTTTTTTAGATCCTATAAAAATTCCTCGACCAACCAAATAAAATATAATTCCAACTATCATAAATAAACTACCGTTGATTACATACAATCTTTGCCCTCCTTACTTATCAATTAGACTCACTTACATACTCCCCGTTACCATATAAACCCTCTCTGGCCGTCCTACTGTTCCATACGATAAATCCGCATCAATTTTTTCCATCGATACTAAATGTTCAAGGTATCGTCTTGCAGTTGTTCTGCTAACCCCAATTTCTTTGGCCACACGTTCTGCAGTCAGCCCCATTCCTGTCTTCCCAAGGACCTCGATGACTTTTTCAAGCGTCAGCGGGTCAATCCCTTTGGGCAGGTACGATTTTTCATAAACCGCATCATCCACTTCTCTTCGTAACAGCTTGTCTACCTGGTGCTGGGTAATATGGGTATTTTCAACTCTTAGTTTTAAAAGCTTTGCATAATAATCTTGATATCTTAGTAATGTTTGTTTAAAACGGTCAAAAACAACTGGTTTAATAATATAATCAAAAACACCTATACTTATAGCTTCTTGAACTTTATGAATCTCTTTTGTTGCTGTAATCATAATAACATCCATTTGTTTCGTATGTTGTTTGATTTCTTTAAGTAGTTCCAACCCATTCATATCGGGAAAATACACATCGAGCAGGAGCAAATCCGGCTTTAAGATGTCAATTAATGTTCTAGCTTCTATATAACTCGCAGCAATCCCAATCGTTTGAAAGCCATTAATCTGTTCTATAAACCGTTTTTGGATTTCAGCTATCCTCAAGTCATCCTCAATAATTAGTACCTCAATATCGCGGTCCCCCATCCTTAACTTCCCCCTTGATTTTTGGTATGGCTACAGTAAAAATCGCCCCTTCTCCCAAAGTAGACGAAAATGTTATCGAACCACCTAAGCTATTAATAGCGTTTTGAACGAGACTAAGTCCAATTCCGGCATTAGAATTCGTATTCTTTGTTGAAAATCCTTCTTTAAAAATCATTTCACTACTAATCTTATCGATTCCTTTTCCATTATCTTCAACTTCAATAATCAACTCTTTACCTAAATCTGTTAAAAACAACAAAACTCTTTTTTCTCCTATTTCATTTTCTCTGACAGATTCAAAAGCATTATTGACGAGATTTCCTATAATCGTAACCAATACATCTCTACTAATCTCATTCGGTATTTCTCTAAAAGAGCTTTCCCTGTCTATTAAAAAGTTCACTTTCAATTCGCTTGCTAAACTAACCTTACCTAAAATAAACCCTGCAATGATTGGATCTGGTATTTCCTTCATTAAAAATTGGATGAAACCTTGAGCAACATCCACTTCTTTAGAGATAAAATCAATGGCTTCTTTATAAGACCCCAATTGAATCAATCCAAGAAGCGTATATAGACGATTGGAATATTCATGCGTTTGAGCACGTAATCCTTCAGCATAGGCTTTTATATGGGATAATTCCTGTAATAAATGGGCAAGCTCGGACTTATTACGGAAACTTGAAACGGCTCCAATGACATCCGCTTTATTATTATAAATGGGGATACAATTTACTAAGTATATATCCCCCAAGATGATGGTTTCCTTATCATATTCTGCTTGTCCATTTTGAACCACTTCAAGAAGATGGGTATTCCCTAAAACCTCCTCGATTCTTTTTCCACGCAGCAGTGTTTCATTTGGAACGCCCAAAATTTTATGCGCCGTTTCATTCACGACTGTAATTTCCCCATTGGTATTAATCGCAATAATCCCTTCATGTATCGACTCTAGTATTGCATGTTTCTCTTGGTACATCCAGGCTATTTCTTTTGGTTCCAGTCCAAATATTGCTTTTTTTATATTTAAAGAGATAAAAATGGCAGCTAGTAACCCTCCTATTAAAATTAGAAAGGTAGCAGCTAAGGTTCGCTTCTGTATCTTTGAAACTTTCTTTTCAATATCAGTCTGGAGATACCCAACTGAAACGACACCGATCACCTCTCCCTGAAGAAAGATAGGTGCTTTTCCCCTTAATGATGGGCCAAGTGTCCCTGTTGATGCTGAGATAACAGATTCTCCTTTAAAAACACGAACATTATCGCCCCCAACCATTTTCTGTCCAATTCGATCCGGATTTGGGTGCGTATAGCGGATTTCATTCCGATTCCCAATCACAATAAACTCCGCCCCAACCTGATTACGGATGCCTTCTGCAATCGGCTGTAAGACTTTTTCAGGGTTATCCGCCTGAAAAGCCTCTTGAATGTCTGGCATATTTGCTATCGATTGAGCCACAGATAATGCTTTTGAGCCAATTTCTTCTTTAAGGTGGGTTTCCATAATATTTTTAAAAGTAATCTCAAAAATCCCGCCAATGGAGATAATTAGAATAGATATTACTAACATTAATTTCGTATGTAAGAGCATGTAAACACCTCTATTCAATTATAGTAAAAAAACTCCTTAATAAAAGGAGTTTTCAAACTATTAAAATATTTTATCCTTCTAAATTAATAATGACATCTTTACCTCGTCTTTTCATCATAAATGGTATGACTAGCCATAGAAGAGTAATTAGGATAAACACCAATGAAATCGGTCGTGTTAAAAATATACTAAAATCACCATTAGAAATCGTTAAAGCTCGTCGGAAGTTATTCTCAACCATCGGCCCTAAAACCAATCCAAGAACGAGCGGGGCAATGGGATAATCATTCTTTGTCAAAAAATATCCAAGGACTCCGCAAATCAATAGAAGCAAAAGATCATTCGTGGAAACTTGGACCGCATAGACACCAAAAATGGAAATGGCAATGATAATAGGAATCAAGAATTGTTTTGGAGTTTGAATTATTTTTGCGAAAACTTTTACGAGTGGAAGATTTAGAATTAATAACATAATATTTCCGATGAACATACTAGCAATCAGTCCCCAAGCCACCTGAGGATGGTCTTCAAATAATAATGGTCCTGGCTGAACATTATACATCATTAACGCTCCCATTAAAATGGCTGTTGTTCCTGACCCCGGAATCCCTAATGTTAAAAGTGGTATCATCGCACCGCCAGATGCAGCGTTATTGGCCGATTCTGGTGCCGCAACTCCTGCAATAGCTCCAGTTCCAAATTTCGATGGATCTTTTGAAACCTTTTTTTCAAGAATATAAGAAAAAAAGGAAGCAAGCGTTGCCCCGGCTCCTGGTAAAATCCCTACAAAAAAACCTAATAATGAGCCACGGACGATGGGGGCGGCAGATTCTTTTAACTCTTCTTTTGATGGCAGTAAATTATTAATCTTTGCAATTTCAGCATTTTCCTCATCTATTTCCAAGATGGTCTTAAATACTTCACCGAGTGCAAATAATCCAACTGCAATGGTTAAAAACTCAATTCCCTGAAACAGCCACGGGACATCAAAGGTAAATCTAGCAATACCTGATACACTGTCAATTCCAATCGTTCCAAGTAATAACCCACAAACCGTCATGATTAATGCTTTTGTAACCGATTTTCCAGCTAGACCGCTGACAGCGCCCAGACCTAAAAGCATTAAAGAAAAATATTCGGCGGGTCCAAATTTTATTGCTACAGCTGATAGTGGTTTCGCTAATAGAACCAGCGCAGCAAGTGTAACAATCCCAGCTACGAAGGATCCGATTGCCGCAATGGACAAGGCACTTCCAGCCCTTCCTTTTTTTGCCATCTGGTATCCATCTAAAGTTGTTACAACTGAAGATGATTCTCCTGGTGTATTTAATAGAATGGAAGTAGTCGAACCCCCATACATCGCCCCATAATATACTCCGGCAAGTAGGATAATTGCACTCGTTGCTGCTTGTTCCGGAGGAAGTCCACCTGTAATTGAAGCTGTTACTGGAATTAGCAGGGCTACACCACTCATCGGTCCTATACCTGGTAACACACCAACAGCGGTTCCAATCAATACCCCAACAAAAGCAAAAATGATATTATACCAAATAAGTGCTGTTCCAAATCCCTGAATTAAGTAATCGATTGTACTCATGCTTCGATCTCCTTTCTAAAGTCTCTAGTAGCCTATGAAAACCATACTGGCCAGCCTGGAAGCGTACCTTTTAAAATTTCTACGTATAAGAAATAGATAAAACCTGAAAAACAGGCAGATATGATAAGGGATTGAACCCACTTTGAACGTTCCATTGTTTGAAAACAAACAAATAAAAATAGAAAGGTAGTTATGACATACCCAATGGTTTCCATCGTTAATATATAAAACAATGTAGCTGTAAAGATTATTAAGAATGGCTTGTACCGTAATTTTTCCTTTGAACCCTGTTCATTTTTCCTTATGAATGTTTCATAAAATAGACGAATACTTAATAATACAAGTATGCTGCCTAGAATCAACGGAAATATATCTGGTCCAACAGCACTTCCATAGGAGGAGTTTCCAAGCTGCTGGCTCCCAATGATAAAAAGAACACCTACCGCGAGAAACAAAACTGAGGCAATGCGGTCAAATTGAATAATCATTTGAAATCTCCTTTCAAGAAAGAATACCGGGAAGGAGAATTTGTCCTCCTTCCCTCACCTTTTACTTTTGCATACCTAATGCTTCTAATAATTGCTGGACTTGGCTTTCTTGCCCATCTAAAAACTTTTTAAAATCAGCACTGTCCTTGTATTCCAATTCCCAGCCTTGCGTCTCTACTTCTTTCTTCCATTCAGGAGAGTTAACGAGCTTTTCGATGGATGTTTCCCAATATGCTTTTGCTTCTTTTGACATTTTTTCCGGTCCAAAAATCCCGCGCCAAATAGTGAATTGTGCATCTACCCCTTGTTCTTTTGCGGTTGGCACCTCTTTAAAATCCCCACCTACACGTTCTTCAGAAGTTATCGCCAACACGCGAATCTTACCCGCCTTTAGAAACTCTTTCACACTAGAAGCATCAGTACCAATTACATCTGCGTTACCGCCAAGTAGTGCTGTAACCGCTTCTCCACCGCCATCGTAGGAAACGTATTTCACTTTTGTTGGGTCCACTCCATATTTATAAGCTGGAAGAATAGAAATTAAATGATCCATCGAACCTGGTGCGGAACCTCCTGCAAATGTTAGTTTACTAGGATCCTTCTTTACTTCTTCCAAAACTGACTTTAAGTCTTTATATGGGGAATCGGCTTTTACAACAATCGCACCAAAATCTTTTGTCAGCTGCGCTAATGGCGTTGTATTTTTGTACCCATATGGGCTATTTCCTTCTTTTTTCAAATTGTTAATCACAATTGGTGGTGAATTGACAAATAGCATATCGTTATTCGCGGCTTGCTGGGTGGCATATTCAGCCATAAAAACGGCACCTCCGCCGCCAGGCTTATTCTCAACTGTCAATGGCTGTTCGACTATTTTTGTACCACTGAGAATTTTTGTAAACGACCGAGCCGTTAAATCCCATCCCCCGCCTGCTCCAGATGGTGCCACAACTGTAATTGCTTTTGTCGGATATCCCGTACTTTCTTCCTTTTTGTCAGTGCTTGCTGTTTCATTGCTACTACAAGCAGCAAGACTTAGTGCCAATGCTCCAGCAAACATGAATGTTGAAATTTTTCTAATAAATAACATTTTATTTCCCCCTTGTAAACGTTTTCTTAATTTTACAAAATTTTTGAATATTAAGTAGGTTATACATTTAAACAGCATTAAAAACTTACTATTCATTTTGTTCATTTTGTTCACAGGGGAATTCTCTAGCTATCAAACTAGAAATAAGGAGAATAATTGTTAAATAGTAAAGGACACCTTCTTTGGTTTGAAGGTGTCCTTTATATTCATTAATATACACAATGGTTCGTGCTCTTAGTAATCATTTTAATCATTTCCTCAACAAGGCTCGGAACTTCTTCGAAGGCACTTTTAATGTGAAGTCGTTCTGTTCGTTTATGGGCATCCTTTCCAAATGGACCGACATTTAAGACAGGTGCATTAAGTTGGGCCATTTCATCAAATGGTATACTGTAACTGTTGCCCCATACAGGTGTGTTTGCTTTAAAGGCAGTCCACCCTTCCCCTTCATCCTGGTAGTTCACATAACTTAAATCACTAATTCCATTAAAATAATGAACTTGCTGTACAGGTAAATTGAATTTTTCTAGTCCTTTTTCCATGACATATTGTACACAGTTCTTAACGAGCTCATTATCAGAAGAATTCACCGCGGGATAATAGGGTGGTGCAAATAGTAAAACAATGGCCGGTGCAAGCTCCTGACATTCAATCATTAGATTATCTGCAATCCGTAATGATTTTTCACGGTCATCCCAGTTAGTATTAGCCTGAACTTGAGCCTTCCTTTCCTCCAAAAACTGAATTCCAAATTTGCGAACTGCGTAAGTTTGCAAATCTTCATAGCGTAAAACACGGACTTCGCCAACCGGCTTTACAGACTGCTTTAAACAAACGTCTTTATACGCCTGATTGCATGCCTCTGCTGCATCAATAGCAACCTTTTCAAATAAACCCATGATTTCTTCAGCATTGCGCTCCATTAAAAACACGTTATACAATGCTGATGAACGATATGGCGTTTGAGTTGAGTAGTCCAATCGCAAATCTTTTTGTTGAAGGGTAACAGGAAGTGGTGTCGATTCTCCCTTTACTCTTTCTTGAAGAGTCGAATTCCACTCCATCAATTGGGTCAAAAATGAAGCAATATAGGGTGCAGTAATGCCACTGAGTGGTTCGCCTACATGTGTTTCCTTCCCATAAAAGAGCGCGGATGGCATAATTTTTCCAATTGATCCGGAATAAACATAAAAACTTCTATCACCCGGTTCCTGAGTAAATACCGGCTCCCCGTTTAGGAAAAGTTTATAAATTAGATTATACTTGTCCTTTAATTCTAGCAATTTTGTAATGGCTGCTCGCATTCCGGATGAGTTTACCTCTTCATCAGGAACTGTCAGCAGGAGAATATTAATTGGCCATTTCTCAATCGTAGCTTTTTCCAATAACTGCATGTGCATGGCTAGCCCCATCTTCATATCCATGGTACCGCGACCAAATAAATATTCACCCGAAGTAAGATCCTTTTGGGCATCCCCATCCAACTCAGCAATTCTATTAAAAAGCAGTTTCGTCAATTCCTCCGGCTGATAGGCAAATTCCTCAAGGTCTCCATACTCTTCTGTATTAACCGTATCAAAATGACTCAGTAAAACAATCGTTTCCTCTGCATCGCACTGATATAACCCTGTCAAGAACCGCCGCCCTAAATCAGCACCATGAAGACTCAAATGACCTGGATTCTCCTGAAAATACCGCAATTCCTGTAACTTTCCCTGAACCTTGATAGGAAACTCCCGCTCCCCGTCAGTTAAAGTCATACTCCGCCAACTCACCAACTCACACAATAAATTCCGCAGCCTATCCGGTGTCCCCCACCTAAGTTGTTCCATAAATCAAGACTCCTTATCATTCCAATATTTTGGAGTGTCCGCCTGGGGTGGACAGTGTCCACGGGCGGTGCCTGTCACCATTCATTTCATTCGTTTCATTCATTTTCTATTTACCCTTTTATATTTGTTTCTGAATTAGCCTTAGTTTGTTTTCCTTTGAAGTAGTAGGATAGGTAGCAAATTACCAGGAATCCTAGTCCGATGATAAGTCCAATCAACTGGGTTGGATCAAAGGCCAGGAATATTAGGATCGATACGCAGAATACGATACATATGATTGGAATTACCGGATAAAATGGTACTTTGTATTGCAGATCCGCTAATTTCCCACCATCACGAAGGTATTTACGTCGGAACATAAATTGAGAGAGAGCAATCCCAATCCAAGAGATGGTCACAGAAATTCCAGCGACTGACATCAAGAGGACGAATACTGTATCTGCAGCAATCACACTTGTTAGCAAAGATAAAAGTGAAAATACCATTGTAAACACAAGGGCTGCAAATGGAACTTTTCGTTTTGAAAGTTTCGCAAACCGTTTTGGTGCCATTCCTTCATGTGACATCGCCCATAGAAGCCGTGTTGAGGCATAAATACATGAATTTCCTACGGATAATATTGCTGTCAATATGACAAAGTTCATTATATCTGGCGCAAACGGAATTCCAGCCAAATCCATCAATGTAACGAATGGACTTTCTAGTAATCCGAGTTCTTCAGTTGGAAAAATCGCTGATAAGATAATAATAGAGGCAAGATAAAAGACAATGATTCTAAACAACACATTTCGAATAGCCCGAGGAATGTTCTTCTGCGGTTCTTCGCTCTCCCCAGCCGCAATTCCTATTAATTCAGATCCTTGATAAGAAAAAATAACATTCATCATTGTCACAAAGAGAATGGCAATTCCTGCTGGAAATAGACCACTAGGTGCAAGATTTTCTAATAATGGAGCCGGTCTGTCCTCGAGAGGTATAAGGCCAAAAATGGCCGCTGCCCCAATTATAATAAAAAAGATTACAGCTACTACCTTAATGCCGGAAAACCAATATTCTGCCTCTGCAAAACCTCTTGTCGTTAAGGCATTTAGTCCGAATAACAGCAGGATAAAGGCTGCACACCAAATCCAGACAGATACATCTGGGAACCACCTTTGCATCAGGATACCAGCAGCAGTAAACTCCACCCCCGCCGTAGTGGCCGACCCGATAAAATACATCCATCCTAAAGAAAATCCAGCAGAAGGACTAATGAACTTACTTGCGTATGTCTGAAAAGAACCTGTTACAGGCATATAGACGGCGAGCTCTCCTAAACAAACCATGACAAGGTACAATATGATTCCGCCAAATATATACCCGATTAACGCGCCGCCTGCTCCTGCCTGATTAATGGTATACCCTGCATTTAAAAACAGTCCTGTACCAATGACTCCCCCTAAGGAAAGCATAAATAAATGACGACGCTTCATGGATCGATTTAACTGATTTTGCTGCCCCTCTTGATTAACTGTTTCCATTCCCTCTCCCACCCCTTATATCAGATTGACCCCTTCTTGCTAAAACCGTAATGACAAGCAGCTTAATCCGCCGTCCTGCTTGCGAAATTCAGACATTTCAAGCTCAATTGTCTCGTAGCCGGCTTCATTAATTCTTTGTTTCGTTACAGGAAAACCTGCAGGAATGATGACATAGTCATTCACTCGGATACAATTTGCTGCGTATTCCTCTTCTGGTGGAACAATTATTTTTTGATAGCTATTAAAATCAGGATGGTCAATAAATTCTCCAGCGACAACAATCGTTTGATCGCCTAAATAAGTGATGCCTGTTTTTAAATGAAAGACTTTTTCCAGATGTACAATGGTTCCTTTGTAACCTTGCGATTCTAAAATTCGCTTTAACTGCTCAGCACCGTCCAGGTTCGTTCTCGCTGAAATACCGATATAAAAATGATCCTCAATTTGCAGGATATCTCCCCCGTCAAGTGTGCCTGGCGCTTGAATGTAATAAATAGTTTCATAGTAAGACTTAATGACAGTCTCCATCTCATGAATTTCCCCATTTCGGGAAAGTGCTCCTGGATTCGAGATGACAGCAAACCTTGGAGTCAGTACCGCTGTATCTTCCACAAAGGTTGAGTCAGGGAATTCTATATTACTTGAAAGTACCGTTACTTCAGTCCCGCATTTTATTAACGCCTCAATATAGGCCTGATGCTGTACCAATGCTTTTTCGAGAATAGGTTTTCCTAAATCTGAGGTAGTTAAGCCACTGACATAGCTTTCACTAGGAATTTTAACAACTGTATTTTTAAACATAAAAGTACCCCCTTTTATTATCCTCTCACTACTGGACAGGTAAGACATGTCGGTCCTCCCGTTCCTAAATAAGAAATTTCATTACCGTCATATTCATAAACCGTCGCACCTGCATTAATCAGTTGTTCCTTTGTTGATGGATTTCCCGACACCATCATGCAGACTCTTGGCGCTAATGCAAGGACATTGCAACCGAGCTGATGGTATTCTTCCTCTGGAACCTCTATTAGTTGAAAACCGCGCTCAATGAGTAATTGTCGAAGAAATACCGGCATGAGTCTTGAATAAACCACTGCCAGATTTTCATCTACGATACTAATAAATGACATAAGGTGAAGACATTCCTCTTCCCCCCGATCATGCGGTAATTGAACCACGAGAAATTCGTCTACCAGATCCTTTGTCATTTCCTTGATTTGTCGGATAGCCTCATCATTTGTACGATATCCTCGTCCAATCAATAATGTACGATCATCGAGCCAAACTAGGTCTCCTCCATCTGACATCGCATCCCCTGTTAGTTCGCCTATTATAGGAATGTTCTTCTCTTGTAAAAATTGCTTATAAGCTTGCGCTTCTGATTGACGTAGTTTTTTCCCCGATTTTAAAATAATTGCCCCGTCTTTTGTGAATTTTACAGGGTCATGAGCATATAGCGAATCTAATCCAACTGTCTCTGAAACGGGTAAAAATTCAATTTCAGCGACATGTTCTTTAATCAGTGCATAAAACTGTTCGTATTCATGATGCGCCTTAATGTAGTTCGGTTCATTGATGTAATTGAACCTCTTCCACTCATTCCTCAGATGTTCTTGACTGATAAAGGCATCCTTAGGGTGTTTTAATATTACCTTTTTTAAATTTTTATACATTGATGACAACAAACTTCCGCCCCCTTTTTCCGCATAGTGGAAAACTTTTTCTTTTAATGGAAACCTATACTATGATAATATAAAAAGTGAAAATACATGTCAATATATTTCGAATTTACAGACTAATAAATTTTTTTATTAAAAATCATAGGAGTGGAATACGATGCAAACCATAGACCGGGCCATGCAAGTAATTAAAGTTCTAGCTGAAAGTGAAACGAAAAAGTGGTTCTCAATTACAGATTTATCCAAGGAGTGCGACTTACCTGTCAGCACGATGCATCGCCTTTTGCAATCCATGATAAAACATCGATTAATCCAGCAGGATCCAAATCTAAAACTCTATTCAATGGGATATACATGGATGGAATATGGCCTACAGATGTATGATAGTTTTGATTTTGTAGGGCTGATCCGCCCTGAAATGGAGAAATTAATGCATGAAGTGGAAGAGAGTGTTTATTTCAGTAAACCTATCGGCTCAGAGGCTCTAATTATTGAAAGAATCGATTGCCCTCAAAACCCAATCCGGATTTATGACCAATTGGGAATCAGAATTCCTATGCATATCGGGGCTGCCAATAAAGCGATGCTGGCACATATGCATACAGACGAAGCTTTAAAAATCATTAATGAATTAGTCCCGAAAGAGGAAATCGAGTCCTTCTTACAAATACTTGATACCATTCGACATAAAGGCTATGGGGAAAGCCATGGGGAAAAAACAAAAGGAACCTCTTCCGTTGCAGCGCCAATTTTCAATCACTCCAATGAATTAATAGGATCAATAAGCATTGGTTATGTAACCTTCAACCAAACTGAAGAAAAACAACAGCTATTAATCGAAAATCTAATTCAAGCAAGCATGCGCATATCCGCAAAACTAGGTAGTTCGTTATATAGATAGCATGTGGAGATAAATGAATAAAAAAATAGAAAGGAAAACGATTGGCGTTTTCCTTTTTGTTTACATTCCTTTTTCATCCATTTAATTTTCGAAAATATTCCTCAAGAATTCACCAATACCACTGGACTTTGTTTTCCTGAGCTCCTTTTTATAAGATAGTCCAAAATCATAACCATACTTGTCACCAGATTTTGCTTGGTATACATAGGACGGGGCTTCATCAAAGCCTGGTACGTCCATCCTATCGATGGCTAGAGCTTCCGGACCTGCTGGAATGGTAAGAGGAAGTTTTCCACTCGGATTAAATTTCCCGCGAATTACATCCATTAAAGCTTCCGTTTTCACTCCGAACGTTCCAATGACAGCCGCTGCATTCGGTTCAATTTCTTGAATTAGCCAAGGACTACTAAAGTTTATGACGGTAATGGTCGGTACCTTTTTCTGTATTTCGATAATCCGACTTTTGTTATTAATATTCGTATCGGGTCCTATGGTAATCGATGGTTGCTTCGATAGAAGATCTTGTTTGGGTTTTATCCAAACCAGTGCATGTGTTGCTTCCTCTAAATTGTCTGTCAAAGTGATGTCCCGATCATACTTCTGAATGGTATCTTTAAATGCAATCGTATTTGCATTCTGTTTCCCTGCTGGGAACGTCTCGATATAAAGTTTCATATCTTTTAGTTTTTTATCATTAAGAGGCAAAAGTTTCTGATTATTGCGTAATAAGACGATCGACTTGCGATGGGCTAAATCTGCCTTTTCTTTTGAGGAAGAATTGTTAACCACATCAAGTGCCCTTTTCGAATCCACATACGGGTTTTCAAATAAACCTAAATCCATCATTTCTGTAAGTAAGTAGGCCACAGAACGATTGATTTTCCCCTCACTAACCAGACCTTGCTTTACTGCATTTATAATAGGCTGTGGGTCTTTCTGTCCGGAAAAAATATTTGCACCCGCTTCCAATGCTTTAGCAACTCTTTCTTCCCTCGACAAATGTTTAGCGCCCCATGCCATATCAATAATTGCTCCCGTATCTGAATTGACATATCCCTTAAAACCAAGTTTCTCACGCAATAAGTCGGTGATAAATGCTTTATTAAAAATAAAACCGACTTCTTCAAATTGCTGGTTTTCTTTATAAGGAGTAAGCCCTTGCTCTGCACTTTTATTAATTGGAAAAGCATAATAAGGTAGTATTGAAGCTGTTCCAGCTTCGATGGCTGCGATAAACGGTGGAAGATGATATTTTTGCAGGCTCCCTTTTGTAGGATAAATATTAAAATTTCCTTCCTCGAAATGCGGATCTTTCCCTAAATATCTTGATCCTCCACCAGGAAAATGCTTTGTTGTCAAAGAAACACTGTTTTCGTCAAGTTTTTCTCCTTGAAAACCTTTGATTAACGCTGTATTGATATCTGAAACTAGCTTAGGACTTTCTCCAAATGTTTCTAAAATCCTTGGCCATAACGGTTGTGTTGCGAGATCAGCATTGTAGCCATACATTTTACGAAGACCAGAAGACGTCCATTCTTTTCGTGCAATTTGAGAAAATTCTCTCACCAAATCAAGGTCACGGCTTGCAGCGAGTCCTAAAGAATCTGGAAAAATGGTAAATTGTCCAGGCTCATCTTTTGCAGTTACATAGTAATCTTCTGCTTCTTCTAAATTTGAAATATCAGCAATCGTTGTGTAATGATTCCGAGGATTTGAAATAAGAACTGCAGGAATCCCTAATCTTGTTCCCTCCGCCCTCTCTTGCAGTTGATTATTTGTATTGGCAATTATGTCAACACTAGGTGTCTTGCGATAAACAAAATAACGTGCATGTTGATCAATAAGATTATTATTCTGTTCCATTTTAGGGCCTTCGATATCATGAAATTCTGGTATTATCATAAGTCCGGCTTTTTCCTCTAAGGTCATTTTAGATATTAGATCTGCGACTCGTTTTTCAATCGATAACTCCCAGTTTTCATAATCATCGAGTTTTCCATTTGAATTTAAATCTTTAAATACTTTACCGTTGATGGTAAGGCTATCTTTTACCCGAGCCAAGACTTGCGGATTAACTTTTTGGGCATATACTGACGGGGTGACCGTGACAAGAGATAAAAAGATGACTATCAAACTTCGCACCAAACTCAACAAGTTTCCTCTTTTCAATCATTCATGTTAGTTGTTATGTTAGTTTCCATTGTAAACCTACTATTTTCCATTTCAGTAAAAGTTATTCATTCACAAATGCAAGTAAAGGTAACATAAGAATGAACAAAATTAGATATATACATTTTTAAAATGACTGAAACAAAATGAACCGATTTATTTTATCATGAATATATTATGTTAAAACCTGGATAAGCTGTAGGTGATAAAATGGAACTTAATTTTGATAAGTATATAAGATCTGATGCATTGATTTTAGTGCCAGTCCTTTATATTATCAGCATGTTACTTAGGCAAACTCCTTTCATCCCTGTATGGACACATGCATGGATACAGTTGTTTTTTGCAGTTATTGCTTGTCTCCTCTATTATGGTCTAGAAATACAATCTGTTGTTCAAGGTATACTTGTTACTGGAGTTGCCGTGATCACAAGCAATTTATTTAATAACACAATAAATGGATTAAATGATTCAAAAATCAAAAGAGAGTCTAATAGAGAGATAAAAGATGAGAAGGAATAACGAAATAATAAGGCCAATTGTTACGAAAACAACCAATAATTAAATTGACCATATATGAATTGAAGGTTACCATGAAATTGGTAATCTTCTTTTTTATGGAAGTTTCGGTGTGGTAACCACTTTTTTCCAGGTTCCAGTTAATGACTATTTTGGAGGGTTTTTAAATGTTAGCTTTTAACTATATTAACAAAAATGGGAAATTGTCAGATGAAGATTGTTTCATTCTCTACTTGTATCATGAACTTGTAAATCAAAATAAGGGAATATCAAAGGTAGATGAGGACGTTTATAAAGAAATGTTCTTCTTTGAATCTTTAATTAAAGAATATAATCAAAATAGATCGAACCTAGGATTAAGAAATTTCCTTAATGATTGGGTTAAGAAGAATCATGGAGCTTATTTGGATTTCATGACGAATTTTATTGACAAATACCCTTCTAAACCAGTCCACTGGGGGGATAGGGTAAAAAGTATTTACTTTAATACGAAGCTAGAACAAGGACATCAATTTGAAGTTTATATTGATAATCAATTTAAAAAAATGGGACTCGAAATAGGACTATATTATGCAAAACATGAACAATATGATAAAGGTGAGTCAGAGAAAGGGTTAGAAATAAAATTTGATAATATGTGGGAAAAAACCGGGAATATATATATTGAATATCAAGAAAAAGTACATAAAGACTCACAGAACTGGGTTAACTCTGGTATTTTGAAAGCTGATAATACTATTTATTACCTAATTGGTACACGAAAAAAGATTTGGATTCTTAGAAAAAGCGACTTACTTGATATATTTAAAAATTGGTTAAACGATCCCACTAAAAAGTGGAATTTCAAACAGATTGGAACCTCAAAAGGTTTTGTTATACCAATAACTGAAGCCGATAAAATAACATTAACGATAGCTGAAGTCATTTCAGAAATCAAGAAAAAAAGCAGGGTATAAATTTTTTTTGGCAGGAAGTACTGGGATCGAACCCAACGGACAAAACGATTGGAAAAAACCCCTAAAAGGGACGTTTTCCAATCGTTTTTACTTTTTCATCAATGTCTTTCTCAAGCTTTAATCATCGGGGATCTGTAGACGAACCATCTTCATTTATTTCTGCATATATCAGCCAAATCTTTGGTTTTATCTTATCTATATTAATTGCAACCCACGTTTGATAATATTACGAATCGGCTCTTCGGTGGATGTTCTGATTTTCACTTTTGTAGTACTTTGTCGAATTCTTTGGCTAACTTGATTTTTTATGTAGCGGTTGTTATGGAAAACCCCACCTTGAATAATCATATCAAATTCGTTCTGCCGGATGTCAGCTTTTTCAATTGCCGTTTCGATTAGAAGCAGTAGTTCATCTACCGCAGCATCTAAAATGCGCTTACTTACTGTGTCACCTAATTGAAAAGCCTCATCCACTACAGCGGCAAGAGCTCCTACATCATCAACAGAATAACAATCACTATATGTCCAGTTATAAAGTTCTTCAACTTTAGTAAAATTAAATTTCTCTAATATCAGCTTTGATAACAGTGTATCCTCTCCACGGCCATCCACCATTTTGAGAACAGACTGGATGGCTTGTTTGCCAATCCAATAACCGCTTCCTTCATCACCGATCCGGTGACCCCAGCCTCCAGACCGGACAATTCGATTGTTGCCATCATGAGCAAACACAATCGAACCTGTTCCAGCAATTAAAAGAACGCCGGCTTTGTTTTGGATAGCTCCTAATAAGGCGGATAGGCAGTCATTTTCAACTAGTAAATTACCAATTTCAATAGACAAAGCTTTAATAACACGCTGAACAATGCCTTCTACTTCACTTTTATCATTCACCGTATCAATTCCTGCTAATGCAAATACTGCTTTTTCTATACTCACTGCTTGAACCTCGTCCATTTTTGCATCCTTAAAAGCAGCAAGAATAGCATCCGTTAAGGCCTTTTCGGCTCCCTCCGCTCCTACCACATGATAATTAGAAGCCCCGGCCAGACCTTCCCCAAGGATGGTTCCATCAGCTTTGACAAGGACTGCCCGGGTTTTGGTTCCTCCCCCATCGACCCCAAGCAGTTCGATGGAATTCTTATTCATCCGCTTCAATCCATTCCGTTATGATGTCCTCCACCACAGAAGCGGATGTGAAAAGTTGCTCTTGTTTTTCTGTTAACCAGCAAGCCAAATGATTCTGTTCATTTAATCGAATTTCGATTGTTTTTTCCATTCTACTCGGGCTGGGACCACCCTCTAAGTCACGGATTTGAACGAAATATTCAGGGCTCAAGCATTGATTTAACTCTTCTTCTGTTAGAACAGATTCCTTCCCTACTACCTTTTTTGACTGTGTGTTTAATAATTCCAATGTTAATGATTCTAATGACGTTTTTCCACTCTCCATTAGCTCTTTAACTGTTGCGGTTACAACATGGTGAGCCTGCCGGAATGATAGTCCATCCTTACGCACGATTGTATCCGCTAATTCCGTAACATTAGCAAAGCTTTCCTTAGCTCTATTTAAAAGGGTTTCTTTTTTCACTTCCATCGTCAGTAAAACACACGTTAATAAATCATAAATGCCGCCTAATTTTTCGATTGCCTTCCACATATAAGGCTGCATATCATCTTCGGTATCCACAATATCTCCAAATGGCGTATTATGGAGCATGAGCAAGACAGTTTGGCAATCTCCTGCCACACTTGATAAAAGTCCTCTCATATGCTCAATGGAAACAGGGTTGCGTTTTTGCGGCATGATTGAGCTAATTTGTACGTATGGGGCAGATAGAAGAAATGCTCCATACTCCTGTGTACCCCAAAGTAAAAAATCTTGGATGGATCTACCTAAATTAAGTGCTGACAACTGAACAGCTGTCGCCGTTTCCGCTATATAATCGGCACCTGCAACCGCATCCCAAGCATTATCAATCATGTCATCAAAGCCAAGGAGTTCTTTCATCCGGTCGCGGCTAATACCGAATCCCGAGGTAGTTAGAGCCGCTGCTCCCATACTACTGCGATTAACGGTTTTATAGGCTGCCTGCAGTCTCGTAATATCACGTGTAAGCATATCTGTCATCGCGTTTAAGTAATGGGCCAATGTGGTTGGCTGCGCCTGTTGGGTATGGGTATAGCCAATCATCACCGTTTTTTTATGTTCGTCTGACAATTCGATCAGTGCCTCACGAAGTGTTAACGCCTTTTCCATCAATACTAAAAGTTTTTTCCTTAATGTCATGCGGTAAATCGCAATTCCCATATCATTGCGGCTTCTAGCAATATGAAGGTTTCCTGCAATGTCGCCTGCATCTTCAATTAGGGCATGTTCGATTTCAAAAAATAAATCTTCAAACTCACCTGTGTACCTTCTGCTTTTAACTTCTTCAGCATTCAAGTTGGCTACTGCTTTGGCAATTTTCCGTGCTTCTTCCTTTCCAACAAGCCCTTGTTCCACAAGCATGATCAAATGGGCATTATGAATCTCAACCATAGAGTCAATAAATTGTTTTTTCGCTTCATCATAGGCTGGTTCCAGCACCATGGACGTATAGGTTTTAGAAGGAAAATTTGTGCCTTCCTTTTTTATGATTTGTTCTCTCAGTGAGGTTTTCACTTTGGTCAATCCCTTCTGTCTACTAATTTTCAAGCCAGTTTTTGATTAACACATTCATATTTGTCGTTGCTATTTCAACGATTTTCTTCCCCTTTTCGTAGGAAGTTTGTTGAATAAGCCCTGTATAACCATTCCACGCCTTTGGAGTGCCCTCCACAAGAATGTAGGGGTAGGATGAGAGCGGCTGTACCTCTTTAAATTCTTCATCCTCTGCATTTACATGGACCAAATCCGGACGAAACGCTTTAACAGCAGACATTTCATAAGGCCCGCCATGGCCTCTACCTTTCGTGCCTTCAAATCCAATTTCGGCAGCAGCATTGATATCAACCATTTGCCACCAGTTTACGAGTAAGAAGTTTGCATCGGAATGCTTACCCGTTACATATTCTGCTACTGTTCGAGATACCCCCATATTGCCGTCATGCGCATTTAAGAGAATAATTTTTTTAATTCCCTGCTCGATGATTCCCAGCGTTATATCAATCAAGTATTCTTGAATAATACTAGGGCGGATTGGAATGGTTCCTTTATATTTGTTTGTTTTTCCCGGACAAGCTGTATAGGGAACGGTTGGGAACACGGCACCACCTAAGCTGGGGTCAATCACGCCGGCAAATCCATCTGCTAACACAATATCCGTACCTAAAGGAGAATGAGGACCGTGATACTCTAAGCTCCCTAACGGAACCACAGCAAATGGTGCTTGTTCAAGTGTTTTTAAGTCTCTTGCATGAATGTCACATGCTTTCAACTAGATCTCCCCCGTTAAATGGCTGATCCTGCTTTTCCATCGGTTATTTTTTGTGATACGAAAAGAACAGTTATAATCAAAATAATTTGCAGCACACCGTATGCGCAGGCTGTTCCGAATTTGAACGCATACATTTTTTGGAATATCGCTACAGACAATGGCATTGTTGATGTACTATAAATTAAGATAGACGCAACGAATTCACCTATACCCTGAACCAAAGCCAGTAAAGTTCCTGCCAGAATACCTGAGAATGCCATTGGAACTACGACTCTTCTAAAGGTGTACCACCAATTTGCACCTAAACTACGAGCGGCTTCCTCTATCGACTCATCCATTTGCATTAATGCTGCAGAAGTAGATCTGAAAATAAGTGGTAAATGCCGTACGAAATATGCTAATGGTAAAATCCAGAATGTTCCTATTAACACTTGATTAAAGCTGAATACATTCGGTTCGCTGAAGGCCGCGATCAAGTTAACGGCTACAACGGTCCCTGGCAGTGCCCATGGAACCATGATTAAAATATCAAGTACGGCTTTTCCTTTAAACTTCATCCGGACCATGGCATAGGCTGCCGCCACCCCGAACAAAATATTTCCAGCTGTTGCCACAAAACTCATCTGCAAGCTGTTCCAAATTGGGCGCCATGTTCGTTCATCGGTAAATAAATCAATATAGTGCTGCAGGGTATAGGCGGTTGGAATCACTTGAACAGTCCATTCCCCATCGACCGAAAAGGAAATCAGGATAAGAACAAGGATTGGAAGCATTAAAATAATAACCCCAATAAATGAAAGGAACATTGACATGTATTTTGCAAATTGAGAACGTAATTCAGTGCGGTGAACACTAATCCCTTTACTTTGATTTTGATAGTTCCGTCGTCCTTGGTACCATCTCATCAAAATTAAGAAGGAAATCGAAACAATAGATAGAATAGTAGATTGTGTAGCGGCCATATCGAGACTTCCATTTGTACGAGATAAATAGATTTGCATGGTCATCGTCCGTTCGACACCAAACATCAACGGTGCTGTGTAGGATGCCATTGAAATCATAAACACCAGTAAAGAAGATGCGATTAACGCTGGAGTTAACATCGGAAGGATAACCTTCAACCAAATACGAATTCTTCCAGATCCAAGGCTTGTTGCCGCCTCTTCTAAGGACGGATCCAAACCTTTAATCGCTGCAGCGGCTGTTAAATAAAAGTAGGTGTACATGGTAAACGTATGAACAACGATGACACCCATTACACCTTTTAATGAAAACGGTACTTTTTCGAGATCAAATAATACCTGAAATGCTCTTGGGATAATCCCACTTTCACCATAGAGAAAGGTAAAAGATAACACACCTACGAGAGGCGGCAATGCCATCGGTACAAGGATTAAGACAGAAAGAATCTTTCTGCCGGGAAACTCGTAACGTTCCATTAAAAACGCCATGGTGACACCTACAATCGCACAGGTTATCACACTAATGACTGATATATATACACTTGTCCAAAGCGCTTCAAGGTTGGCTGTACTTGTTAACCCAAAAAAGCGCTGGTAATTTTCGAGGGTAGCTCCCTCCTTGCCAACAACACTTTGAACAAATGTTTGGTAAAAAGGATAGATTACATACGCTAAAAGAACTAAAAAAAGTGGTGAAATTAAAACATAGATAAAATATTTTGAACGTGTAAGCCGTGCCCACCAGTTTTCTCGCACAGCCGTAGTTTGATTCGCATTCATTCTTTCACCTCCTATTCTCCAATTAAGTAGATTCCTTTTTCAGGTACATGAAGGGTAATCGAATCGCCGCGCTTAAGGATTTCATTTCCTTTATTGATAATCATAACCTTCATGATGTTAGAGCCTACTTTTACCACATAATTGATGCTAACCCCGGTAAATTCCACGAATTGAATGGTGCCTGTCACCTGATTTGGACCTGTACCTTCAAATACCGCCTCAGGACGAATTGAAACTTTAATAGATTCACCTACTGCCAGCTTTTTCCCATTTGCAGATTGCGTCATACTCCCTTGAACGAAGATGTCGTCATCCAACTTAACCTTGACAGCATCCCCTTTTACTTCAACGACTTCCGCTTCTACGATGTTTGATTCTCCAATAAAGGACGCAACAAAGTGATTGGTAGGTTGGTTATAAATCTCTTGCGGTGTTCCAATTTGTTGGACGACCCCTTCCTTCATAACCATAATTCGATCTGACATGGTCATCGCTTCAGTTTGATCATGAGTCACATAAATGGTCGTGACACCTAATTCCACTTGAAGTCTCTTAATCTCTAATCTCGTTTCCTCACGCAATTTTGCGTCTAAGTTGGACAGCGGTTCATCAAGAAGAAGAATATCTGGTTCAATCACTAGAGCACGCGCTAAAGCAACACGCTGCTGTTGTCCACCAGAAAGTTCATTAATTTTACGCGTCCCATATTTTTCAAGATGTACTAGCTTTTGGGCACGTTCGACTTTTTCTTTGATCACCGCTTTTGACATTTTACGAACTTCAAGTCCGAATGCAATATTTTCAAAGACCGTCATATGAGGGAAAAGGGCATAGTTTTGAAAGACCATCCCAATATTCCGTTTGTTCGGCTGCAGCGTCGTTACATCCTTGTTATCAAAGAGAATCTTTCCCTTTGACGGATAATAAAATCCCGCTATCATCCGTAATGTCGTTGTTTTTCCACATCCTGATGGACCTAAAAAGGTGAAAAACTCTCCAGGTTTGACATCGATATCAACGTTCTCAACGCCAACTGATGTTCCAAACATTTTACTAACGTCATCAAGTCTTACACTTTTCAACACAAACACCTCGCTGTTCTTAATTAGCCAAAAAAGAAAAGCCTTTTTGATGGCTTAGTCTTTTACAAAATAAGAAAGTAGTTAATACCTTCTTAGCTTGTAAAAGAGGGTGAAAAACCTTCTTCACCCCTTTTATAGAAACCTATTTATTTTTACCTTTAATATTTTCGTCCCAATGTTGCATCCACTCAGCTTCTTTTCCAGCCATTACTTCCCAATCAAGATCTAATGACTTAAATTCAAGCTCCTTATACCAATCAGGCATTAATGCCTTGTCGATATCTGTACGAGTTGGAATTTGGAATAAATCCTCAGCTAGAGTAGTACGAGTTTTTGGATCAAATAAGAACTCATAGAATAATTTTGCGTTTTCTAGGTTTTTCGCATCTTTCACAAGTCCAACCGCATCGACTAAAATTGGTGCTCCACTTTTTGGATATACGAAATCAAATGGTTGGTTGTGCTGATTTTTTTGGATAAGAATATCTTGTAAATTCCAAAGCGAAATCGAACCTTCTTGACGGGCAAGCTTTAAGTATAGGTTTGTTGGGTCCTGTGCATATTCTTTTGTATTGGCATCAAGCTTTTTTAACCACTCATAACCCTTATCAGGAGTATCTGCACCTTGTTCATGAATCATCGCAGAGTAGATGGTTCTCATGGTACCTGATGCTAAGACACCACGGATAATAATTTTGTCCTTCCACTTCGAATCAAGGAGATCATCCCAATCCTGTGGTGCTTCGTCTTTCTTAAGCATGTCAGAGTTGTACATGATTACTTCTGGCAGAAGCATTTCACCATACCAACGGTTTTTAGAATCCTTATGTTCTGGTAAAATACTTGCATCAAAGCTTGGTTTGAACGATTCTAACAGTTCTTCATTTGCTGCTGTCATAAAAGCAGATTGTGTTCCACCCCACCAAAAGTCAGATTGTGGATTTGCCTTTTCCCCACGAACACGTTCAAGAACCTGCTGTGCTCCCATTGTTAACACGTCAACCTTTACATCGGGGTATTTTTCATTAAACATTTCAACCACTTTGTCTACAATCGTTTGGTCACGGGCGGTATAGATAACAAGGCTGCCACTTGCTTTAGCGGTTTCTTCTGTTTTTCCTTCATCCTTTTCTTTTTCCGGTTTTTCCCCGCCTGAAGAACTACTCGAACAGGCTGACACAAAAAGCATTAGAACAGCTATCAAGAATACCAAAAAATTTTTCTTCTTTAACATACTTCTCCCCCTATAAATGATTTTATTTATTCTTAAAGCAGGCGAAATTACCCTGCAAAGAACCAAAATAGTGAACAACCTAACTCAAAATACTATCGTACTCCCTCAAGAACAAAGAAACCGCCCCTAAAACTCCTGCATTTTCACCTAATTGCGATTGAAATATGTCTACTGAACTAGGCAGGTATTGATGTACGATCTTTTTTAATCTTGGAAGAATAAAATCAGCAGATTTCATCACTCCTCCATCCAGAATAACAACCTCCGGATTTAATAGAGTAGCAGCATTGATGATTCCATAGGCTAAATGTTCAATAGCATCACTGACAACCGTAAGAGCAGTCAAATCTCCTGCTTTTGCTAACAAGAAAGCCTGCTCACCAGTCAACTCTGTTTCCGCCGCTTCAGTATATAAAGGATGACCCTTGTCTTGCTGGACAAGCTCTGTAAATTTTTTCCCGATTGCTTTTCCACCAGCAACACTTTCAAGATAACCATAGCGATGAAAAATTGGTTTAAACTCATTTTTCATATCATTTTTATCTGTAACCATATATCCTAGCTCCCCTGACGCATAAGAGGATCCACGATACAGCTGATTATGAATTATTATTCCACTGCCTATCCCTGTACCAACGGATATAAACAGTACATTTTCTTTATTCTTAGCCCTGCCTAACCATTGTTCTCCTAAGACGGCTATATTTACATCATTATCAACATAAACTGGGAAGGAAAAGAATCGTTCAGCCTCTGTCAAAAAAGGATAACGAACCCATTTCAAGCTTGGTGCTTCTACAACAACCCCCGTTTTCGTTTCTGTAATACCTGGTACCCCTACTCCCATACCGAGAATTAAACTCTTATCTAACTGATTCCTTTGAATCATCTCTAGTATTTCTTTTTGAATTTGTTTTAGCAATCCATTTTCTAATTGTTTTCTCGTATTAAAACTACTTGCGCAGATAATCTTTCCCCCAAGATTAGAAATCGCGATTTTTACTTTGGTGCCACCGATATCCACCCCGATGACATAGGCAGCCTTTTCATTAAAATAAAGATGAATCGGTCTTCTGCCGCCTTGTGAAGAGGACTCTCCGATGCCTTTCTCATAAACCCAGTTCTCTCTGACTAATTCATCGATCATCAAGGAAACGGTTGGCTTGCTAAAATGGAGCTTTTCCGCTATTTCTGCCCTAGATATCGGTTGATAATTTTTAATACATTGTAAAACCATCTTTTTATTATTCGTCCGTATTTCTGCATTTGATAGTTTCTTTTTCATAAACATCACGGCCTTAATTAATTTTGATAGCGTTAGTTAGTAAGTTTAACTAATTTAATTACACTATAACCCAAGTTGAAAGCGTTGCCAATATTTAATTTTAAAAATTTTAATAATTGCGACTAAATAGGAAAAACTAAATACGATCCAGCCTTTTAAATGCATATGAATACTGGTATCCATTACTTTAGTACCATGAAATTAGACCTTATTTTTAAATTCCAGATAGTTATTTAGTAATATTTACAATATTCTGAAAGGTAATATAATCGTATTTGAAAGTGCCTTTGTTCAATTAGTTAGTTATATTTACTAACTAAAACTACATAATCAAGAAAGGAGAATTGGTTCTATTCATTTTACTCACTAATGAAAGGGGTTTCAAAAATTGAAAAAGCTTTTTTGTATATTGATGTCCATTCTTTTAATCGCTTCCCTACTACCTCCAATCAGTCTTGCACAAGAACAAAATGAAGCTGATGTTGAGCTTTGGAATGTTGTTAATCCTCTAGATACTACTGTTACTTTCTTGAACACAGGTGCACATCCAGACGATGAACGCAGTGATTTACTTGCCTATTTATCTCGCGGTTTAGGTGTGAAAACAGCTAGTTTAATCGCCAACCGTGGTGAAGGAGGTCAAAATGCGATTGGAAATGAGTTAGGAAATGCCCTTGGAATTATCCGCTCTAATGAAATGATTGAAGCGGCCAAGGTAAATGGTGTAAAAGCCTACCATTTAAGTGAAACCACATCTGATGCCATCTATGATTTTGGTTTTTCGAAATCGCCTGATGAAACCCTAACAAAATGGGGGGAAGAAGTTACGTACGAACGTCTAATCAAATTTATTAGAACGTATCAGCCAGATATTGTCATGCCATCCTTCGAAAATGTTGACAGCCAGCATGGACACCACAGATTGATGGCTATTTTATCTGAAAGAGCGTTTAAAGACGCAGCCGATCCAACCGTTTTCCCTGAACAATTGGAAAATGGAGTAGAGCCTTGGCAGATTAAAAAGTTTTATTTACCAGTAAATAAAGATACAGCCACAACTTCTATCGAAATTGGTGACTTTGACCCAATCTACGGTATGAGCTACCCGCAACTTGGTGAAGCATCCCGATATCTGCACAAGAGCCAAGGAATGGGGAATGATATCCCAGTGGCACCTAGGCAATCACATTTAAAATTGATACATTCAGCTGTAGCAACAGCTTCAACTGACCTTTTTGCAGGGGTTCCTTATGACTTCCATGCTTGGGCAGATATTGTTCCTGCTGCTAATGTCAGTGAGCAATTGGATAGATTACAAAACGAATTAGAAGGCATCATTAAGCTTTACCCAGATCGTGAAGCGATATTACCTAAATCACAAAAGGCTTTAGGGACTGTACAAAAATTAATTGCTAGTACAAACTCAGCAAACTTGGATTCCGGTGTAAAAAATGACTTGCTCCATAAGCTTGAACTAAAAGCAGAACAGCTTCAACAAGTAAGTTTCGTTTCTTCTAACCTTGCTGTTGATGTTGAAATCGGTTCTTATGTATTAACACAAGGAGAACAAACGAAAGTTGATGTTACGATTTCTAATGAAGGAACCAAAAAAATCCAACATATCGAAGCAGCGTTACTAACTCCTGATAATTGGAAACATGAAGGTGTAACTCAAGTAAAGCACCTGAAGCCGGGCGAATCAAAGACTGTTACCTTCAATGTCACCGTTCCATCTAGTGCAGAATATTACCAACCATATGGCGACGCTGTGATTAAAGCACAATTAACATTTAAAGAAAACGGAGTGAAAACAACAGCTGTCATTGATTTAGATAATACAGTGAGTGTGCTCCCTGAATTAAGTGTTACACCAGACCCAGTCAATATCACGGTTAACACTGCCAACGTACAAAAAGAAATTCCAGTCACAGTTAAAGTGAAAAACTATTCGAATGGTGCTAAAAAGGCTGCGGTTTCTTTAAATCTTCCTGAAGGCTGGACGAGTGAACCAGCAACAGCAGATGTCAGTTTTACAAAAAGATATGAGGAACAAGTAGCAGCATTCACATTAGTTCCTCCTACTACTGTTGCGGATGGTAACTTCACAATCGCAGCAATTGCAGTAGCAGATGGTAAGTCATTTGATACTACCGTACAAGAAATTAAATATGACCATATCAATGACTCATACTTCATGTACCCTTCCAACATTAATGGGGTTGCATTTGAGTTATTAAAACCAGACAATCTGAAGGTTGGTTACATTGACAGCGGCTTTGACACAATTGCAGATTCATTACAAAATGCTGGGTTTGATATTACCAAGATTACACCTGAAGACCTTGCCACTGGTGATCTATCAAAATATAATACAATCGTAGCTGGAATTAGATCAACACTTGGAAGACCAGATGTGTTGCAAAATAACGCCAGATTGCTTGAATATGTGAAAAATGGCGGACATTTAGTAATGCAGTATGTAACTTCTGGAGATCCATGGAATAATGGTAAATTCACACCGCCGTATTCATTAACCATCGGATCACCATCTATTCGTGTGCGTGTGACGGATGAAAACGCAAAGGTTACAGTCACACAACCAGAACATGCGTTGTTTAACTATCCAAATGTAATTAATGATCGTGACTGGGATGGATGGGTACAAGAACGAGCTCTCTACTTCCCAACTGCATGGGATGCCAACTATGAAACATTCGTATCCATGGCAGACCCTGGCGAAGCACCATTCGATAGCGGAATCCTAATGGCTAAATACGGTGAAGGAACATTCTTATACACCAACCTGGTATTCTACCGCCAAATCAATGCCCAAGTTCCTGGAGGCTACCGAATCTTTACGAACTTAATAAGCTATGGTGCAAATAACTAGGGACATTCATTATTAAAAGCTGAATAGATAAAGCCCTCTTCCACTATAGAAGAGGGCTTTATCTCGTTTTTATTTGTTTTTCATCATAGATATATATTCTTTAACAACTTCATAAACATAGGCTTGATTAGCTGCTGCTGTACCCGGATCGTAAGTACCGCCATTTGTTTTATTATTCGATAGAATTCGAATACCCAAGAATGCTACATCATAAGCATCGGAAATTTGTGCTACTGAGGCACCTTCCATTTCTTCTACATCAGTACCGTAAATCTCATGAATCCATTTAATTCGGTCTACTTCGCTATTCCAAAAATCTGCTGAACCGATCGTACCTTCGACAACCTTACCCTTCGTGTATGTATCTTTTACTGCATTAGCAGCTGCCAGTAAATCCTTATCTCCGTAGTAGTAACGGACTTTATTAGCACTGTCATCTGACCCGCTTCCTTCCGAAGCCATTAAATCCATCGGAATCCATGTAGTTGGATCAGTTCCTTGGCCTTCATCCAAATTTGTTGTCTTTAATGATCCAATGTTTGTCGTTCTTTCCCCTAACACAATGTCAAATACATTTAGTTCTGGATTATGTCCGCCAGATGTACCTTGGTTGATGATGGCGATCGGGTTATATTTTTCAATCGCCAATGCTGTTGCAGCAGCTGCATTTTCCATTCCCTTACCTGTTTTAGTCACAATAACAGGGTAATTGTTAAGCTTACCTTTATAAAAAACAAACTTCCCGGATTTTTCCACTTTTACTTTTTCTAATTTTCCCGCAAAATATTCAGCTTCTATAGGCATTGGACCTTGAATGATAATTGGTCTCTGGGCCCCTTCTACTTTTTTTTCATTTAGTAAAGATGAATTACATCCTGCAAGCATAAATAACGTGGCTGAAATAGTTGCTACCGAAGCTAATTTCTTAAACATGTTGTTTTTCATAATAAACTCTCCCCTTTTTCTTGTTGTTTATACCCTCGCTAATTGGAGAATGCTGAACAGCCGAATACTTTAACTCGTAGTCTAGTTCGTATAATTTGATAAATTTTACCTATTTTCAACGTTTTCTTAAAACCGATAGAATTATCTGTCACATTCCTAATATAAACCATTCTAACAAAAACTATTTTACCGAAATTTTGGGATACACGATGGTTTGGGTAAAATAGAAACTCCCCATTTGACCCAAACCCTGTGTAACATTTAATACTTTATTTCTATCACCCAGCATTGTTGAAGATTTGTTTTTTGCTCATCGTCTTTAATTTTTTTATATCAAGACGAATGAGGAGCGAAACGGCTAGGGCTACAATAAAAATTCCTGAAAAGATGACCAATGTCCCCTGATAGCTTCCGGTAGTTTCCCTGACCCACGAAACAAAAATAGGTCCAGCTAGACCGGCTGCCGCCCATGCGGTCAAAATATAACCATGAATGGCTCCTAGCTGTTTTGTTCCAAACAAATCGCCGATATAGGCAGGTATGGAAGCGAAGCCTCCCCCATAACAGGTCATAATCATATAAACAATAATCGAAAATAGAATTCCCACTGTTATATTTGGAAGCATAAAAAAGGCAACAATTTGAAAAGCAAAAAATAGTGTGTATACATTCGGTCTTCCGATGTAATCAGAGATGGTAGCCCAAACAATCCTTCCTCCACCATTAAATAATCCCATGATTCCAACCATTGCTGCGGCCCCAGCTGCAGACATTCCTACCAACTCCTGAGCCATTGGTGATGCAACAGAAAGTATTGCAATTCCACAGGTAATATTGATAAATAACATAATCCACAAGGCCCAAAACTGTCTTGTTTTAACTGCCTCATTGGCGGTTAACTGACGCAGATCTTCTTTTAATTTCATACCACCTGATTTGGGACCTGCTGCTGCGATACTTTTAGGTACCCAACCCGATGCAGGCGGAGCCAGATATTGTGCAGAACAAAATATGATGACAAAGTAGGCTGCTCCAAGTATATAGAAGGTGTTAGAAATCCCATATTGCTCGATTAAATGATTCATAATCGGGCTGCTAATTAAGGAAGCAAAACCAAATCCCATAATCGCGAGTCCTGTCGCAAGACCTCTCCTGTCTGGGAACCATTTTACCAACGTAGAAACAGGTGTAATATAGCCTACTCCTAACCCAATGCCAGCAATCATTCCATAAAATAAATAGAGTAGTAGTAATGATTCTAATTGAATGGCTAAACCAGCCCCTGCAATGCCTGTACCAAAAAACAGAGCACTTAGCGTTCCTGCTGCTCTTGGGCCAAACTTCTCTACAAAATGTCCTAAAAAGGCTGCTGATAAACCTAAAAACAGAATAGCCAAGCTAAATGTCAGGGAAATCTGCTTTAATCCCCAGCCCATTTCTTGTTGAAGTGGATTTGTGAAAACACTCCAAGCGTAAACTGAACCAATCGAAATATGAATCCCAACTGCAGATAATGCGATTAACCAACGATTTTTTGTTTGCATTCATTTGTCCCTCTTTCCATATTGTATTGTCTCGTTGCTGATGATTTCAAAGAGTTATTCGTCATACGTCACCGTGATTTTAGAAGCTGCTAATTCGGCCCGTTCTCTAGCCTCATTCACAGATACTCCCTTGCTTAACACGACCGCCATCCGTCGTCCCGCTTTTGTTTCCGGTTTTCCAAATACTCTAACCTGCGTATAAGGAATGGATAAACTTTCAGCCAATCCAGATAGTTGGTAGATCTTACTTTCTTCTGTTGCCTTAATCGTACGACTTGCACCATGATTCACAAGCTGAACTTCTGGAATCGGATAGCCTAAAATCGCCCTTACATGCAGCGCAAATTCAGATAAATCTTGTGTAACCATGGTAACCATCCCTGTGTCATGTGGTCGGGGTGAAACTTCACTAAAATAGACACCTTGTGGAGTAAGAAATAATTCAACTCCAAAAAGTCCGTAGCCACCAAGAGCATCAGTGATTTTTTTGGCGATATTCTGCGCCTCTATAATTTGTTCATCAGACATATGATGCGGCTGCCACGATTCGATATAGTCACCATCTTTTTGCACATGTCCGATTGGAGCACAAAAGGTTGTTCCAGAAATGGATCGGACGGTTAATAGCGTGATTTCAGAATCAAAATGGATAAATTCCTCCACAATCATACGGGCTTTTTTACCCCGTCCGCCTGCAACCGCCTCATTCCAGGACCACTCTGCATCCTCTATCGAACGGCAAATGGTTTGACCTTTTCCAGAAGAACTCATGATGGGTTTAATCACGCAGGGTGTACCGATTTCCAGTACAGCCTTCCTTAGTTCGTACAGGGTGTCCGCAAAGGCATACTTCGCTGTTTGAATCCCAAGTTCTTCGCTTGCCAATCGGCGGATTCCTTCTCTATCCATGGTCAGGTTCACAGCATTAGCTGTCGGTACGATACGGAAACCTTCGTTTTCAAGATCCATTAAGGTTTCTGTAGCAATCGCCTCGATTTCCGGAACGATTAAATCTGGTTTCTCGTGTTCTATCAATCTCCGAAGTTCTTCTCCATTAAGCATGTCCACAACATAAGAACGATGTGCAACCTGCATGGCCGGTGCGTTTTCATAGCGGTCTACCGCAATGGTCTCATGCCCTAAACGCTGTGCCTCTATGATTGTCTCTTTTCCAAGTTCACCCGAACCTAGTAACATTACTTTTTTCGCTTGGCTACCAAACACCTAACACAACCTCCTTATCGTTTGTCTTTTGATTATAATATCTTATATTTTTAGCGATTACAAGCAATTTTTATCATCCAAACACGAACAATTTAATATAATATCATATCATTGTTCGTATTTTATATGTAAGCGATACCGTAGTGTTTTTTTGTTGACAGACTATTAGAACATGTGTAAATTAACAGGTATTTATATATGTGAGATTATTCTTATCTAAAGAGGTGGAGGGACTGTTCCTTTGCAGCATCAGCAGTAGACTGAAATAAAAAACGCACTGTGAATTTTATTGTGAATTCAAGTGCGTTTTCCTATGTCTATTACAATGTTTGCACCTCTAAAGTAAACCCGTTACTTAAACAGCCTAGAGTTCTCCTTAACCATTAATTCGAACCACCAAATAGTTTTCCGACTCCATAAATTCTTTCAAAGATTAGAATAAAAATGACAGATATGAAGATTACGATACTTGATACAGAAGCTACCATTGGATCATATGAATCTTGCATATGGAAAAACAGTTCAAGCGGCAATGTTCTCATATCGGTAGAAACCATAAATAGAGAGACAGTGACGTTATCGAACGAGATTAAGAAGGCAAACATGGCACCGGAAAGGATCGCAGGTCGAATAATTGGGAGTGTAATTTTCCAAAAAACAACAAATGGATTAGCTCCAAGTACCATGGCCGCCCGTTCCAAGGTATAATCAAAACCGCTCAAACCCGTTAGCACAAAGCGTATCGCATAAGGTACACAAATGACGATGTGTGCAAGAACGAAGCCGATAGGGCTGCCCGCCAATAGCATCGGCGTAAAATAAATCAATAGCGCCGCCCCCAGTACCAAGTGAGGGATGGTTAAAGGCGAAGTCAGCAGTGAAACGATATAGGTTTTACCAGGGAGGTCATATTTTGCGAGTGCCAGCCCCGCAATGGTGCCCAGTAAAACAGAAAAAAACGATGCTAAGAAGGCAAATTTGATACTGTTGTAAAAGGCAACCATGTATTCAGGCCGATCCAATATTTTTTCATACCACTGTAAAGAAAAACCTTTTGGTGGAAACGTTGGATATCCCGCTGTGGTAAACGATGCCCCTATTGTAACAATGAGAGGGATTAGTAGAAAAATAAGCCCTGCCACGGTTACCGTAATCCTTGCAATTTTCATTATCGAAACACCTCCTTGAACTTCCTTTCAAATATCCGAGAAAAAATCGTAACAGAAATTAGTGTTACGCCAAGTAAAATATAGGAGATGGCCGAACCAAATGTCCAGCGGAATAACGTATTAATTTGCTCATAAATGACAATTGGAATAACGGTACATTTGCCCCACCCATTAACGCAGGAGTTACGTAGGAACTCATCGACATGCTGAAGACAAGAACAATTCCCGCTACAACACCCGGTAAACTTAGTGGCAAAGTGACTGTTAAAAAGGTTTTAAACGGACTTGTCCCCAAAATACTGCTCGCCTTCTCCAAAGAAGGGTCAATATTATAAAGGCTCGTCGCGATAGATAGAACCATAAATGGTAAGAAAGAATTGGCTAACCCGATGACAACCCCCTCTACGGAAAAAAGAAGCTTTAAAGGCGAGTCAATAATCCCTAATTTCATCAAAAACTGATCAATTACACCATTTGGCACTAGTAACAAATACCAGCCAAAATTACGTACCACTACACTAATCAATAAAGGTGATGCCACGAGAAGTGTAAGGTAGCCTCTCATCCGCGCTGAGCTTTTAGCCATTGTCAGGGCGATTGGATAACCAAGGATTAGAGCGATAATGACTGCATAAACACTCACTTTAACTGTCATCCATAGCGACCTTAAAAAATATGGGTCTGAAAAAAACGTCAGATAGTTCCCGATACTATAACTGGCATTCGAGATATCAAGTCCTTCTACTTCAATGAAACTTAAATAAAAAACGTATATCATCGGGACAACGAAGAAGGCAAGTATAAATAAAAGCAGTGGCGCAAGCAGTAATATGGCAGCAGTATACTTTTTAAATTTCTTTCCCTTACTATTAGGTGTCAGTTTAAGAGATTCCTTTGCATTAGTACTCATTTTTTGGTCAGACGTATATCCGACATTTTCCATTCTACTGACACCTCCGTCCCAATAGACCAGGAATCTTCAATCGATGATCCGATAACCTGCAAATGGTGTACGCCATTAATGGAAACCTCAATTTCCCACTGTGACCCGAGATAATTCATTTGCTTGATTACGGCCCTTTTTTGCACGATTTCCTTCTCAGGAACACCCAAGTTCTCGCCGACTGACTTGATTGAAATTAATTCTGGTCGAATATATAGATTTACGGCATCCTGGGTATGGTAGATTCGATCTTTACCGATTATATTTTCTTTTTGAGTCCTGATAACCCATCCTTCGTCAATTTGAATATTCGCATAGCTATCTTCAACTGATTTAACCAATCCTTCAAAACGGTTCGACTTTCCAATAAATTGGAATACAAATTCGGTCTGAGGATTCTGATAGATTTCAGTAGGAGTACCGATTTGCTCAATTTTCCCTTGGTTCATGACCACAACTCGATCTGACATGGAGAGTGCCTCTTCTTGATCATGAGTAACAAAAATGGTGGTAACGCCGACTTCCTTTTGTAAACGTTTAATTTCAGCACGGAGCTCATGGCGCAGCTTTGCATCTAAATTACTCAATGGCTCATCCAACAATAATAATTCCGGTTCTACAACCAAAGCACGGGCGATGGCCACCCTTTGCCGCTGCCCGCCTGATAATTCCCTTGGGTATCGCTTTTCCAAGCCTGTCAATTTTACCAATTCTAGTGCTCGTTTAATCTTACTGTCCGTTTCTTCTTTCTTTAATTTTCGCACCTTAAGACCGAATACAAGATTTTCATATACGGTCATGTGCGGAAACAACGAATAGGTTTGAAAAACCATCCCAAGATCCCGTTTATATGGGGGCACACCATTCATCTTTTTCCCTTTAATAAATAACTCACCCTCATCAGGATCGAGAAAACCCGCAATAGCATTTAATGTTGTTGTTTTCCCGCAGCCAGAGGGGCCAAGCAAGGTAAGCAGCTCACCTTGCTTTATATCTAAATCTATATTTTGCAGTACGATATTTGTTCCAAATCTTTTACTGACACCTCGAATCGTCACATCACTGGCAATCATCTTTAATCCCTCCTACTATCTTTGCTGTGTTTATTTCTTTACCTTTTTACCAAGCTCCGGAGTAGCTTCCTTCGTCCATTTTTCGGTCCACTCTGATTGAATTTTTGCTATTCCAGCGAAATCCGGTGTATAAACAGGGTCATTTTCTTTAAAGCCAATAATCGATTCATAATTTTCAGGTAATTTAACATTTTTTACCACTGGATAAAAGGCAATTTCTGCAATCTTTTTCTGAGATTCCTCTTCCACTAAATAATTAATGAACTCTTCTGCTGCCTTTTTATTCGGGGAATTCTTTACCACAGTAGCTACAATTGCCTGTAACGGAGCTCCTTCTTTTGGAATCACCATTTTGACCGGAACACCTGCATCATGTAGGCCCGCAATCGTATAGCTGGCTTGTACCGTCACAGCCGCTCCTTGCTGCATCGCTGGTTGAATCTGCGTAGAGTTTTTATAGAAAGTGTCGGAGTAAGCCGCCAATTCTTTCCCCTTATCCAGTCCAGGCTGCATATTATCAATACCTCCGCCATTCGCTTTTGCCAAGCTGAGGAACATTGTAAACCCTGAATTACTTGATACATCAGGGAATGCCGTCATGCCATTATAATCGGAACTAACCAGGTCATTCCAAGAAACAATTGGCTTCCATCCATTTTCTTTAAAAATATCTGTGTTATAGCCTACCGCAACAGAGTAACCTAAAAGGGGAACACTGTGTTCATCAATTAAATATCGCTCATCAATATTTCCTAGTCCTGTAATACTATCCTTCGCAATTGCCTCAGTCAGACCCTCGTCAACGGCACGAACTGCTACAGGGGAATCATACATGGCAATATCAATTTGAGGATTATCTTTTTGCAACTGAACTTTTGTTAAAATCTCATTTGAAGAACCTGCTACGTAATTAATGGTAATCCCATACTTTTCTTTAAACTTAGGTCCCAATTCATCACGAATTAACTTTTCAATTTTTCCACCATTAGCTGCGATCGTAATTTCCTTCGTTTCAGTTTGGGTATCAGACTTTGAACCGCTTTCATTACTAGCCTCTTTAGAAGGATTTGGAACACCGCATGCTGCAAGAAACATAACCATTAATAGAACAATTACACTAAACATCCTTTTCATATTTCGTTCCCCCTATTTAATTGGTTTTTCAAATTCATAGCAATCTCTACTGAAATCAAATTCTCGTAATTCAAGATTGGAACATACATATTTCTTCGAAGTGCCATTCCCTAAGATTTTGGCTTCTAAACAACAAGAACCTCTCCATTTTGTAAAATTACTTTTCCATCTGCGACAATGGTAGCACCAGTCATAATCAAGTCGTAATGGCACGCTGCTTTTACATTTCCGCCCAACGTTATGTTTGTACCGATACCAATGTGTACGGACCCAAAAACACCTTCGTCCTCGAGCATGGAACCAATAAATTTACAGTTCGGGTTAAGGCCGACACCGATTTCGGCAATGTTATAAACTTGTGGATCATTTTTTGAAGCCAGATTTTCAGCCAACATGTTCGCCTGTTTGCCCCCCGATATGGAAACAATCATTCCGTTTTCGACAGTGACCTTCACTGGATCATCAAGCAGCCCAATTCCTATGTAAGGAATACTGGCATCCGCAACAATAACTCCATGGGCGGATCCCTCAAGAGGAGACACATTAGCTTCTACCGTAGGTACTGGGGCAAATTCACCTGGGACAACCATACACGGCATTGCATTTGATCGCCTTCCTGTCGCCGAAAGTATTAGGTCGGTACCATGTGGAGTGGTGAGCCTAATTTCGTTTGCTCCCTCCAAAGCATTTGCTACTGCCCGACAAGTTGGTTCAATTGCCTTAAAATCAGCATGCACTCCGCCCTCGATTAGCATTTCATCGTGAAACTGTGTCAGCATAATCCCTCTTGAACCTGCATCCACTGCGTTTTTCACCGCTTTTGTATGCGTAATCGATGTATAAACTGCACTAATAAACACGTTGCTTTCTTTCATTGCAGCTGCTATAGGTGCAGGAGGTTCTTGCCCGTCCGAGGTCCTCGGGGTCATCATTGCCATAATAGGCTCAGCCCCTGCTGCAACGACAGCTGCTGCAATACTTTCCGCAATATTGATCATTTTTGGTTCTGTAACAACTAATACATTTTCATTTGGTTTGACACCCGCACAAACCTCTACAATCGTTCGGGCCCCTTTACTCATAAGAATTGATTTCATTGTTCTATCTCCCCTTAGTCTTATAAAATTTTTTTACTATATTCTATAGAATCCATATTTAATAAAAAGTGAGAGTTACTACTTCTCACGATTATCCCTTTATTCTGGGGAGCTACTCCCCTTCTTTTTAGACAAGTTTTCTAGAGTGATATATTCCAGCCCGTTTTTTATGTGCAGTCTCATCGCTTTTTCCGCTTTGTCCGCATCTTTTTCCTTAAGAGCATTGAAAATCTCCATATGTTCTGCAATTATTTTTTCTCTTCTTCTTGAATTATAGGCAGAAATATTACGATCATGGAAAATCACATCATTGACTAAATCCAACAGCGTTTTTAATTTAGCATTTCGTGCGTACTCTATAAATACTGAATGAATTTCGGAATTTAAACTGACGAATTCAGTTGAACTTTCAACATCAATGGATTGACCTAATAATACCCGAAGTTTTTCAATCCCCTTTTCATCAATATTTTCGACTGCTAATCGAATGGCAAATACCTCTAATGCTTCCCTGCATTGATACGATTCAATAATTTCATCCTCAGAAAAACTCTGGATGACTACTCCTTTCCAAGGTACAATTTTCACCAAACCTTCTGCGGCTAAGCGGCGAAATGCCTCTCGGACAGGAGTAGGGCTTACATTCATTTGTTTCGCAACTTCTGTTTCAGTTAACCTACTGCCAGCTTGTAAATCACCTTTTATAATGGCGGATTTTAAATTTTCATAAATCCTAACATTTAACGGCTGCCTTTCAACTGATTCAACTTTTGATAGATCCAAGTAACCTTGGGTCAATTACCTCACCCCTTATTAATTATCAGACAATTCTTAATATATTTCTATTATTATTTCTGTGCCTATAGTTTGTCAATACAATATTCTATAGAATATTGAATATTTTTAATCTTTACTATTTTACAAAAATATAATTACACTAATTAATAAAAAAATCCCAATCTCTCATTATTTCTCAGAGGTTGGGATAATAATCGTTTATTTTAAGCTAAGTATGCTTCCACTAACCTCATAATAAATTCTTCCTGATGATATTGCCGTTAACTTATTAATTTAATTAAGCATCTATTGGTAACTTAGTTTTTTTAGTCTTATAAACTTGTTGAACCCTTTTAACAACTGCTTATATAAATGATCTTTAACATTGTTGCAGAAAACGACAGTTGTACATTTTTGCAACAACGTCTTTTCGGATATGCGACATTATTGTATCTACTATTTTGCTTTTTGTTTTTAAAATACTATATTTAATCTGGCATAAAAATTGCATATATTTCAAGATGAGCAGTATTTCCAGCCAGAAATTTCAAACTTATTACAGTCCTTAAAATTTATTTATTCAAGAAAGCAGGGTGTTATTATGGAATTAGAATCTTGGAATCAATTATCTGCTGATAAGCGAGAAAAAGCCTCAAATCTTATAACCGAGTTTAGTTCTATTGCTGTTACATGGAATGATGCGGCTCAAAAAAAGGTACTAGATATATTCTCTAATTTTATTTCTTCCTGTAAAGAGGAGCATAATCTAAAACCTCATGAATTAATGGTGATTTCAAAAATGTTACAAGAATGTTCTTTAGCTGATTTAATTGAGTGGCTCCCTTTGGATTTTGAAGAATGGAAGGATAAGGATGAACTCATGACGATGTTCTTCTTTGGTAAAGAGGGTTTAGAATCATATCAGAAGGAAAAAGAAAAAATTCACAATCCTTAGTTACCTATTAAGATTTTCAATAGGCCTTCAGAAACTACGGATAATAGATAAAATATCTTGGTTATAAGGGCTGTTATATAATAATTCATTTCTAATATAGTTAAGTTGTAAAAATTGTTATTTTCACTTATAATTTATATGAATTTGAATAAAATTTTATATTCCCCTTAAAATGGAAGGAAATAAACTTTTACTAGATTATGATGGTGGTTATCACTAGAAATCGATCAAAGTATTTTTGCAGTTGTTTATATTGGTAATAAATAGTAGATATTTATCGCTAATTTTCAGAATTATCAAAATAGATAATTAGCGGTAAATGTATTTTTGTGTAAACAAATCATAGTTCAATATAAATTTCTTATCATTTTGAATGCGCTTACAATACAAATCCATTAACTCTTCATTAAAACACTGTCCTTCTTACTATTAAATAAAGGGTGATTTAGAGTATGAGAGATTCATTTATTTCAATGGATATTTTCACCAACCCAAAGAAAGAAAGAGTTAGGATAACTAATGCTTGGGAACAATTTATAACCGGTGAAGATTTAGATTCAACGGTCAGAAATTTAACATACCAATCATGGGAGCGTTCCTTAAAGCATGGAATTAATCCCCTTCACGGAATGGCACCCGTCATTTTACCAAAAGACAAGATTCAATCTACTTATCCTAATAATCATATTTTCGAGAAAATTTTACCAGAGCTTAAAAATGTAGCAATAGATGCAGGGCATCTAATAGTTTTTTGTAATAACAATGGTGAAATCGTTTATTTAGATGGAGATTCAGCACTGAAACGGAAAGCTGAAAAAATGAACTTTATAGTGGGGGCTTCATGGTCTGAATCTCATATAGGAACAAATGCTATCGGTACGGCACTTGCAACAGGTATGCCAATGCAGGTATTCGCTGGGGAACACTTTTGTCAACCCGTCCATAACTGGGTGTGTTCAGCAGCTCCTATTCGGGACCCTGCAACAAAGGAGATACTTGGAGCAATCGATCTAACAGGGGCCTGGAATATGGTACATCCTCATTCCCTTTCAACCGTTGTTTCTATAACACAATACATTGAAGGAATGCTCCAGAAGGAACTCGACGTTGAACGTTTTATCTTATTAGAACAGTATTCAAATAATAGTATTAAAAATAAAAACAGCATTCTAGCGGTAATTGACCGTGGAAATCAAGTCATTAAAGCCACTCCCCTATTCTATGAAAACGGCTGGATTGGAAAGAACAATCACTTAATAGATTTAGATAACCTAACATTTACATTAGGTGAAAACGCTAGATGGGAATCTGAAAAAAGAGATGGAAAATGGAAATTTGAGTTGAATCCATATTTCTATCAAGGAAAACATATTGGAGCTATTGTAAATGCTATTCCACCATCTTCTCAGGTACCCAAAGTCAACTCTACAAAACACACATTCTCTAGTTTGATTGGAGAATCCACAAAATTCAAATCATTTATTAAAGAGGCACGTACCCTGGCTGGTCTTGATTTACCGTTACTCATTGAGGGAGAAAGCGGGACAGGAAAAGAATTGCTAGCGCAATCCATTCATTCCGCCAGCCAGCGTTCTTCGGGACCTTTTATTGCAATCAACTGCGGAGCAATACCAAAGGATCTTGCAGATAGTGAGTTGTTTGGATATGAAGGAGGGGCTTTTACAGGTGCAACTAAGGGTGGTCATTCTGGAAAATTCCAACAAGCTGAGGGTGGGACCATCTTTTTAGATGAGATTGGAGAAATGAGTCTAAATTTACAAACTACTTTATTAAGAGTACTTGAAGAGGGAGAATTGGTTCGAATTGGCGGGAAACACCCAATAAAGTTAAATATCAGGGTAATTGCTGCAACAAATCGTGATTTAAAAAAGGCAACTGAAAATGGTGAATTTCGATTAGATCTTTATTACCGTCTCAATATACTACATCTAAAGGTTCCTTCTTTACATGAGAGATCAGGAGATATCCCCCTATTATTAGACCACCTGTTAAAAAAGGTTTGTAGGGATCTGGGAAGACCGCCGCTAACAGTAGATAAGAAAGCTTTAGAAATGATAGAATCATATGAATGGCCAGGTAACGTCCGTGAACTTCGTAATTTAGCCTATAAAATGGCGGCAAAGGTACAAGGAAATGTCATAACGAGTATGGATCTTCCTGAGGATTTAATCGTGTATTTCTCCAGAAAACAGTTTGGATATCCTGCCCCCATTGTTTCTAATCAAGAAAATCAATCACTGCATCCTACATTTCATCCCCATGAAATCACAGAATCTGCCTTTAATACATCATCCTTAAAAGATCAAGAAATTCAGACCATTCTTACCGTACTAAATGAGTTAAATGGCAATGTTTCAGAAGCTGCTAAAAAACTAGGCATTCACAGAAGTACTATTTATCGGAAACTTGGCCGGAACTTAACGTCAAACGATAATAAATATATTTAAAAACTACTATAAAACCATTACCAAAAAACCCACAAGTTTTTCGCAGCTTATGGGTTTTTTGGTGGTTTCTATGATCTCTATCGAGCAATAAACTGTCGGAATTACTTTAATAATTAAGTGGAGAATGATTGAGCCGTTCATGGATGGTTCATACTATGAGGTAGAATACCTACTGAAAGGGTGATTATGATGAACCTAAAAATAGGTGATTATGTAATCATAGACAGTGAATCTACCTCGTACTTTAAAGAAAGAGGAATCGTGCAATCTATTGATATTTATGGGTATGTTAAGGTTAAGATTGATGACATAAGCATTAAAGTGAAAAGAGAAGAATTAAGACCTGTATTTTGCAACAACAGGTCACCATATTTGAATAACAAAGAGTTTTTAGCCTATCAAGATGAATGTAAAAATACCACAATAAGCGTAAAATTAATTACAAAAGAGGGTTTAATTCAACAAATTGATTTATCCTTAGACACCAAGGATAGAAAATGGTTTTTCGAGTTAACGAATAAATTAAGTAATTTCATCGAACCTTGATAAAAATGGGAGCATTGACTACTCCCAAACTACTCTAACAATTCTGCTCCTGCACCCATAGATGGTCCTGAAGTGGGATCAACTTCCGGTTCCGCTTTTTCGGTGATCAGGGAATCCGTGGTGATAATGAGTGAAGCAATAGATGCTGCATTTTGCAGAGCAGAACATGTTACTTTAACAGGATCAATAATACCTTCACTTATTAAATTTACGTACTCTCCACTTAAGGCATTAAACCCGTGACCATTTGGCAGAGATCTAACGATTTCAATTACCTCTTCTCCATCTATTCCACAATTATTGGCAATTGTTAATAGCGGTGAGGACAATGAATTTAATACAATATGAGCACCTAGTAATTGATCACCCTGTAAAGTATTTAGTACTTCTTCTTCAACTTGTGTTAAGATTTGAAGCAATGCACTGCCTCCCCCTGCAACAATCCCTTCTTCTACTGCAGCATATGTCGCATTTAGTGCGTCTTCAATACGCAAAAGTTTCTCTCTTCGCTCAACAGATGTTATCCCTCCAGCCAAGATTACAGCTACGCCTCCTGAAAGTCTTGATAGCCGTTCTTGAAGTTTTTCCTTCTCCCATTCTTGAGAAGTATCTTCAATATGCTGACGAATTTGATCCTTCCTGCCCTTTATTTCATCTATTTTGCCAAACCCTTCTACTATAGCGGTTTGATCTTTATTTACAATCACTTGTCTTGCTCTGCCAAGATCCTCAATTTGTGTATGCTCAAGACTGCGGCCCAAGGAATCAGAAATGACGCGCCCTCCTGTCATCACTGCAATATCCTCGAGCATAAGTCCCCGATTATAGCCAAACTCAGGTGCTCTTACTGCAACAGTCTGTAAATTACCTCTTTGCTGATTAACCGCTAATGTAGCAGCCACTTCCGTTCCGATATCTTCGGCAATAATAAATAGTGATTTTCCTGTTTCATTTAAGCGCTGCATCAATGTTAAGATTTGAGTTACAGAGATAATCTTTTGATCGGTTATTAGAATGTATGGATCTTCGAGGAGAGCCTCCATCTTTTCAAAATTTGTAACCATATTGTGTGAAATATAACCTCGGTCGAATCGCATTCCCTTAACAACTTCAAGGACGGTAATGGGCAGATTGGATTCTTCTACTTGAATAACTCCATCCGTTCCTACTTTTTCCATGGCCTCCGCAATCATCTCTCCTATTTCTACATCTTTTGATGAAATAGAAGCAACCTCTGCAATCGATTTACGATCATTTATAGGTACCGCAGTCTTCTTAAGGGTATCTACAACAAGTTTAACTGCTTTTTCAATCCCTGCTTTTAGAAAAATAGGATTGGCACCTTCTCTAACATACTGGTTACCTAGTTGAACCATGCTTTGTGCCAGCACTGTTGCCGTTGTTGTCCCGTCTCCTGCGATGTCATTGGTATTACTTGCCACTTCTTTTACTAGCATAGCCCCCATATTTTCAAATGGGTCATCCAGTTCAATTTCCCGAGCGATGAAAACCCCATCATTAGATACCATTGGGGTATTGAATGGTCTATCAATGATCACATTTCTACCCTTCGGCCCGAGCGTAGATTTAACAATTGCTGCCAGTTTATCAATTCCTTTTTCCAAAGCCATTCGTGCATCCTCGTTTAATTTATATTTCTTTGGCATATTTTACACCCCTCTTCCTTTTATTTGTCAGTAATAACGGCCAGAATATCCTGTTCATCGATAATTAGATAGTTTTCATTGTTTACTTTTACTGCTACACCTGAATTTCCAGAGAAGAGTGTAAGATCCCCCACATGCAGAACAGATTTCTCACAATCTCCGATAGCCATCACTTTTCCTTGAGATAAATTACCTTTTACAGTATCCGGGATAATAATCCCACCTTGCTGACTTGAGAAGCTACCATTATCAAGTAAACTGATAATCGCTCGATTACCCAATGGTTTCAAATTCATACGATCAATCCCTTCTAAGTGAATACCCTTAATTTAGGCAATAGGACAGATGATTTTTGTTCATCTGCCCTCAGTTAAAGCAGACCTCTTATGGTACTAAAATCGCCCGCCCATTAATCTTACCTTCATGAAGTAACTGGAGAACTTCGTTTGCTTGATCAAAAGGGAACTTAGTAGAATGAAGTTTTACCTTCCCGCGGCCATAAAGTACCATTAGTTCATACAATTCGTTATAGTTACCTACTAAACTGCCTACAATGCTATATTCATTATTTATAATATTTAAAGAAGGAACTTTCACCGTCCCACCATAACCAACTACAAAATAATGCCCTCCCTTTCGAAGCATTTTCATGCTATCTGCATGCGTTTGGTCAGATCCCACAAAGTCGATAATAATATCAGGTCCCTTATTATCTGTTAGTTGTTTAACATTATCGATCATATGATCATCAGCTCTAACAATATGAGAGGCCCCTAAATCCAACGTTGCATTTAGTCGTTCTTCATTCCGATCAACGGTAATAATGTCAGCATTTCCAAGTTCACGCATAACTTGAACACCGATATGACCAAGACCGCCCATACCGACCATCACAACTTTCGTTCCAGGCGTTGCTAATGGTGCTGCTTTTTTAACTGCACGATACGCTGTAATACCCGCATCTGCAAAGGGCGCTACATCCGTTGGATCAACATTATCAGGCAATTTAATTAGTGCACGCTCAGATGTCTTTAAGTATTCTGCATAACCACCATCAACAGTAAGACCGGAAAACTTTAAGTCTTCACAGTGCATATCTTCACCAGCCCTACAACTCAAACATTTTCCACAGCTCGCTACAGGATGCAGAATCACTGGATCACCGACACTAAATCCGGTAACCGCTGAACCTACCTCATGAACCCATCCGGAATTCTCATGTCCGATGATATAGGGCAATTCAGTACCTAAGGTTTCCTCCCATATACCTTCAATGATGTGTAGATCTGTATGACATACTCCAGCTCCCGCCACCTTAATAATGACATCAGTTGGATCAGTTATTACTGGATTCGGTACCTCTTCTATACGTAATGGCTGGTTATACTCGTGTAGGCGTGCAGCTTTCATTTTCGATCTCCTTTCCTTCTCCTGCTAATTTAGGTTGATATCTAGTATTTAGTAAGCCGAGACAGTGATTAGCATTAAATTCCATGCTCATACGTGTTCTCCTGGCTTCTAATAAATATTCTGATAATTTAAGCGGGTCAATCTGTTCTCCTGTTGATTTAAAAAAGGCAAGCTCTTCAGGCTGATTGCTAAAACCTAACTCACTGCGAAGAGTTAAGTAGCGCTTCCATACTTTTTTATCGGTTATGGCAGGATGATTATTTAAATCTTTTATCCTAAGGCTTAACATTTCATTTTCAGCACCAAAGCTCATCAATTCACGAAGTAAATGTTCTTGTCTTGACATAAACGACTTAATACGAAAGGTATTCCTTACTTCATTCAGATTTCCATTTGCCAAATTAGCGAAGACTTCTTCGAATGATTTCCCTTCTGAAACCCCTTTGTTAATGTCATCAGAGGAGCAATGGTCTTTAAGATTGAGCAGAACCTTATTCACCCATTCAAGCTCCAACAAACGGTCCCGAATATCCTCTGCCATGATAAAAGCGAAATTTGGAGAGCACCAAAAAGTTGGAAGGCGCATAACAACAGTAACCGTATCAACTTGTATATTTACTTCTTCTATAAATTGCATTTCTAACACCGATTTATCTAACTCAGGATCATACACCAAGTTAAGTTTTTCAAAGACAGCCTCTTGGTTATTCATAGACAACCTCTCTCCTTTCGGAATTGATGTTTATCGAACAGCTTTCTTTGAATTCCATAGAATCTCCTTTTGCTTCTCGATATCGATTCCGTATAAACGGGCAATATTTTCACCAAGGATTTTCTTTTTTACTCCCATTGTTAAATCTGTACCTGTCTCTTGTTTAATATCTTCTGGCAGTTCAAAGTTAATAAACTTTTCAATTAACCACTTTGGTTCCCAAATTGCATAATCACTGCCAAAGATAATTCTATCTTCATCAAGCCAATAGAGTAACTCACTGATAATCTCTGCAAAATACCTTGGTCTTGTATGAATGAATGGCATAACAACAGACAAACCAGCATAGACATTCTTTTCTTGTGTGGCAATCCAACAAAAGTCTTCTAATCTAGGAAGCCCGCAATGTTCGATGATAAAATTCAATCCTGGGTTAAGACTAGCTGCTTGGTCTACATCTGCGACATCAAATGCATCTCTGTTTAATGGTGTGATCGTCGGTCCTTTATGGATATGGATGTTTTTAATTCCTAATTCAAGACATTTCTCCAAATAACGCTGTGTCCATTCGTCAGTCAATTTATACCCTTTAGAAGAACCACGCCATTCAGCAGTATATAATTTAACGCCTTGTACATTATGTTTTGCTTTTAGATATTCTAAGTATTTAAGACCCCTCTCCCCGTCTCGAGGGTCAAAACTACCATTACTAATGAAACGGCCTGGATGTTTTTTTACTAATTTATTGTTTTCTTCAATATCTCCGAAGGGTTTCTTGTAGAAGTCTGTAAGGAAAACCGGCTGAAATATAGCCATATCCGCGTAACCGTTTACAATTACATCGTTTACCAAGTCTTCAGGAGTAAACTTTCTGAATTTTTCATAATCCCATAAGTTTTCACTTGGGCTGAGGTTTTTATGATAGTCATAAAAACAGCTAATAAATTCTTCACCGTGCTGATTCACTTGATTTTCAGGGCTTCCATCCCATAATGCAATGTGGGCATCAATAACAAAAATTTCTTCTCCATTAGCAGCTTTAAACATACTAAAGCACCTCCGTTATTTTTGTAATATTCTAACAATCTATATTCTTGCAATTAATGTGCCAACTTCTAAATTGGAAATCATAATTGTCTTCCCTATTGATAGTAAGCTTGTTTTTACAGATATCACTCAAAAAAACATAACATGTCTGGGCGAAATCGAAGAAAAGTAAACTGCGACAGTGTCGCTTTTAAAGACAAATGAACCTTATTGCAACAGTGTGTTGTAAACTCTGGGACTGGATAGGATTATGTAACCCCTTTATAAAGGATTAAGAAACCTCTCTATAGAGCTTAATTAATATAAGTATAAATAGGAATAAACTGAACATTCTAACGATTTGGCATAGTAATTGCATTAGTGTGAAAGTGGTAGGGTCAAACTTGCTAAAAGAGCCTGTAAGGAGGAATTGAATATGGTAACCATCTCGAAAATTAACAGTCAGCCAAATATGAGCAATGCAGAAGCTCATAAAAGGGTTAAAGATTTAGCCTGGCTGCCAAGCTATGCGAAAGAAGCATTAAAGTATCCAACCGATTACAAATTTTCAAAAGCACCAAAAGACACCATGAAACAAGTTTTACGTTCCTACTTCGCTATGGAGGAAGAAAAAGATAGTCGGGTATACGGTGCAATGGATGCTGCACTTCGAGGGAATATGTTCCGTGATGCGGAACCACGATGGGTGGAATGGATGAAACTTTTTTTAGCTATCATTCCATTTCCAGAAATTTCAGCTGCTCGTTCTATGGCCTTACTAAACAATGTTGTTCCAAATGACGAGCTAAAAAATGGATATACGATGCAAATGATTGATGAGTTCCGTCACTCTACTATTCAAATGAACCTTAAAAAATGGTACATGGAAAACTACATTGATCCCGCAGGTTTTGATATTACTCAAAAAGCTTTTGGAAAATGTTATGCTACCACGATTGGCCGTCAATTCGGTGAAGGCTTTATCACCGGAGACGCAATCACATCAGCAAACATTTATTTACAAATCATTGCAGAAACTGCATTCACTAATACCCTTTTTGTTGCAATGCCTTCTGAAGCTGCCGCGAACGGAGACTATGTTCTTCCGTCAGTATTCCTTTCTGTACAATCGGATGAATCCCGTCATATCAATAATGGGTACGGCACATTGATGATGGTATTGGGCGATCCTGATAACCACGAACTACTTGAAAGGGATATCCGCTATGCCTTCTGGCAAAACCACGCAATTGTCGATGCTGCAGTCGGCACTATTATTGAATACGGCACAAAAGATCGAAACAAACAAAAAGAATCTTATGCAGAATTATGGCGTAAGTGGGTTTACGAGGATTACTACCGCAGTTACCTTGTTCCACTTGAGAAATATGGCGTAAAAATTCATCACGATGATGTTGAAGCTGCATGGGACAGAATTACAAAAAGTAACTATGTTCATAAAGTAGCCCAGTTCTTCTCTGCCGGATGGCCAGTTAACTTCTGGAGAATTGATGGCATGGATGAACGTGATTATGAGTGGTTCGAAACAAAATATCCAGGCTGGCATGCTGAGTTTGGAGGCTGGTGGGATCATTACCGTGAATTATCCAAACCTGGAACTCCGATTGTTTTTGCGGACACAGGATATGTGTACCCACATCGCTGTTGGAGCTGCTTAGTTCCTGTAGTAATTAGAGAAGATTTATGTGTCGATCATGTAGATGGTGAACTATATACGTATTGTTCTGAACAATGCCGCTGGACACATAAAGTAGCTTTTTCTGACAATTATAATGGCCGACCAACCCCTGCAATGGGTCGCTTTAGCGGAAAAAGACAGTGGGAGGAACTTTACCACGGATGGGATTTAGCAGATGTTATTAAGGATTTAGGTTTTGTCCGTGATGATGGGAAGACACTCGTTCCTCAACCACATTTACACTTTGATGACAGCAAAATGTGGACTCTAGATCACGTCAAGGGCTATGAAATGCGCAGTCCATTGTTAGATTTACGTGCGTTGAACGAGCAAGAACGTGAAAAATCAATCGCTGCATACAGAGCTGGTTTTACCATTAAGTAAAGACGACATTCATCCCCGTTCTTCTCGATCGGGGGGAATGTTATTGGACCAGGAAGGAGCGTGTATTGTATGACTTACAAGGTAACCCTTGAACCCGTTGGAATGGAAATGGATGTTGAAGAAGGCGAAACCGTTCTCGAAGCAGCTTTTAGACAAGGTGTCGCCCTTATGCATGGTTGTAAAGAAGGACAGTGCTCCACTTGTAAATCCCTTCTATTAGATGGTGATATAGAAATGGAGCGATATTCCACTTTTGCACTCCCTGATCATGAAAAAGAAGATGGATATGTTCTCTTATGTAAAACCCTATGTTATAGCGATATAAGTGTTGAGTTATTACAGTTTGATGAAGATGCGCTCAAACTTTCTATCCCAATTAAAACCTTCCAAACATCTATTGAGAGTATTGAAAGCGTTACCCATGATATTAGAAAATTAACCTTAAAGTTGGAAGAACCATCGAAAATCATCTTTCATGCTGGTCAATTTGTTGATATTTACCCGCCTGGGGGCACATTCTACCGTTCTTATTCTATGGGGAATACTCCTAGCGAGTCTAATAAGCTGGAATTTATGATTAAAATTTTTGAGGGTGGAAAATTCTCTACTCTTTTGGAGGAGGAATTCAAGACCGGAGATCAGCTGGAAGTCAGAGGTCCCTTCGGAAACTGTATACGCCGAGAAGATTCTGAGGGTGATATTATACTTATTGGCGGAGGGTCCGGAATGGCTCCACTATGGTCTATACTCAATGACATGGTTCAAAAGGACGTTAAACGCAATGTGACCTTCTTCTATGGCGCCCGTTCGAAACGCGATTTATTTTATCTTGATAAGTTTGCAGAAATTGAAAAACAGCTAGATGGATTCCGTTTTATTCCAGCACTTTCTGAACCATCAAAAGACGATAACTGGGTCGGAGAAACTGGGTTCATTACCGAGGTAATTGACCGTTACCTGAAATCATCTACCATCTCATCCAAAGATTTAGATGCGTTTTTATGCGGCCCTGCTCCAATGATTGATGCTGCAATTAGTGTATTAAGGGATAACGGAGTAACCACTGATCGGATTTCGTTTGATAAATTTGTACCTGCAACTACTTAATTTTTAAAGAAAAAAACGAAAATATTCGATAATCAGGAGGACGATTGTATGAGTGATATCTCAAATAAGACTGCCCAGGCTGGTTCGAAGAAATTTGCCGGGAGTACTAGTCGGAAATACAATTACTATGAGCCAAAAGGAAGAAAAGGAACGTTATATGAAGATGTAACAGTTGATGTCCAACCAGATCCCGATCGTTACTTAGCTCAAGGGTGGATTGTTTCTTTCCCGGATGGTACACCAGCCTATTCTGACAAATGGACAAAAATAAAAAGTTCGGATTGGCATAAGTACCGTGACCCGAACGGTGAGTGGGAACGTAACCACTATACTCGCCAATCCTCTATTGAAAAGCAAGTATCCTTAACGATCAAAAGTGCTAAAGATGAAAACCAATTTGCGAAACTTGATAAAACTTGGACAAATATCCTCCAGAATCACTTAGGGGCATCCAAGCATCCTGAGTATGGAATCGGTATGATCTTCCAATCTGCCCAACGTGATGGGTTGAGTCAAATGATCAACAATTCCTTACTGATTAATGCAGCTGATAAACTTCGGTATGCACAAGATCTTGCGCTATACATGGGGGAAATAGCGAGTATGGTTGAGTTGGACGAAGCAGCCGGGAAAGATAATTGGTTAAACAATCCGATTTGGCAAGGTGTCCGTGAAGTCGTAGAAACAATTAGTGCTTCTTCTGACTGGTCTGAACAAACATTTGCCATAAACCTAGTTTATGAACCTTTAGTAGGAGAATTATTTAGAAGCGGTTTCTTAATGCAATATGCAGCATCTCATGGAGATTATGTCACTCCTACTTTAGTTTCCACAGCTGAAGCGGATTATGAACGTAACTTAGATTATTCGGCTGAAATGTTTAGTGTTTTCTTCACAGATCCTAAATTTGGCAAGGAGAACATACAGGTTGCGGAAGAGTGGCTTAAGAAGTATGTCCCAATGTGTGTGAAGGCAGCAAATCTTCTTCAGCCGGTTTGGTCACAGCCAAGGGTAAAAGTAACAACCTATGCCGAGGCTTTCCAGAGAGCCGATGAACGTTTCAACTCTATTTTAAAGCATCTAAATATTGGCTTGCCAAAGGGGGTTAATCTATGAGCAATCATGAAAATCTCGAAAAGGGCTTTAATAATAAATGTGGGGTAACACTTAGTGATAGTGTGGAAGGTCGAGTGATTGCCAATATCATGAGGGATAAGCCTGATATCGTGGTCTCTGAATTCCCGGCATTAATTCGTATTGATGGCATCGGAAAAATTGAATTTCTAATGGACGAAATCAGTGAGGATCTCGGCCGTGATTTTGATCCCTATTCCTTTCAAGTGGAAATGTCTACTCACTATGGACGAATGGTCATGTTAGACGATAGAATTATTCTTTTTGCTGACCCTGAGGAAGCTATGAAGTATATTTTATAATCAAATATTTCTTTGATGGGGTGCATTGATGTTACAGCTATTACTGCACCCTATTTAAAACTAGATGCATAATAATATATTACTAAACTTACATAGAAGGAGAGATGAAAATTTTGGATACAAAAGACAATGGATCTATCAACGAATGCCCGTTTCACGGCGGTGCCACAAGTAGTAAAAAACCAAGTGGTACATCAAACCGAGACTGGTGGCCAAATGCATTAAACTTGAATATTCTCCATCAGCATGACAGAAAATCTAACCCAATGGGAGAAGACTTTGATTATGCGGAAGAATTTAAAAAGCTAGACTACGATGTTCTTAAGCAGGACCTTACCAATCTCATGACAGACAGTCAAGAGTGGTGGCCTGCAGACTATGGACATTATGGTCCTTTCTTTATCCGTATGTCATGGCACGCTGCAGGTACATACCGCGCAAGTGATGGCCGTGGCGGCGGAGGAACTGGAAACCAACGGTTTGCTCCACTTAATAGCTGGCCTGACAACGTTAGCCTTGATAAAGCCCGTCGACTGCTTTGGCCGATTAAGCAAAAGCATGGCAATAAAATCTCTTGGGCTGACTTGCTCGTTTTGGCAGGTAATGTTGCAATTGAATCCATGGGCGGTAAGACAATAGGTTTTGGGGCAGGACGTGCAGACATTTGGCATCCTGAAGAAGAGATCTATTGGGGTACAGAAACCGAATGGCTAGGTGATAATCGTTACACAGGCGATCGTGAGCTTGAGAATCCACTTGCAGCTGTTCAAATGGGGCTTATCTATGTTAACCCGGAAGGTCCAAATGGTAAACCAGATCCAATTGCTTCAGCTCGCGACGTTCGTGAAACCTTTGCACGTATGGGAATGAACGATGAAGAAACTGTTGCCCTAATTGCAGGCGGCCATACTTTTGGTAAGGCTCACGGTGCAGGAGATGCATCCCATGTTGGTCCAGAGCCGGAAGCTGCCCCAATTGAAGCACAAGGCTTAGGCTGGCAAAGCACTTACGGCAAGGGTTTTGGTCGTGATACCATCTCCAGCGGTATTGAAGGTGCTTGGACTGCGAATCCAACACAGTGGGATAATGGCTACTTCGAATTATTGTTTGGATACGAATGGTGGCTTACAAAGAGTCCTGCAGGTGCCTGGATATGGCATGTTGTAGATCCTGAAGAGAAGCATCTTGCCCCAGATGTAGAAGATCCATCCATTAAAGTACCAACAATGATGACCACTGCTGATATGGCATTGCGTTATGATCCTATATACGAAAAGATTTCTCGTCGTTTTTATGAGAATCCAGAAGAGTTTGCTGATGTATTTGCTCGTGCATGGTTCAAACTATTACACCGTGACATGGGTCCTAAAGCAAGATACCTAGGTCCAGAAGTACCAGAAGAAGATTTCATCTGGCAAGATCCTGTACCAACCGGTAATTATGAAATAACAGATGCTGATGTAGCTGAGATTAAAGCAAAGATCTTAGACTCCGGACTTACAATCAGCAAGCTCGTTACAACTGCCTGGGCTTCAGCTAGTACCTACCGTGGCTCGGATCATCGTGGCGGTGCGAACGGTGCCCGCATCCGTCTTGCTCCACAGAAGGATTGGGAAGTTAATCAACCGGAACTACTAGCACAAGTGCTTCATGTACTAGAAGGCATCCAAAAAGAGCTAGATAAGAACATCAGCATGGCTGATTTGATTGTACTTGGCGGCTGTGCAGCAATAGAAAAAGCTGCGCAAGATGCAGGCTATAACGTAACTGTACCATTTGCTCCTGGACGTGACGATGCAACACAAGAGCAAACAGATTTAGAAAACTTTGAAGTGTTAGAGCCCGTAGCTGATGGTTTCCGAAACTATCAAAAAAAGCAGTATAGTGTAAGTCCAGAAGAGCTATTGGTAGATAAAGCTCAACTTTTAAATCTTACTGCACCAGAAATGACTGTTCTTATTGGTGGTTTGCGTGTTCTGGGTACAAACTATAACGGTACTGGGCATGGGGTTTTCACTGATCGTGCAGGCAAACTCACAAATGACTTCTTTGTTAACCTGCTTGATATGGGTGTCGAGTGGAAGCCTGTGGGCGCAAACGTTTATGAAGGACGTAATCGTAAAACAGGTGAAGTTGTGCGTACAGCTACTAGAGTGGACCTGGTGTTTGGTTCAAACTCCGTCCTGCGTGCCATTGCGGAAGTGTATGCGCAAGATGATAACAAGGAGAAATTTGTTAATGATTTTATTGCTGCCTGGGTCAAGGTAATGAATGCAGACCGCTATGATCTTAAAGCGGTTGACCTTAAGAAAGCTCAATTAACTGGAAGGTAAGTAAATATAAAAAGTAACCGCCGTCAAGCTGATGGCGGTTACTTTTTTTTCAAAAATAAGCCGCCACAGGGACGGTTCCTATTATCCGAAAATATCTAATCATACTAACAACAAAAATCATAAGGATGTAGCGGTGGATTTGCCGGAAAAAGCCATTTTGGATTTAGCTCGCTCCAGTGCCAAGCTCCTAATGCAGCCGCACATGCATCAATGTAATGACTCTCTTTCTCGATTGTTTCTGGAAGACCCTTTAAATTCTGCTCCTGAAACCAATTCCGAATAAAAGTCCTCGCAATCAAGTCTTGCTTGTAGCTTAACACATTCTTTAAATTTCCCTGAGATAATCTTGATCCGATAATTGCTCCCGGGTGCACTTCCACAATGGAAATAGGATTCAACCCTTTAAGATTTTCCAATTCCCTGCTAAGCCTAATTCCCCTTAACGTTAGATAAACCATTTTGGTCATTGTCGGCGTCATGATAGAACCCGACCTCATCCCCAGTGAAACAATATACTTCCTTAACTCTTTATCACCGGGCCTGTCTCCCCCACCATCCTGATAGGATAATGGGGCATCGATTCCAACCACCACTTCATCCAACTCACTTTGAGTGGTTATTTCTTTTAAAATATCCAAGTCACCGATATCGCTTAAAAGCTTAATAAATGTTAATTGTCCACCTTGTTTTTCAAAAACGGTCAACACCGTATCTTTGTGATTACGTGGTCCTGATAAATCAATGCCAATTATCTTCATAAAAGTTCATCTCTCATTTAATTTCTTCTCAATTTGTAATAATGTTTTTCCAATGGAATCTTGAATGACGTAAGTTTCTTCCTGATGGTCGTATGGTGTATCTCCTTTATTAATAATGATGATTGGGACGCCTCGACCTCGATATTGCGGAAAGGTAGAGAATGGTGTGACTTTTAGACTTGTACCCAGTACCAACAGACAATCAGCCTTCGCTATATGGTGTAGAATCGTATTAAATCCTTCTATCGAAAACCACTCGCCAGCATCCCCGAACAAAACAACATCTGGTTTAATATACTGTTCCTTTTCTCTCTTCGGATTACAATGGCTGCAAACATAAAATTTCTCAATTGTCTGCATCCTGGACACCATCTCCTCAGCTGAATATTTTTTTCCGCAATTCAAACAGGATGCTGTTTTCATCGTTCCATGAAATTCAATGATGTTTTTGCTGCCTGCCTTTTGATGGAGACCGTCAATGTTCTGTGTGATAATATGCTTTACCTTGCCGGCTTCTTCCCATCTTGCTAGGATTTCATGTCCACTGTTAGGAATCGCATCGGGATGATGTAAATTCTCGATAGCAAATTGATAAAACTCTTTTGGATGGCGAAAAAAATAATCCAAGGAAAGGATATATTCAGGTGCCAATTGATAAACTCCCGTTTTGGAACGAAAATCTTTGATTCCAGATTCAGTACTGATACCAGCTCCAGTCAGTACCACGATATCTTTTGATTCCGCAATCAAGCTTGTGCATATTTCAAGGGTGCTACGCATGTACTACACTCCCAATCCCTTTTTCTTACTATTAGTATATCGATTTATTCGTTATCTTAAAATTTTTAGCTTCCAAAAAAATAATCTTCAGCATTCACTGTTTTCTGATGTATCAAATCTACTTTTCATTCGTCTATTATTAAAAGGGGTGTTGTCATGAAAAAATGGAGTGTTTTGTTGTTACTTACAATTTTATTAACAGGCTGCCGCTCAATACCATTTGGAAGTCAAACAATCATTGATTGGATAGATTTTATTAAATGGGACGACATCACTTACGATGGGATTCATTCCGGAGCCTTATCCGACAAAGAGTATATAAGCGAGAAAATTGGTGAGATAAAGTTCAAAGTTGCTGACAATGTAACGAACCCCAATTATAAAATCCGTAATGGGGATGCTGCCTTTCATGAAAAAGGAACAGAACTTTTCGCTATTAAAGGTTACCCAGAGTTTATTGCCGTAAAAGCTCCGAGCGATATTAACGGGTATCGAATCTATTACTCAAGAGATGACACCGAATACAAGTGGCATTTTAAGAATATGCCCATCGAAAAAGTGAGCCATATAGAGATTTATCTAGCCTATACACCAGAAGGAACCAAGAAAATTGCTGATCTCAATAGGCCTGAGGATGTAAAGGGCTTTCTTGAAATATTAAACACTAGTAAGGATAACCCGAGTTTTCAGGCAGATACAGAACAAGGTGATCCCACTTATTATGAAATAGTCTTTTATACAGATGAACCGATTGCATATAAATTTAGCCTTCAATTTGATGGAACCACATATTTTTGGCACCCATGGGATACTTCGATTCTTTCGGATAAAATAAGTGAGTTTCTGAAGGGAAATTAGTCCTATGATAAAAGATCACGCAATCTAACTCTTGTAAAAAAGGGCAGCATTAAATAAAACGAAAGAGTTACGTAAGAATATGGAACTCTATATAAAGTAAATAAGAAAAATGAAGCCAGTCCCCCCTGGCTTCATTTTTCTTATAATGGCTTTTGAGCTAAACCTCTGTATAGTTCAATAGTACCCAACTATCTTCCTCCTCGATCACCGTCTGTTCGTAACCCTAAATATTTGTTAACTGTCTGCGTAATTTTCTAAATACTTTTGGTTTGTGATAGTTAAATATTCTAACTATTGTTTTTATTCAAAAAGTATTCTATAATACTTTACATTACAAAAATTCAAAGTCAGAGGTGTAAAAAATGAAAGTTTTAGAGAAAGTTAGTCAATTCGCCGGCAGTACGTTTGCCGTTTGGGTGCTATTATTTGCTGCCCTTTCGTTTTTTTGGCCATCCGCATTTACGTGGATAGCACCACATATATCTCTCCTTTTAGGGATTATTATGTTTGGAATGGGACTAACATTATCTGCAGGAGATTTTAAAGAAGTTTTCAGGCGTCCAAAAGATGTGGCGATTGGAGTTATTGGTCAATTTTTAATCATGCCTGCTCTTGCTTTTTTACTTGCAAAAGGATTACAGTTACCACCTGAAATAGCTGTAGGAGTCATTTTAGTAGGTTGCTGTCCGGGGGGTACTTCATCTAATGTTATGACTTTCTTGGCGAAAGGTGATGTTCCCCTAAGTGTAACCATTACCTCAGTGACAACACTACTAGCACCTGTGGTAACACCAGCACTTATTTTATTACTTGCAAGCGAGTGGATTCCTGTTGATCCAGGTAGCCTATTTGTTTCCATTGTAAAAATTGTGATTGTACCTATCGTCCTAGGGCTAATCATTAAGAAATTATTTAATCGTCAGGCACAAGCAAGTGTAAAGGTCCTTCCGCTTGTATCCATTATAGGAATTGTTTCGATTGTAGCCGCTGTAGTATCTGTTAACCAACAAAATATTGCTAAAACAGGGTTAATCATCTTTGCTGTTGTTATTCTCCATAATGTACTTGGCTACTTACTGGGTTATTTCTTTGGAAAGTTATTCAAGATGGATTTATCGAAGAAAAAAGCAATTGCAATTGAAGTTGGAATGCAAAACTCCGGCTTAGGTGCTGCTATTGCTTCAGCACATTTCTCACCATTATCTGCTGTACCAAGTGCTATTTTCAGTGTTTGGCATAATATATCTGGTCCAATATTAGCGACCATATTTAATCGGATGGATAGCAAAGAGTCGCTCGATGTAGATTCAAAAAACTCACAATTAACAAACTAGATAACCACACCTTCATTGTTGGACGACCACATAAAGGTGTGGTTTTTTGAAATTATGGAAATGGGATTGTCCCCAATTTCCTATCTAGAATATAACTAATTTACCAGTCTAGTAACTTTTTGTCAGTTTTGTTTCGGTGAGTAATTATTTCAATAGCTTTTTTCGCCAATCAAGGCTTTGTTGCTCGATTCTTCTACCATGTTTCTTAAATCAGCACCAGATGGTTTCTGGAATACTCTTAGTCCAAACTCCGGTGCAACGGCAAATAGATGGTCAAAGATATCCGATTGTACCGTTTCATACACTGCCCACTGTACGGAATTTGTAAATGCGTAAATTTCTAGTGGCAACCCGTGTTCATTATGTGCCAGCTGTCTTACCATTAAGGTCATATTTTGATTGATTCCATCGTGATTTTTAAGGTAATGGCTGATATACGCCCGAAAAACACCGATATTGGTAAGGGCCCTCCCATTTACAGGATTATTCCGATCAATTTCATTTTTGGTATTGTACTCCGTAATTTCCCTTTCCTTTTGAATGATGTAGTCGGAAAGGTAATGAACCCTCATAAATTTCTCTATCATTTCCTCGGTACAAAACGTGATACTACTTGTATCGATATACAAAGAGCGCTTGATTCGTCGGCCGCCTGAGCTTTGCATCCCTCTCCAATTGATAAAAGAATCGGAAATAAGGGCATAGCTTGGAATCATCGTAATCGTTTTGTCAAAGTTTTGAACCATTACCGTATTTAAAGAAATATCAATAACGTCACCATCTGCTCCGTATTTTGGCATTTCAATCCAGTCACCAACCCGAACCATATCATTGGACGTTAACTGAATTCCGGCAACTAACCCTAATAACGAATCCTTAAATACTAACATCATAACAGCTGAAAGTGCACCAATTCCACTTAATAGAATAAGAGGACTCTTACCAATTAAGTTCGAAATCACTAAAATGATCCCTACAGTCATGATAACGATGTTAACCACCTGAATATATCCTTTGATCGGCTTAACCTTGGATATATCAAAGGTTTGATAAATATCATTAAATGCATTTAGTAGGCTTTGAATAAAAACTAAACCGACAATAATGATATAGGCAATGGCCAATTTTTCAATAATTGATTGATAGGTTGGAAAGGTTGACGAAAACGAATAAATAATGATCGCAGGAACAATATGGGATAACTTTCGAAAAACCTGTCTGTCCAAAATGATTTTACCCCACTTGACTTTGGAGTTTGTAACGATCCGAGTAATGATCCTGATCACGATTTTCTTTGAAATAAAATTTGCTACGATACAGATAAGCCCTATTAGCAGAATCTTGATGATAATCGAAAGATATTCTACTAATCTAGGATCTAGTTCCATATCCAGAAGTAGATTATTAATGAATTGCATATGTTCTCCTCCGTTTTAATTTGCATCATATGCAACTTTACGGTTAAAGCATCTTACTGTCAATTCATGTTTATCAATAAGGAAAAAACGGTACCTTAGTCCTCGGCCAAATGGATTTGTAGATAAAAAGACCCCAAAATCGCAAATTTTTATTTACGAGATTAGGGTCGGTTTGATAGAAAACTAGCTAGCTTCTCTAATTTTTGATTCATTTACACGCTCTTGAACTTTACTTTCACCAATTGGTAAAATGATTTTTCCATATACCTCATTTAGCACTTGTGCCATAGCCGCATAGATTGCTGTAAACCCGCAAAGAATTCCTTCATATCCTGCTATCGTTAAAATCAAGCGAGATCCTGTGAAATTTCCAATCGCCAATAAGAAAAATAAAATCGTAAGTGATCCAAAAACAACTTGAAGGGCCTTATTAATACGCAAAGTTCCAACAAACATGAATAACGTAAAAAGTCCCCACATAAATAAATATGCAGCCATCGATAAAGAATTGGCTGCTTCACCATATCCCATTAATGGAAGTATATTTAATGCAACCAATGATAACCAGAAAAAGCCATAGGACGTAAATGCAGTCGTTCCAAATGTATTGTTTTTCTTAAATTCCATGATGCCCGCTATTACTTGTGCTAAGCCACCATAAAATATTCCCATTCCTAAAATCATTGCATCCAATGCAAAAAATCCTGCATTATGAATGTTCAACAAGATTGTTGTCATACCAAATCCCATTAAACCAAGAGGAGCAGGGTTAGCTGTTATTTCTTTGATGTTTGTAACTGTCTTCTCCAATATTGTCACTCCAAACTATTATACTAGTATAAACACACTAGCTTGTATTATAGGCATGGCGATGTTGTTAAGTCAATTGTACTGTTCTGATTACGGCTAACGAAATATTCCACAAATGACATTATCCTCACCACCATAAAATGACTAGGAATGTACCAGTATATGACATGCTGATTACTACCTACCCTAGAAAGCACCAGCGAAGAAATGCTCTCATTGTTCTGTTGTAAATATTATCCGTTAAAACCTCTCAAACATTTCTATCTTAGTAGATTTTCTGTAACCTTTTTGATAGCTGTAACTCTTCCATGCTCTCTTACACCTTTAGGCAAATAAAAAACCTCCAAATATAATCATTTGAAGGTGCTGAATACATCCAGATATATATTCCCGAACTTGGAAATTGTTCGTTTGTTAAGAAAGTCAGTTTTGGCGGGACTGTGTGGGAATCGAACCCACCAGACCTGGCACGCAGGTCTCAAGCAGTTTTGAAGTTTGCTGGCATCCGTTTTTCTAGTACCTATATATATCCAAGCAAGGCACCTGAAAGCCCACTATTTATAAAGAAAAATTCATTCAAAATTTTCCTAAACTGTAGGCCGGAGGTCTGAATTCTGTTTTCAATTCCATTCCTTTTACCACTTAGCAGAAAACTTTATTCCTTCCCAATTATTAAAAAATAAAAGACCCCAATTCACGAATGAACTGAGGTCAAATGGTTAGCATATTCTCGAAAACTTCGTTCCTGACAGGCTAGTTAAAAATCGTTTGTATCCAAGCGGTGTTTTTAATAATAATTGTCTTTGTCCTTTACCGATTTTTGAACCGCCCCTTGACTTATTTCCTATTTTCGACTGTTAATTTTCACGGTCGCGGCCCTTTTCAAAGAAGGATTTTTCTATCATATTATTCTGAGCCTTGACTTCTTTACCCGTTACTTTTCCTTTGCCTTTTCCTTTCTTTATAACCTCGGTGCCGACGGAAGCATATATGCTATTGGCAATTAATCGATAGCTGTATTGTGTATGCGCTCTAAAGGCAAGGTCATTAGCGTATAAGGTAATCGTGGCGTCTTCAAAGTTTTTCGTAATGGCGAGGGTTTGTCCCTGCGCTCCTTCATGTTTGGGCCACCATCCGGAAACATAGAAATCATCGGCGTCACTAAAGGATGCCAATACTTCTGCTTCTTCCGGAACTGAGGTTATCCAGGCCCCCTGCGTTGTATAGAGCAGTTCATTTTTCTCGTAGCCGGAAGTTAGGATATGGTCATTAACGACAGCTTTAATCAGCCCTTCATGACCGCCTGCTGTTCTACTTGCAGCAAGTCCCGGGAGTGCTCCACTGCTCCTAACAGCGTTGACAGCGGGATAGCCAATGCCTACAAATGATTTACCAGATATGCTGTTTGGATTAAAACTGCTGCTATCGCTAATTATTACATCAGCTTCAGCTTGAGGCACCAAGTTAAAACCAAGCTCCCTTACCGAAAAATTCAATTGGTTAGATCCTGTTACTGCCACCTTTGGCTGGCGCAATTGTTCTGTTTTTACATGGTTAGTAGTGCCTGCAGGTGTAGCTTCAAAGTAATAGTTCTTCCCATAAGACTGAAGATCTTTCGTGTTGACGATAAAGTCTCCCCTATTGATGCCTGCTTTTGTTTCAGTTGCTTTTTCAACCACTACCCCATTCTTTAACAATTCATTAACTAGTTTAATAGTGTCATTATTCGTATTGGCCAATACTTGCTTGGGTGTGTTGCCAACTATTTGACCAGTGGGCAGTGTTACTTTTTCAACCCTTGAAGTATCTTTTGCAAAGGCATCAGGGATGCGAATGGAATGAACATCAAAGCCGCGCAGATCCGGGAAATTCGTTACAATCGGATCATACATGGCCGCCCAATCTGACGAATTTTCCCCTTTATGGAGCATCGCATTCGCCACCCCACGTTTCGCTTGTTTCATTGGAACAATAAATGTTCCTTTCGAATACATTTTCCCATTTACCTTCATATTTTTTGTTGTTTGCTCGACCTTTACACCATTGCGGATTAAATATTGGACCATCTTATACGCTTCATGGGTATTTTTTTGTTCTTTCTCATCGACAGGAATCACATAGTAATCCGGGAAGAAGTTGGCATGTTCTCCTCTTACACGACCAATCGATTCACCTTTAGAATTTATAAAATATGGGTCAACTGCGCGGTTATCTTCTCCCTTTACACCGCGAGCAAAAATCTCCAGCTGATTTTCAAATAATTGATCTTTGTTTTCGGTTACAAAATGCGCAGCTCCAAGTCCTGCCCCTTCCATTGCGCGATAGCCGTTCTGGCTAAGCTCCGGAACCTCAATTGTATGCCCCAATGAACCATGAAGCATCGCATACATAGGGGTATAAGCGGGAGTCGCATCATCCCAGCCATCAGCCCATGTTTCCGCAGGAATAAAATAAGAGGTTAGTTTTGAATTGCCAATCCCTGCTTGTCCCATCGCATTGGCTTGATTAATCATCGTTTGGTAAAGCAGGTCATATTCATAGTTGGGATTATGCGGCGGTGTTGTTGGCTCGATTAAAAACCCGGAAACATACCCATGCTGATCAATGAAGGACAATGGCGTCCACTTGGCGATAACCTGAGTGACCTGCTGTGTTTCCACCTGAGTTTGATAATGGTTATCCCGGTTCAAGTCAAAGCCGTTAGCGTTTGCCCTTGTATTTGCCACTCTTCCATCAGGATTATTCGTAAACATATAAAGGAAGATAACATCATCCAAAACCTCGTCAACATCCATTGTCACGGTTTTTTCATTTGCTCCCTTGCCAGTTTTTAAAGTGACCTCATCCTCAAGAGCGAATTTCTTAAGTAACTCTGCGGAAACATCGACACCTTCTGCTTCATCCGGATGGATATTGTTCATCCAAACAGGGACCTGGTAGTCGCCCATCTTACCGGTTTCTAATTTCTTAATTAAACTTTCCGGATTTTCTAATGCGGTTGGCAGTGTTTCGTTTAAATACTTATCGACAGCCTTTTTATCCTTAGCTAATATCACAAAATGAAGATCGCGCCCCTGCACGGTCTTACCAAGGCTTTGATATTCGAGATAGCGATTATTGTCCGGGTCTGCCTTTGCTTTGGCAAAAATTTGATCGATTTCAGGCTTTAGCTGATCGTAAAAAAGGAATTGATCGTAAATATTAAGTGTGACAGTTGTTGCAGCCTTGGTCTTATTTTCAGGACTAACCAATGCCAATTCATAGTCGCCGATAAACGGTTGATAGCGAGTCCTAACTCCTGATAGATTCTCCCTATTAAACAGTAGTCCAAACTCCAAGGTTGCCTTAACAGTCGTGGTTCCATCGACAAAATGTGGTGCTTCTTTTACGGAAATAAACGGATCCCCATTATAATTATTACCGCTTGTCCATTTTTTCCATTCAGAAATGCTCTTGCCGCCAAATGTCCATTGTAATTTAGTTAAATCAACATTTTTATCAAAATCAGCTTGTACTTCTACAGTTCGAACCTCAGTCATGGAAAATAAATCTCTGCTTGCCTCCAGGCCTACTACCTTGAAGTCCTCTGCTGCTTCAATTGCCAAGACAGGGAATGCTGTTTGGGCAAAAATGGACAGCATCATAATCAATACTAGCAAACCTGCTAAACGCTTTTTCATTGAATCATACCTTTCTATGTAATATTTAATAGATTACCAGAATAATATAACAGAAAATTCGGAAAACTTTTGCCGGATTATAGGGAAATCATAGAGTCTTTATCGACAATTTTCGAGGATTCTAATTATTGAAGGAACAACTCTTTAATATATGTAAAGTTTTTATAAATTGATTAAGTACGAAATGATTCGATCAACCCTTTTCTTCAAAACCACATCGAAAGATTTAGTCTAAAGAGGTTCATGGACTTTCCAACCTCTTTGAGTGCGAAGATCATTGCTTTTTCAAGTCCCCATGTAACTCAGTTAATCGTATGGTTCAAGTACTCTGAAATTGGTGTGTAAAAATGTTTCTTTGTATACGCCAGCCCTATGTAGGAAGCTAGATCCTGCCAAAAGATTGGACCGCCAAATGACAGTAACCTTTCTGATTGTGGTAACTCTTTCGTGTTTCCTCACATCTTTACGCACACAAAAAAACCTCCAAATATAAATAATCTCAAACCATTCCATCCACATCTATAACTAGACGAGGTAGAAGAAACAACTTCATAGTATCACCTTTCGAAAAGTGCTAACTATCTTTATACATCTTTTAGGATTAAAAATAGTTACAAAAACCAAAAATAAAATCAGTTCAATTGCTGAGGTTAATATGCTATTTAATAAAAGTAGAGTTGTAATTATTACAAAATACCCTACAACTAAACCAATATTTGGGGAAAAGTATGAAGAGAAAAATTAATATTAAACCAAAGGAAGAAGGTGACTCAAAAGGTCGTTAAATAACACTTTTGAGTCATTTTTTATATAAATCCAGCCAATGATCCAAATGAATCCTAATCCCGTTAAAATAAAGCGAATGTCATCCATATTTTTTTATCAATATTAAAGCCTATACTAAGGACTCTTCCCCTGATAAAAGAAAGGCATTAGTAGCTTTACTTAAAGCTAACTTCTACTTTTCCAATATGGGAGAATTCAGCAGTAAACACATCCCCTATTTCAACAGCAACTGCTGCTGAAAGTGCTCCTGAGAGAATGACTTCACCCGCTTTTAATCCTACATCGAACTGTGATAATTTATTTGCAAGCCATGCTACACATTTAGCAGGGTGGCCTAAAACATCTGAACCATACCCTGTGTTAATCCGATCGCCATTTTTAAACAAGTTCATTTTAATCGAAGGTAAGTCGATTTCCTTTAAAGAGAACCGTTCCTCCCCGATGACAAATAATCCGCTCGAGGCATTATCGGCTACCGTATCTGCTAAGGTAATCTTCCAGTCTGTAATTCGGCTGTCGACAATTTCAAGGGCAGGGGCTATGTAATCTGTTGCACCGAGTACATCCTCGACCGTAACATATGGCCCACTTAAGTCCTTGCAAAGGACAAAGGCAATCTCTCCTTCTATTTTCGGTTGAAAAAGATGGTCCAAACGAATCATTCCATTATTACGTATTTCCATGGTATCTAATAGGTTTCCGTAATCTGGCTGATCCACTCCCAACAGTTCCTGCATGGCAACAGATGTTAACCCAATCTTTTTCCCGACAATCCGCTGCCCTTCCTGAACTTTTTGTTCAATTGCTCTTAGTTGAACCTGATACGCCTCCTCAATCGACAAGTCAGGGTACACTTCCGTAAGCGGGGAAATTGACTTCATAGTTGTTTCTGCATGCTTCAATAGCTGATAGAGATGTTGTACACGATGAATGACTTGGTTACTAATATAAAAAACCTCTTTCTATTAAAAATAAAGCACTATTCATTGATTCAGGAACTACAAACTATGAATCATCTAAATAGTGCTTTCAAGGTGAGCAATTGTTACCAGCGAAGATTCTTCTTTAACTGTTTCATTCCCATGTTTCAATAAGAAATCAATTAAAACGGTGTTAAATTCTTCTGGTTTTTCCCATTGTGGCCAGTGACCTGCATCTTTAATAACCACTAATTCACTATTAGGAATCATGTCTTGAATTGGTTTTGCTTCCTCAACGGTCGAAGTAGGATCATGATCGGTCCAAGCCAACAAAGTCGGAACATTAATTTTGCCGCACCAGGATGGATCCCAGCTGTACAGCTTTCTAATTTCGAGATCCTGTAGACAGACGATATGATGAACCGCTTCTTGATAGGAAGGCTGTGTATAAATGTTATAACGGGCTTCGATTAACTCATCTGTTACTTGGCTCTTATCATACATTAACCACTCTAACCGCGTTTTTACATTTTCATAATTCGCTTCTAGAACGGCTTTTAACGTAGAATCCTTCAGTTTTTTCATGACTTCAGGCTTGTTATTAACGTTCCCTGGTGTATTCAGCACCATCGCTTTCACATATTCTGGATGCTCTGCAGCAAACCATGCTGCCACCCAGCCGCCTAAAGACTCACCAGACAGATACACTTTAGACAAATTTAATGCCTGAATAACTCCTAATAAATGTTCACTATAAAAATCGATTCCATACTGTCGATCTGGTTTTGCAGTATACCCGTGGCCGACCATATCGATATTAATTACCCGAAAATGCTCACTTAAACCTTTCATATTTTTCGCATATGCCTCTATATGACCGCCAGTTCCATGGAGCAATATCAATGGTTCACCAGTTCCAGCTTCCAGCACTCTCGTTTTAATTCCATTTGCGTCTAAATAATAAAGTTTAAATTCAAGATCAGCTAAGTCTGTCCATATTGTCATCTCAATCGCTCCCGGTTTAAAAATTAGATTTTTAATTCTTCGTTAATAGTATTGTTAGCATTAATGTGATTGACAGGCTGATTAAACTGAACGATAGCCATACCCGTCACCCATTCTGGAATTGGTTCATAGCAAGCTACTCTTGCTTCAAAGCTTTGAAGCGCACCGAGCAGCATAAGCCAGTTGCGGATTTCCTGCCCTCCGTTTCCTAGGTTTTCCTCGATATATTCAGCACTCCAGTTTCTTAGTGCAACATAATTTTTTTCTGTAACCAATCGTAAAAATTCTCTGTCCAATTGTTCATTCACTGGTCCTGCTTTAATTCGGGTTACTCGTATTTCCCTGTTGTGCAAATACTCATCAAGCTCCTCAATTTCCTGGCGGCCATTTTTTAACACTTGAATTAATGATTGATCCTCTGGTTTGTTACTATCAATCTTCGGAATCGGCACCCAGTGTGAAAGACCTCCTGAAGCAACAATTGCTACCTTTAGATCGTTGTCCCATGATTCAATAGCCTTGCGGACTACTTCACCAATTTGGAAACAGCGTTCCATCGTGGGAAGCGGCGGTGCCGAAGTATTAACCGCAATCGGCACAACCGGAATTTGAAGATCAGGATTTAAAAAGTAAATTCCTTGGGTATGTCCGTGATCGACTTTCATTTTTAATGTAAAAGCAAAATCCACATTGTTTTCTAAGCCTATATTAAGGATGTGTTTTGCTAAATCCCGCTGGACAGGAATATTGTATTTTGGCAGCTGCCAGTCTCCCCAACCTTCACACTCACCTATGCCAATTGTAAACGCTGGCATATGATCATAGAAGTAACTATTAAAGTGATCATCCGAAACTAGTACTATCACATCTGCCCCAGAATCTTCGATATACTTCTTCATTTCAGCCGCTGTCTGGAGGAATCGTTGTCCTTTCTCTCCGCCTCCAGCTTCGTTCGTCATAATCATCGGACTATGTGACATCGCAACACCTGCGATAATTTTAGCCATTTTTGCCACTTCCTTTAAGAATTATTAAGAGATTAGTAGTTTCATAGGTACATTTTGAATCTGCTTTTTCCAAACAATTGAAAGTTTTCCCTTTAAAAATGGAGGAATATCTGCTGTACATTGAACTCCCTCTTGGATAACATTTACTTCCGTTTGAACTGCACGGCTCTTATTTTTAAGTGTTACCGCATATCTGCCAGGACCAGGGAGAGTATAGGATGGATACAGCATAAATACCTCTCCATCCCACTCACACTCTGTTTCATAAAAACGTCCAAGCAAATCAGGCAGCTCTGCAACTTTTCCACTCAATAGCCGTTCACGAATACACGTAGAACTGACTTTCTCGCCCCACATCTCTACTTTTTCGACCTTTGTCACATCAATTCGGCCACCAGAGTCCTGATTCAAACGATCCAGATTTCCAGCCCCACGGCTGCCATAGCAAAAATCAAAACCAGCGACTCCATGAAAAACACCAAGTCCATTCAAGTATTGATCAACAAACTCTTCAGGAGAAAGGAATGCGAACTCATTGTCAAATTCAACAATATAAAAAGTATCAACACCCATTTTTCGAAGTCTCTCTTCTTTTTCAGCAAGCGGCATTAACGTGTGAACATGAATTTTTCCATTCGAGATGACAGTTTTCGGATGCGGAAAAAAACTCATTACTGCTAATTCTGCCTTCATCTCTTGTGCTTTCTGGTAAGCAGTATGAATGACGGTACAATGACCACGATGGAGACCGTCGAAACATCCAAGTGCCATTACATTTGGCTTCGCCTTTTTCTGCCATTCTGCCAAATTACTACGATTTATATGAATGGTTTCCATAACAGTCTCCTCCCATTGCATTTAAATTGTCACTGGTATTTCTTCCGTTAATGAACGATACTTTCCGCTATAAAAAAGAAGTGGTTCCGCGTCTTCAAGGTGAATATCGGTTACTTTTCCGATGAACAAGCTATGATCCCCTTCTATATGCTCAGCTGATACTTCACAGGCAATTTGTGCAACTGCACCCGCTAAAACTGGTTTTCCATCCAAGCGGTCGAAGGTAACCTCTTTATGTTCCTTCAATTGTCCTGCGAAAATATTTGATAGCTCCTGCTGGTCAGCAGCTAAAATATTTACAGTGAATATCTTGCTTTCTTTTATTTTGTTTAGAATCTTTGCTTTTTCTCCAATTGAAACTACTACAAGGTTTGGATCAAGTGATACCGACATGAACGCATTGGCCGTCATTCCATGAACATCTCCTAATACCTCTGTTGCTATTACAGTCACACCAGTTGCAAATTTACCCATTGCAGTTCGAAATTTACGGTCATCCATTATAAAATCCTCCTGTTATGAAAGTTTTACTTTCCTGCATAATTCCTCCAATAAAGTTATCCCCTAACTCCTCCATCAAAACCAAACAACTCTTTACCATATGCCGCAACTGCATCTTCATATAGCGAAGTTTTGTGTGTAGCAACAGAAATAATATCCCGTAAGAATAGTTCCATTGGACCGCCCTTATAAAGAGCCGCGCCACCTAGTGTTAACAGCGACCTTACAGCAATATCTGTACAAATCTTGATTGCTTTAGTCCTAATCGAAAAGAATTCAGAAGGCGGTGTGACACAGCCGTCTTTTTCATAGTTTTCTAGGAGATCAATGTATTTGTCGAGTAAAGCTTCAGCAATGTGGAAATCAGTAGTCATTTCCGCTAATACACGCTGACTTCTTGGCGACTCACTTTCCCTTACCCCATCCATTAAGCGCACACGTTTTTCTGTTTGGGTTTTAAATTCCTTAAGTATCCGCTCTGCCCCGCCGAGTGCCATGTAACCAAATCCAAGATAGAAGGAAGGAAAAAACGGCACATGATAAAATGGGTAATCTGTGTCATACTCTTCTACTGGCGGTCTTCTTGTAAGTTCTGCCTGATCTAGCCGTAAAATCCGTTCCTTTGGGACATATACATTTTTGGCAATAATTTGGTTACTTCCTGACCCTCTCAGACCAAATGTATCCCAATTGTTAACCACTTCTACTTCTGAAACTCTTAACATTGGCAAGCAATATACTGGTTTTGGAGTATCAGGGAAATGGATCATGACCCCTACACCGACCCAATCACTAAAATTGACACCACTTACAAAATTCCACTTACCACTAATGCGAATCCCCTCACCATCCCTTTCTGCTTTTCCTAATGCAGCAAAGATATCGCAGATTAACCCTCCCTGATTAACAATTTCGTCCGCTCCCTTTTCTGGAAGAAAGGCTGGAAGCATATTGTGAAGTGGATAGAGATAGGTCAGCCATGCAGCTGAAATATTGTAGTTTGCTACTTTGCGAACGACCTTTGCAAATGTCCTTAAATCCGTCTGCGGACCGCCATATTTTTTTGGAAGCATCATTTTAGTGATTTCCGTTTCCTTCATCAGGTTTATGACATTCTCAGATACGGTCGCATTCTCCTCTGCAGACTTTGCTTCTTGTTCCGCCAATTTTCCAACTTTCTCTGCCGCCAATAATAACCGTTCAGTTGTAGAATTTTTTTCATTTATTGTATGAATAGCCATCAAAACACCCCTATTTTTCGCCAGAATATTCCGAACAATCTATTATTAGTTTGAAAATCCATTGAATTCTAATTGCTTAATCCCACGATGAATTATTTTCAACAATTATGGAAATCCCCTGCCCCATGCCCACACACATAGTGGCAAGCCCATATCTAACATTTTTCCGGTACATTTCATGGATTAAGGTGGTTAGTATCCTCGCTCCACTAGCTCCTAACGGATGACCGAAGGCAATAGAACCACCATTTACGTTGACGATAGCTTCGTTAAGCCCTAATTCTCGAATGCATGCCAAAGCTTGAGAAGCAAATGCTTCATTAATTTCAACCAAACCAATATCATTTATTGTTAAGCCGCTGCGTTCTAGTGCTTTTCTTGTTGCAAAAATAGGCCCTACTCCCATGATCGAAGGCTCTAAACCTGCAGTTGCTCCTACAATATACCTTGCCATTGGTTTTACTCCCAATTCCTTTGCTTTTGCAGCACTCATTAATAGCAGAGCAGAGGCCCCATCATTTATCCCGGAAGCGTTCCCAGCAGTTACCGTTCCATTGAGAATGATCGGCTTTATATTTCTAAGTTTTTCAATTGTTGTATCAAAACGTGGATGTTCATCTTTTTCAACAATTGTTTCGTTTCCTTTAGCATCATGAATCACTACTGGAACGATTTCATTAATAAAACGATTTTCCTCGATTGCCCTTTTTGCTTTTTTTTGGCTTTCAAGTGCAAATTCGTCTTGTGATTCTCTGGATACATGATATAGTTTGGCTACATTCTCAGCCGTTTCCGGCATGGAATCTTTTCCATACATGTCTTCCAATTTCTTATTAATAAATCTCCATCCCATTGTTGAATCTTGAAGTTCCATTGCCCCTCTAGGAAAACTTTGTTCAGGTTTAGCCATTACATAAGGGGCACGAGTCATGCTCTCTGTTCCACCTGCAATAAATATATCTCCTTCCCCAACTGCGATTGCTCTTGAAGCGTATAGTACCGCATCTAAACCTGAACCACATAAGCGATTAACCGTCGTGCCGCCAACTTGAACTGGTAATTCAGCCAGCAAAGCAGCCATTCTTGCAACATTTAAATGATCCTCTCCTGCTTGGTTGGTATTTCCCAATACCACTTCCTCGATTTGCTCTAGGGGGATGTTTGGATTCCTTTCGACTAGTGCTTTTATAACAGTTGCAGCTAAATCGTCAGGACGGACATCTTTTAACGCTCCCCTATAGCGGCCGATTGGCGTTCTTACAGCATCGACAATTACTACTTCTCTCATTTTTTTTCATCCTTTTTGTTAAAACGTAAATTCAATCATCTTTTAGTAAAATAAAACAAAAAACTGATTTTATTGATCATCTCTGGTTTCTTTTTAACCTACCTTAACTCACTTATTCTCCGGAACCATCTTCTCACGAATATCCTGAGGAATCGGATGTGCCTTCAATTTCTCCTCAAAGGTTGCCCACGCTCTAATTTCATAACCTTCAGCAACCATATGTTCGTCTTTATAAAATTGATGGCTAATTTTAAAGACTTTATTATACAATTCATGGACAGAACTCACGATTTCAACACAATCTTCAAAAAAGAGCGGAGATTTTATGTTACATTTCGATTCTAACAATGGTACACCAATATTCTGTTGCGAAAAGAGTTTCGAAGAAGGCACCCCAATGGCTCCTAAATATTCATGTGTTGCTTCATCCATCCATTTATGAAAATTAGGATAATAGACAATACCTCCCATATCGGTGTCACCCAGCCTTACCTTAAACCCATATTTTTTTATGGTACCTTTAGCTGTTGTAGTCATAAAAACCAGCTCCTACTTTCTTTCCAAGTCTTCCAGCTCTTATTAATTGTTTCAGTAATAATGGCGGTGCGAATCGGTTGTCATTAAACTCCTCTTTAAAATAATTCATAACATAATAGCTAATATCTACCCCACCAAAGTCTTGTAAAGCAAATGGACCCATTGGATAATTCAAACCAAGCGTAACCGCTTTATCAATATCCTCCGCAGATGCTACCCCTTCTTCTAATAGCTTAATAGCCTCAATAAATTGCGGTATTAAAATGCGATTGACGATAAATCCAGGTATATCTTTGTTGACAACTATCGGTTCTTTATTTAATTCAACAGAAAAGGCTTTAACCGCTTCAACGGTTTCATCGCTGGTTTTGAATCCTCGAACGACTTCGACCAGTTTCATAATTTGAGCTGGATTAAAGAAATGCATCCCCACTACACGATCAGGCCGCTTTGTTGCTTCAGCAATCGCCGTTATGGACATGGAGGAAGTATTTGTTGCTATAATTGCATCCTCGTGAAGGATATCATCCAGTCGTGAAAAGACATTCTTTTTCACATTGATATCTTCAACTACAGCCTCTATCACAAAATCTGCTTCTTTTAAATCTTCGAAGTTTGAGGTTGTATGAATATTTTCTAAACTATCTGCTTTTTGCTTTTCACTCATCTTTCCTCGCTGTATACCTTTGTCCATAAATTTCTCGATTTGTAATAATCCTTGCTGTATCTGCTTCTCACCAATATCATACAAAAGGACTTTATAACCAGAGCTAGCTATGGCATTTGAAATACCGCTGCCCATGGTTCCTGCGCCTACTATCCCAACTGTTTTAATTTTCAAGATGGCTCCTCCATTTTCTATATCATCTTGTCTTACTTGTCTTACTTCTCTTGCATCTTCAGTCAAGAATATGTCACCAATTATCCTCTTATCGTTGATCTGTTAGCCTGTGACGTATTTTCTCCCCAATAGGTAAGAGCGTTTTTATCTTCTAATGTCCATTTAACTGGTTCCCAATCTGGCTCAAAAATTAAATAACCATTTGAAAATAACTCGATTCTTAATCCACTGCCAGGATCGATAACATAAAGGTATATCGCTTGTGAAATTCCGTGTTTACCAGGGCCAACAAATTCTATTTCATGGTCTGATAATATATCTGCTGCGCGCAGCATATCTTGAGCATTATCTAACCAAAAGGCTAAATGGTGCATTTGATGAGAAGTGGGAGCGTTTGGATCCTTCATAACAGCAAGGTCATGGACTAAATTCGTCACACTCATCCACGCTCCTAACTGCTTGTCATCTGAATCAACCAAATATTCCCTCATTTTAAAACCTAAAGTATTGGTGATAAAATTTGTTACCGTCTCCAACTCAGCATGGGTTGCTATATTGACATGGTCAATTCTTCTAGCCGATATCCCTTTTGCCCAAGCTTTATGACTCTGGTTTTTTAGGATAGATTTGTTTTTTCCATGTCCTTTAAGTTTCTCCATATCATAATAGATTTCAAATTTATGTCCTGTTGGCAACTGAAAGCGAATCGCTCTTCCTTGTCCTTTTTCGACTCCACTTTCAATCCAATCAACTTTTGTCTTGCTTTCTTCTAAAAGTGATGCAAATTGTTCCAAATCTTCCCTTCTTTTCGCTTTCCAGCCGATATGATCGATATATGAAGTGTCACCCGATGTAATAGATAAACTATGATGTTCAAAATCTCCCCAGCCTCGTAAATAATGGATCCCATGTTCCACTGCCGTTTCTTCTAAACCAAGAACCTCTTTAAAAAACCACAGTGATTTTTCTATATTTGCAGAGACTAATGCAACATGGCCAAGTTTTGCAATTTCTGGTGCGTATATTAAGTTCGTCATCCTGATCATCCTCCCTTACCCTCGAACATCGCTATTATATCCAAATAATTTTTTTCCGTAAGCATCTACAGCATCTTCATATAGTGAAGTTACATGGGTCCCAATGGCTAATAAGTCTCTAACAATCATCTCCAAAGGATGCCCTTTGATTAACGCCGCAGCACCTAACGTTAATAACGCCTTTTGAGCAATATCAATACAAGATTGAATAATACATGCCCTAATGGCTTTATATTCACTTGGGTCATATTTATGGCCGGTATCCGCTTCCAACATCTCTATATAGGTTCTCATTAATCCTTTGGCTGCCTGAAGTTTCATCATCATTTCCGCAATCACTCTTTGGCTTCTTGGAGATGCTTTTTCTGACTCCCCAGAAATTCGAATTCTTTTTTCCGTTCCTTTCTTAAATTCATCAATTGCCCTTTCGGCCCCACCTATAGCCATTGCTGGGAAACCAATATAAAATGCAGGCAAAAAATGTACATTATAATATAAATAATCATGATCAAAAGGACCTTCTAATGGTTGACTATTCTTTTGGATATCCTGGATTTTAAATGTTAAATCATCAGGTATAAACAAGTCCTGAATCACTAAGGTATGGCTTCCAGACCCTCTTAGCCCGAGGGAATCCCAATTTTCGATTATATTTACGTCGCAGGTATCAATCACCAAAACAATTGGTTCGGGAGTTTCTTTCTCATTCACAACGGCGCCTACAGCACACCACTTACTATGTTTAATTCCACTGACGTAATTGTAAGTCCCCGTTAAAATAAATCCGCCATCAACTCTTTTTGCACTTCCAATAGGAGCCAGAATATCCGCTAATAAACCACTATCCTGATAAATTTCATCCCTTCGGTGTTTTGGCAGATAGGCGACCCAGGAATTATGAAGTGAATAAAAATATGTCAGCCATGCTGCTGATAAATTATAGAAACCAACTGTTTTTATCAGATCGGTAAAGGTGGTAAAATCAATTTGTTCTGCTCCATATTCCTTTGGGATAATTAATTTATTGATGCCTTCTTTTTTGATTAAACGAATCACATTTTCGGAAATGGTATTCTTTTCATCGGCTGTTATTCTTTCAGATTCTGCCAGCATACCAATTTTCTTCGCACTTTCCATTAAACTTTCATAAACGTAATTTTGTACTGTTGAAACTGCCAAGTCCTTCACTCCTTTTTAGATAATAACTTACGAACTATTTTTATTTTGAATTCCTATCGAACCATAAAAAAGTAAAAAGAATGTACAGTTTCCCTCCTTTTTATAGCAAAAACTACGGAACTGTTTTAAAGTTATTCACATTGAAAACGTTATTTTTCCTATATATCCATTCAATCAAATATTTAATGTGAAAAAAATACTTATTTTTACTGAAAAGTCTGAATAAATTGACAAAATATATTGTTTTTTAAGATGGAAAGCTCTATCATGATGGTAAATACTAGTTTTTAATAAATTTTTATTTTTTTGTTAAAGGAGGAAATCTATTGTCAACTGCCAACAATACCGGTGAGTTATTAATTAATAGTTTTGATATCTCATTTTCTAGTCAATCATTTGGAATACTGCGAAAAGCATTATTTCATAATATTGGTTCCCATAAAACAAAAGGTTTTTTATTAAGATTAGGCAAGGAATTAGGAAAACAAACGGCCACTGAATTATTAGAATCTCATTCTCGGGAATATGTAGCCAACCAAGCCATCATAATCCATAAAAAGATGGGCCATGTATCAGACGTGATTACAAAAAGAGACCAGGAATTTGATAAGAATAGAAATTTAATATATATAAACACGACAGGAATCTGGTTTGATTCCTATGAAGCAAAACTCCATTTGACACATCATGGAGCATCAGACGAATGCTCTTGTTACACTTTAAGTGGTTTTGCAACTGGTTATCTTTCTAAAGCATTTAATGCATCTGTTATGGTAAGGGAGACAAAATGCAAAGCAAAGGGAGATGAAAATTGTGAATTTGTCATAAAATTAGAAAAAGATTGGCAAGAGGAATACCCAGAAGAAATTTTGCTATATAATGAGCAAACCATTTACGATGAGTTAGAACTTACCTATGATAAACTTCTGAAACAAAAAAACCTTCTAGATAAAATATCTATATTTCATTACCAGTTAACAGAAAGCGTTTCTAAAAATCAAAGCATTCCCGTTGTGATAGAAACGGCCTACTACAATATTAAAATACCCATCATCATCGAAGATCGACACGGAAATATGATAGTTCAGTATGGCTTAACTGAAGCCCAATTAAAGGAATTAAAATCAGTTAGAAAATCAAAAATGTTTTATGTTGAATCATATAATCAAACGCAGTATTTTGAATCAGATAAATTTAATGAGCTCAAAACTCCTATTTATTTGGAAAGTAAAGTGTTTGCATATTGTTCTTTTATTTACTTTGAACATATACAAAAAGAGCCTAATGACCATACTTTTCTAGAACGTATCTCTACTATCTCTACTTTGTGTTTTATTAATGAGAAAGTTCAGTTTGAGGCACAAGAAAGAATGAAAATTTCTGTGTTAGATGACCTAATTACAAAACAATATGATTCAATTGAAGAAATACAGCAAAAGTTCAAATATCTGAAACGGCCACTTGTAGGCCCATTTTATGTAGCACTTGTTAAAGTCGATTATAAGGGTCACAAGGAGATTTCGACCGATTTATATCCTATAACTCTTGAATTAGCTAAGCAGTGTGACAGTGAGGATTTAATTGTTGTAGTATCAAAGTATAATGAATATTGTGTGATTTTAATTGGCTCACCAATAAAAACTTCTAATTTAAAACAAATTATGAAAAGAATGATCACAAAGGTGCAAAAATCTCTTTCAGATTATACCTTTAAGTTAGGTGTTAGCAATAAGTTTGAAGAATTACTCGACATTGATACTTACTTGTTACAAGCTACAAACTCTGTTCGTTCTCCATTACAAGAAAATATTATTTTTCACGATGATTTAGGCTTTATCGGTTCAATTGTGAATACGTATAACTATAACCAGCTAATGGAATTAGCCAAAAATGAACTAAAAATTCTTTATACCTCCAATGATGAAAAAAATAAAGAATTATTAAATACTTTATATATCTATTTAAAAAACAGTGGGAAATTAGAAAAAACCATGCATGATTTATCTTTATCGATTGGAGGGATTCAGTATCGGATAAAAAAAATTGAAGAAATATTAGGTAAAAGTTTAAAGGATTTCCGCAATTCCGCTTACTTACTCTTATTAATTGAAAGTATGATTCTTATTGATAAAATCAAAATAGAAACTTAATTTTAATATTTAGCATATACTCGTCAAAAGATTTCAAGTATCCAAAAAAGTGCCAGCGAGACTAGATTCCATACCAAATCTCGATGGCACCTTTTAGACTTATAAAGCTATTTGATCGTATCAGGAAGATAAGAAACAAGTTGTGGCAAAAGGGTAATGATGGCCATCAATAAGATCATTAAAAATAAATACGGAGCCGCTGCATAGGACATCTTAGTAAGATTCAATGGAGTTCCTTGTTTCTCTGAGATTTGCATCATTACAAACAGGTTCAACCCTATTGGCGGTGTTATCGCCGACATTTCTAAAGCGATAATCGTAAAAATACCAAACCACAGCAAGTCAACCCCATAGCTAACTAAAATTGGATGTAGGATTGGAACCATGATTAATAGAATCGAAATAACATCCATAAACATTCCTAAAATAACAAAGATGACAAAAATCAATAATAACAATGTCCACTTATTCATATTTAGTGACTCTAGCCCTAGTTGAATCGTTTGCGGTAATTCAATCGCCGTAATGGCAAATCCAAATAATAAAGCTGCGGCTAATATTAACGCAATCATCCCGACATTTGAAGCTGTCTCTTTAAGAGATTCAAATAATCCTTTTACGTTTATTCCTTTGTAAACAAACAAGGCTAACAGCAATGAGACAATACAGGCAACCGCTGCCGATTCTGTAACTGTAAAGATCCCCGAATAAATCCCCAAAATAATTATCACCGGTAACAAGAATAGCCAGCTGACTTCTTTTAAAGCTGACATCCTTTCCTTTTTGCTCGCTTTTTCGCCTCTATTCAGCTTTTTCCCGTATACAACGACCACATATGCGATAAAGATAATCACCAAGAGGAGACCAGGGATGATTCCAGCCATAAACAAATCTGTTATTGATACATTTGTCATTGCCCCATATAAAATCATCGGTCCACTTGGAGGGATTAAAATTCCCAATGTGCCAGCTGCGGCAATAATCCCATATGCTAGTCTTTTAGGATACCCATTTTTTATCATTTCACTTGATGCGATATAACCAATGGTTAGTACCGTTGCAATACTGGACCCGGTTAATGAAGCAAAAAATGCACACGTCAGTACACTTGCAATAGCCAAACCTCCTGGCAAATGTCCAAACCATTTATTAGCTGCATCAAAGGCCATTGTTCCTATTCCACTTTTTAACAATATTTGTCCAGTTAGAACAAATAATGGAATTGCAATTAAAATACTATTATTAAGAGAATTAAAGAGTAGTTGTGGTACTTGTAAATTTGCTACAAGAGGGTCTAAGTAAACCATTAATACTCCAGCACTTACAATGATTAATGCGAATGCAACAGGCATTCCTAAAAGGATAATTACCATTAATATCCCTAAGATGATTACGTAATCCAAATACAATCCCCTCCTAACTCAGTACTGGAGTTTCATTTTCCGCCTCATTATGGTCTTTAAGAAATAAAAGTAGCAAATGTCTGATAAGAGCTAAACATAGGAGGACACTGCCTATTACTAAAGAACTCTGTGGAATCCAAATCGGAACTTGGATAATTGATAAGTCCTTTGCATGTTTCACATACGAACTATGCATCATAACCCAACTGTGCTTCGTTAAAAAAATAAAGAAGACTAATGAAACGATCGTAAGGAAAATTTCTAAAACCTTATTGGTTTTCTTAGAAAACTGATTTGTGAGAATATCTATTTTAATATGTTCTACATTATACATAGCAAAGGCAGCTGCCATGTAAGAAGCAGCAATAAAAAAGTATACAGAAAATGGTTCAACCCAATGAATGGGGATCATGATATTTCTACCTAATACACTTATTAAAACCATAGCAGCAATTAAAAAAATAAGGAGGCCGGCAATAATACCGGCAACTTCCAATATTTTACCTATTATATAGGTAATCATTTTCACTATTTTCATATCATCACCCTTTTAATCTCTTGAAGAATTGATAATCTCCATGATTTCTTTTCCTATGTCTCCCGTAGTTTGATAAAAACCTTCGAGAACCTTGTCCTCTACTGCTTTGAATGATTTCTTATCTACTTCTACAAACTTCATTCCTTTTTCACTCAACGTCTTCGCATTTGCCTCATGTTGTGTTTGTACTTCTTCGGACATCCATCCTTCTACCTCTTTTGAAGATTCTAAGATGATGTTTCGTGTTTCTTCGGAAAGAGAATTCCACCAATCTAAATTTACTAGTGAAATGGAAATCCCAGCGTTTTGTGGTCCTGTATAATATTCAGTTACTTCATAATATTGTTGGGCAATGAAGGCAACGGGTGCTGACAAACCTGCATCAATCGTTCCTCTTTGTAATGCCTGAACGACCTCTGCTCCCGGCATTGTGATTGGGGTACCACCAGCTGCTTCTACAAATTTGGACATAAGCGGACTTGTTGTTCTCACCCTTTTACCCTTAAAATCATTTGGAGTTTTCAGCGGTGTTTCTTTCGATGCATAATACGCCATTCCAAAGTCTCCCCAGATGATTGGGTAAAGGTTGGCTTTAGCAAATTCATCTTCAAAGATTTTTCGTACACCGTTATCCAACGCTCTGTGCAGGTGTTTGTAATCATCAAATACAGGCAAAACAATAAGCTCAGCACTTGGAACTAATGAAGTTAACATTTCAAACGTGGTTGCACCTGCTTCGATTTGTCCCGTTGATATCGCATCTACAACACCTATATCATTGTAAAGCTGTCCAGAGGGGAAAATGCTCAAATTAATTTTCCCACCGCTTTTTTCGCTTACTAGTTCTTTTAATTGCTCAAAACCTTTATGGGTATGCTGTTCCACTGGATACCCATGTGCAAATTTAAAGGATACTTCTTCCACACTACCTTCTGAGCTTTTGTTCGTTTCATTTTCTTTGTTCGTAGTGCCATTTGAAGAGGATGAACTACAGCCAATCAACGTGACCATTCCTAGCACAATCATGAATATCAACAGTTTATTTTTCATTAAAACTCCACCCCTATTAAATTGTTTTATTAAAGTACTCCTTTACAAGCCTATTAAATGTTTCTTTATGTTCCAACTGTGCCCAATGACCGCATTGCCCTAAAACAAATAAATGGGCATTTGTCAAATGATCCAACAGATAATAGCTAGAATCTATGGAACAAACATGGTCCTCTTTGCCGTGAATTAATAGAATTTCATGTTTGATTCTTTTTAAAGCTGTTGGTGGCACAGGTAAAGGTGTTGTACTGAAGAAGGCATTATTTGACCTTTTCACTTCCTCTTTTAAAGCGATTTCAAAGCGTTCATCAATAAACGAATCAATAATTGGATTCATTTTCTCTACATCATAGACAAACCATTCCATAATCTGTCTTAACTTTTTAGGAGTTGGATCTTGATAAAAATTTCGAGCCCTTGCCAATTCAATGCTCATCTTTGTTACTGGAGTCCCACCAGGGCCCATCAAAATCACTCGATCAAATCGATAAGGATGCTCCATTAATAATTCCAAGGCAATCGAACAACCTAAAGAATTTCCGACAATGTTTGCCTTTTCAATTTTCATTTCATCCATTAATTCAATTATTTGCTTCACCCATAAATCGAGCCATTCTTGCCTAGTCTTTGGAGGCTCAACCGGATGACTGCTGTTGGCAAAGCCATATAGATCTGGAGCAATGCAATGGAACTCTTCTTGACAACTGTCTAAAACATAACTCCAATTCGCACGAGCTGTAACTCCTGGACCAGAACCGTGAATAAAAATTACTTTATTCTCATGTTCAGCCCCTGATTCATTCACATAGGTTTTAAAATTTTCCGTATTAACATAGCGAGTTGAAATGATTGAAGTAGTTGTACTCATATTCTTTCCTCCTCTTTCTTCATCATATTTTCAAAGATTTCTTCGTTGTGTTGCCCTAATAATGGAGCTGGTTGAAAGCTGTCAACGATAGATTTTGAAAGTCTTATGGGTGAGCCCGGAACTTTCACCTTACCTTTTGAAGGATGATTGATTTCTACAATCATGTTCCTCTCTATTAAGTGTCGGTCATTGGCAACTTCTTTTACCGTCAGAACTGGTGCTGCCGGTATCCCTTTTGTGGTTAATAATTCAACGATTTCCCATTTATTGATATCCTTTGTCCATTCAGTGACAAATTGGTCAACCTCATCCATATGTGCTGCCCGGTTGATCGTGTTTTTATATTCTTCCTTTTCAAGTAAAGTTTGCTGTTCTAAAATGTCAACGAGTAACTGCCAATGTCGCTCGGTTGCACATATTATGGCAACAAATCCATCTTTGGCTGGATAGACATTGTATGGTGCTGCCCTTAATCCGCTATGCTTATTCCCAGTTCTTTCGCGATAATTGTCCGGATCCCCATCGTATAAGGCAGCTAAAGGAGAAGCTAATGTCGGATAAAGAGTATCATGCATAGACACTTCTACTTTTTGCCCTTCTCCGGTCCTTTCTCTCTGATAAAGAGCTAAACCAATACCGGCTAATAAATGCGTTCCTCCTAACAAATCAGCAATGGCAGGTCCTGCTTTCACAGGAGGCATATCCGGGTAACCAGTAGAGCTCATCACTCCGCCAATGGCTTGCACCGTTAAATCCATTCCAGGGAAATCCCGATAAGGTCCTGTTAGACCATAAGCAGTTGCCGTCGCATAGATGAGCCTTGGGTTTCTCTTTTTTAAGACTTCGTCATAATCAAGCTCTAACCGCTTCATGACACCTGGTGTAAAGTTTTCTACTAAAATATCGGCATCTTCCACTAGTTCCAAAAATGCTTTTTTCCCGTCTTTACTCTTCAAATCTAATGTGACACCATATTTATTTGTGTTGAACATTAAAAATTCATGGGGAACCTTGCTTTCGTGTCGCTCTCGCAAGATATCTCCCTTAGGACTTTCAACCTTTATTACTTTTGCCCCATGATAGGCTAGTAGTAATGTGCAGTACGGCCCCTGATATACTTGGCTTAAGTCTAAGACAACCAGTCCTTCTAATGCCTTCTTCATCCTTTTACCACCTTTATTGAGTTACAATCTCCCATAGGCCTTTTTCTTCAGCTAAGATAAAACGACTAATTTCTTGCGACCAGTAAGATTCAGATTGGTATTCTTCTCTTAGGGACCATAATTTTCTTGTGTAATAGTGGAGAATATGCTCTTGTGTAAATCCCATAGCTGCATGAATCTGGTGAGCAATAGATGTAGCTGTACTTATTGCCTCGCAAACTTTTAATTTTGCCACCATCAACTCTAAATAATACTGATGATTAATTTCATCCTTGAGAGATTCAATACAAGTACGTGTCATGATTTCTGCTTGTTTTACGGATTCTGCCATAATAGAAAGATTATTTTTATTCATTTGAAAGCTGCCAATCTGCTTTCCAAATTGAATTCTAGTATTTGCATGTTCAATCGTTAATTCAACTATTTTCTTCAATGCACCAGTAGCTACAGCTAAGTTAAGTAAAAGTTGCAAGGAAAAATAATAGTTAACTACTGATGAATCAATCGATTTAACTAGTTTAGCTGAATGATTGACTAACTCAAACGAATAGACTGGTTCATTCGCTAAATTGTGCTTTATTTTCGTTTCTAATTCACTAGCATCTAGCAAAACGAAATAGTCTTCCCCGCGTTCATTGGTTCCAATTACTAAAATATCGTTCCCTTTTGTATATCCATACATATTTTCAATCTTACCATTCGCCAAATACCCCTCATCAGTGTTGATTGTTATTTTTTGGTCAAACGGTCCACATGATAGATGATACTTTGAATCTAGTTTTTCTTGATAAGCAACCCAATTACGAAATAGGATAGCGGTAAAGGGGATGGGAAGCGCATATTTCCCAGCAATAACAGCTAATTCCAGCCCATGTTTTTTCTCAAATCCACTTCCCCCATCAGCTTCATCTATCCCAATCAAATAAACCCCAAATTCCTCTAACGTCTCTAACAATTGGGTGGGAACCCCTTTGCTTTCTGATTCCTCAAGTAAATCTTTATCACAAAAGTCATCTAGGATTTTTTCGAAAGATTCTTTCAATATCACTTCCATTTCATCCACTATTCATCACCCCTTTTGAAATAATCGTCCTTAAAATTTCTGTCGTCCCACCTCTTAGGGTAAATCCTGGAGAATGTAAAATAGATTGTGCTGCATATACCTCAATTCTTTTATCCGAATCTAAAGAAGGGTAGATGGATGCTGTATTTCTAGCTGTATGAATAATTTGGTTTTCCAACTGGGTTCCGAGATCCTTTACCATTGCGGCTTCTGTATTTGGTGTCTTTTTTTGTTCCAATAAAGACGCGACCTCTAAAGACATTTTCCGTAAAGTAACCAAACTGGCAATACAAGAACCTAAGTCTCGCAAATCAGATCGCTCATTCCCATCTGATTTTATGGTATCTATTAATTCTTCTAGTAAAGGATAAGTACTGAGGAATCTCTCTGGGCCACTTCTTTCAAAAGCCAATTCAGTTAGTCCTTGTTGCCAGCCATTTCCGTCAACTCCAACTAAATTTTCTTTTGGCACTTTTACATCTTCAAAAAACACTTCATTAAATTCATGCTCCCCTGTCATAAGATAGACCGGTCTAATGGTTACACCTGGTGATGTTAAATCAACTATTATTTGACTCATACCTTCATATTTGTTCTTTTCATTCTTTGGGGAAGTCCTGCATAATACCAGGATATAGTGCGCATGGTGTGCACCTGTTGTCCAAATCTTGCTTCCATTTAAAAGCCAATGATCTCCTTTGTCTTCGGCTCTTGTGGATAATGACGCCAAATCACTTCCTGAGTTAGGTTCACTTAAACCGATAGCAAAATACAATTCTCCCTTGCAAACATATGGTAAATATTTCAATTTTTGTTCTTCCGTTCCAAACTTAAGCAACAAGGGAGCTGTTTGCCTATCAGCTACCCAGTGGGCAGAAACCGGAGCACCTTTTGATAATAATTCTTCTAGCACAACATATCTTTCTAAATTGCTTTTCTCCTGTCCTCCATATTTTTTGGGAATTGTCATCCCAATCCAACCCTTATTAGCTAACTTTTTGCTAAACTCTGGGGAAAAGCCAGAAATACTTGCATCACAACTAACGGTAAACGTCCCTTTTTCTTTTTCTTCTTTTATAAACTCTCTCACTGCTAATCTTAATTCTCGAATATCAGATTGGGTATTAAATTCAGCGATGCTTACCAAGCGAATCCTCCTTTATTTTCCAGTGAAAATAGGTTTTCTTTTTTCTAGAAATGCATTTACTGCTTCTTTATGATCTTCCGTAGACTTTACAATAGCAAAATGGGAAGATACTAAATCTAAGGAACTGGATAAGTCTGATTTAATCGATTGCTTCACCGTTCTTTTTATCAACCGTACAGCGATTTGAGGTTTAGCAGCTAATCTTTTCGCATATTCTAGTGATTTTTTGAAAAATCCTTCTGATGGATACACCATGTTCACTAATCCCATCTCTTTTGCTTCATTAGCAGAAATAAAATCACCTGACCATAAAAGTTCAAGGGCTTTGGAGTATCCCACGATTCTTGGCAAATAATAAGCTCCCCCATCTCCTGGTATTAAGCCGATATTTATGTAACCCTCAGATACTTTAGCTGTCTCCGCAATGATTCTAATATCTGCCATAAGGGCCATATCAAGCCCAGCACCAACAGCAATCCCATTAATGGCACAAATGATAGGCTTATCAATATCATGTATGGTTAGAGCCACTCGATGAACGTTTCTCCATAAATAGTCCTTTGTTTCCGCAGGTACTGAGTCGGCTTTCATATCATTGATGTCTCCTCCAGCACAGAAAGCGTTTTCTTTTCCGGTAATTAAAATGACTTTGATGTCTTCATTCCTTTTAGCGTGCTCTAACGCTTCAACCCATTGGTCTATCATTAATTTATTAAATGCATTTTTCTGTTTTGGCCTATTTAGAATAATCACATATACACCATCATAAAATTCCGTCAATATAGGACTAATTTCATTCACTCTTTGATCCCCCATTTCATTTTCTCTATTTTCATAAGTTTTATGTTACTTATAACAATAATTTAGAATAAGAATTATTGTCAAACTATTTTGAAAAATGTTACATATACAACCAGCGTGAGTTTTTTCCTCATAATAAGATGCAAAACCCCTTTATTTTCTGTGGTTAAAAGCACTTTTTTTAAAACGATTCATTAATATAAAATAAATTTTTATAGTTAACTTTAAGTACTCAATAAATTTTATTGAAGTTGTGTTAACAACGGTGATAAAATCCCCAATAATATATTTCCGTACCATTGACATGTCAGTATGACCAAGAATTTTTTGCAATGAAAAAGGATCGACCACCATTCATTACATAAAACAATGCACCTGTATGCCTGAAAGTATGTGGTGAAACACGGTTAGTTGAGATACCAAATTCAATGAAAACTTCCACTGTAATTTTTTCTTTTGACAAATCATCTTCCAAAAATTCAGTAAGGAATCGAAAATGTTCATAATACCCCTGAATGGTAGGTTGCGCTAACCTTCAGTTATTTTAAAACTCATGAACTGTTCAAACATTTCATATAAGGTAAATTTCTGTTCAACTGATTTCGTGCTTTTTAAACCACTGGTACTTCTTGAACCCTTTCTGTTAGTTTTTTTGGATTAATAAGCATAAAAAAAATCCACCTTCCTTTAAGAAAATAGTGGATTTAACGCACCAGTATTCTATGTAATTTTCAGCAAGTACAGGTATAAGTAAGTCAGCAAATCACGGTTCAAATCATAGTCAAATGACAGTTCAAAAACTGTTCAAACCGTTGATAATACTAAAAAAAGTTGGCGGGACTGTGTGAGAATCGAACTCACCAGACCTGGCATGCAGGTCTCAAGCAGTTTTGAAGTTCTAGACAGTATGTAATATCTAGTAACACAAATTCCCATAAAGTACTATAGAATACGGTTTCTCTGTTTTAGAGTGTTGTGGTAGTATCATTAAATTTTTAAAATGGGCACCAAACTCGGCACCGAATTTTTCTAATATGAAATTGATGATGTTTAAAGGTTAACACATGGAAGATGCGATCCTTTTCCCTAACACCTGGATAAATTAAATCTTCAGTTACGTTTATTTTCTAATGGTCCACTTCAAACCTTTTGGTGATAAAAGATTTGAAAAACACAAATCTAATACTGATGCTATACCAACTAATAGAGGATTTGTAAGTGCTAGACTAAAGTGAACAGTTTACAACTAATAATTTTGAACACTTATTTACTAAAACGGTCTTCCACCTTACGATAGATTTTTATACTACTATGATTAGGCGGATGATTTGAAAAGGTGGATAAGTTTGAAATGTATGAAAAATTACCCCTTATTAGCACAAAAGGCCGACTAGCTCCTATCCGCTAGTCGGCCTTTTTCACGCGCAAAACTTCCGATTGACCCTTAAAGAACCGTCCATCTGGTACTTTGCATCCACAAATTCAGAGAGTCAATCCTGTTGTAAAGCCAATTCTCGTAAGTTCCTTTATTGTTTCATCTGTTGAAAGGACTGTTCCAAATGCTTCTGCAATAAGGTTAAGTTCCATTCTATGCCACTGCTCAGCAGTTGCTCCCGCATGATCGTACGTACTAACCGCATCCGAGATTACTGTAACATTATAATGACGGTGGTAGGCTGCCCTGACCGTGCTATCAACACACCAGTTCAGCACCGTACCAGTAATCAATAGAGTAGAGACACCTAAGGATTGAAGAATTTGATTTAGCTCAGTTTCTGCAAAGCAATCATACCCACATTTTTTGATGACTCGTTCTCCTGGTAACGGAGTAAGCTCTGATATAATCCTCGTTTCATATTTCCCATCCCAAAAACTACACCCCGGTTCTTCAAGATTAATACCTCTTTGTGCGGCCATCTTCCAATAAAAGTCATAATAAAAATCTGGTCCTACACAAAATTCAGTATAAATAACTGGAATGTTCTGACTCCTACAAAATGAAATTAACTTTTCCATATTTGGAACTTGTTCACGTGCCATCGGTACTTCAAGGGGGGAGCCTTCCTCAACAAATCCGTTTTGCATATCAATAACAAGTAAAGCTGATTTTGCTGGATCTAAGTTAAATACTGAGTTCCACTCCCAATAGGACTTTCCCATTTTTCAGTTGTCCCCTTCCTATTTTTATTTCTTGTAAGTGTAAATTTTTATATTAAACCCTACTAGTTTTGTTGTTGAATACCATTCTCATCTATTTTTGTAGACATGATGGTTACATTTTTGTACATTAGTTTTTCTAGAAGAATATAAGATAATCCAGCTGAGATGATACCGACAAGTGGAGGAATTAACAATCCAGTTTGTAATGAAATGAAACTTAAAACCCCACCGACTAACCAAGCAATTATGGAAGTAACACTTACTTGACGATCTTCTTTTGATCTTTTCACTATCAATTCCTGAGCGATAACAATCCCCGGTACAGGAGGTATTAGAATCGCTAAAAATTGGATGATAGGCATGATATATGAATAGATACCTAAAGCTGCAAAAATGGCTGCAATACTCGCTATGACTAGCGCATTATGTTTGTGTTTGATTTTACCAGAATACTTTGTATCATTAATGATGTTCTGTAACGCCAAACTTCCAGCGTAAATATCCTTGTCTTGAGTTGTCCATAAACAAAAAAATGCTGCTAAAAAAGCTAAAAATAATAGTCCTAATGCCCCCATTGCGGCAGTGAAATCACCAATTCCAGTACTAATTGCAACTAACATACCAGCAATTTGAAATCCTAAACATCCAATACTAAATGCAACCGATCCTGCGATAACTACATGTATTTTTCGTTTCGCAAAGCGACAGACATCAGGAGTAATCGTTGCACCATAAATCCATCCACCTACAACTGCGGCAGTAGCTGCTGTAAATGATATCGTGGAAGTTGGAACATAACTGAATACGCTTTCAAAACCATTACTAGTTGACCAAACTTTATAGACACTATAAACCGTTAACACTAAAGCAGCTGGTACACCAAACTTACTAATTGTTTCGAGTCCCTTAAATCCTTTCAATGCGGAATATAACCACATGAAAATAACTAATATTGCAGTGATGGCTACTGGTAGTGGCCACCAGCCAAAAGTTGCCTTAATCATCCTGGCAAAGATATCACCATTCACAGATGTCCAAGTGATCGCAGACAAAGCTAGTAATACGGCAAAAATGTGAGAACCGCTTTTTCCAAACGCTCTTTTTGATAGAAAGGTAGTCGAAAGGCCAGTTTTAAAGGCGAGAATTCCCATCGCTATTACGACAGCGATCAAGATTGCATTTCCTGCAAAGATAGCAACTAAAGCATCTGAAAATGACATGTTAACCCCTACTGAACCACCAATTACAAAGTTAGACAATGCAATAGGATAACCCGCAAGAACTAGGGTTAAACGGGAAAGTGATCTTCGTTTATCTACTGGTACACTTTCAAACGCATATTCATAGGAATCATCCTGATTCCCATGATTTTTCTCTACTTTATTCTCCACATTTCCAACTCCAATCCATTATTTTAATAGACAATAGGTACGAAAGTGATTATAATTTTCATAACTTTCGTATTATTAAGATAATAATAGGCCATATGATATCCAATTGGAAATACCTAAAATTTATGGAGCAATAAGTTTTTTTTATTTTCATGTGTTTTATAGTAAAAACATGATTCTCTTTAGAACTAGCTCGTGAAACCAGGCTAAAGATGACCATTTATAAAACCTCTATAAGTATCCATCAAAAAAGAGAGAGCTGCCTATAAGTATACTTGAGGGCGACTCTCTCTTATTTAATTAAATATTTATGCAAATTCAAGCCCAGGAATCTTATTTGGTATTGTAGCCCTTAAGGGACCTACATGTAAAACAGCAGCACTTATAACTCCTAACTCTAGTAGGCGTTCTGCCTCCAACACGCCGTGTTGTAGCGCACTTTTCCATATTTCTAGTGGAAGTTCACCTACACTTTCGGTGACCAATAATCCTGCAATGTCTGTATCTGGCTGCAATTCTTCTGCTGGCTTCCTAGAGATATTAGGATGTTCAGCTGAAACATGATTAGCAATTAATGTTGCCGCAACATCTGCCACAGATCCTATAGCACCAAGAACGGTAACGGATTGAGCGATTCCGCACGTTAAACTTCGTCCACCCAATCCAGATGTACAAATTCCACGAATACCGCTCGTACTATCTACTTTTAACTTTCCTGATAACTCAGTTCGGTTCTTAAGGCCTTTATTAATCCCAACTGTCACGCATTCACCAGGATCCATACGTAAGGCAATGTCCCCGCCATTATTGCAGATTACTAGGGTTGCACCCTCTTGATAGGCGGAATTCGCAGACAATTCCGCAATCGTCCCAGCTACCGCAGCCATGGGTGTCACCATTTCATCATGAACAGACCTAGTTGCATGAATCATCGATGTAACAGGCAATGGATTTTCTGGATTATCTTGGATATCTTTTATCCATGTACTGCAAGTCTCTCGATGTTTTGCTACCTCGAGTAAACCATTTAATGCCGTTGTAACCGCGGCCTCAATGGCCCTCTTACATGGTTCCCCTTTGCGATAAGCTTCTATCGTCATATTTAAGGGCCCGCACTGGAGAAGGATTTTCGCCGGAGACAATTGAACTTTGGTCGCTTCCCAAATCATAATAATTGAGTATCCTTGTTATCTAGGAAATTATTCAAGTTTTGAAGCGATTGATATCTGCCTTTTATACGTTGGAAAGTTGCACGTGTCATCGTGTACTCCACCGGTACAATGATTGCAGGAGTTGGAGTCACATAAAATGAACCAGCTGGGATTTTACTTACATCTGCAGAAATAATGATGTTGCCACCCGGCATTAAGGAAACCGGAGCCCCACACATCGTAATGTTTATTTTCCCTGTGTGTACAGCCTTATTGACCTCTATTGGCATCTCGGAAATGCTTGCTCGAGCACTCCCCCCTATCCCCCCAGTGAACTGGACATGAACCATAGACGGTTCGGAGGACTCTGCGATTCTTCTTTGCATTTCTGCAGCCTTAGTTGTTAGAGGGATTTCATGGAAGGCTTCGTCTTGAGTTAACCTTAGTAGTGCGGCGTTTTGACCGTTTGTATCAACGACAAACACGGTCATGCCAGGCCACGCCAGGTCCATATCCACTTTAGCGATTGCATCAACCGGCCGTTGGATATTCGTACCACCCATACCTGCTCCCGGTGTTCCAAAATAACGACCAATGCTTGACCTGCGGCCGACTGGAGTGATTCCCGAATAAGGCATTCCTAACATTCTGCCAACAGCATGTTCAGTAAGCAATCCCGTGACATGTGGGTCAATGACAATCGTCTCATCTGCAACATCTATAAATTCAGATCCAAAGATTCCAAGTGTCGCGCTTCCGCAGCCAACACGCATATACTCTTCCTTTTCCCCGTTAATGATAGGAGTACCACCTAACTGAAGCTCTAACTGTGCACCACCTTGAATTTGTAAATAAACAGGGAGTCGATTACAAATATCCGCCATCGTTCGAGCAACTTGAAACCCGCCTTTATTACTAATTAAATGAATTCCACCAATGGCGAGCATCTTTGCACCATATTCTTCGGTTGTCACATGGCCAACAACATGATTACCTCTGCGCACAACAGAACCTTCTGAACCAATATCCATATTGGTATCAATCTTCACTTTTACACTACAGTAGGATAATGGGACCTCAGTTATACATGTAACAACGTCAATTCCATCTATGTGTGATTCGATGATACCAGGCGCAGGCACAAAGTCTGGATATTCTGTTCCAGCCCCCGAAGCATGAATCAGCGGTTGCGACAAGACCCTTTCTTCATCATAATTAAACATTACCCTTTCAGTTGGGAGAGTCAATGGCCTGTCGCGGACAACTTCCCCATCGATATTCTTATACATCTGGCACGCCCCATATCCGAGCGGTTTTATTTTACAAAGAACAGGACAATGCCCGCACATGACGGTTCCATTCGAGTCCGCTTCATATTTCATCGTTTGATAGACTTCTTTTTCGATTTTTACTCACCTTCCTATATGTAAAGTTATATTTTTATGAATTTTCCAATAATTTAAATTATACAGGGCTTCATTGAAAGTGTTAAATATTAAATTTTTATATCATTATCCAATTTATTAATATATTTTCAAAAAAAAAATGGAAAATCCTCTATTAGTAGAGGGCATCCATTGTTTTTTTACGAGTATTTTTTAAATGATTTTATATAGTTTAGAACGTAATTCCTCGGTTAAATTCATACACTCATTTCTTAACGCAATAATGATTGGTGAATCGCTTGACACATCCATTACACCTTTTATTCCCACGATGGTAATGGTTGCCATGATTCTGTGATCCCGATCAAATACGGGGCACCCCACTGCAACCACGCCAGGAACTAGGAAATCTTCCGTTACTGAATATCCATTTTGTCTAATAAAAGAAAGGTCGGCTTGAAATTTAACCGGGTCAAGATGATGTGCAAGAATTTCTTTATCTATATATGGTTGAAGCTCCTTCACAGGTAAAAACGCAGCAAACAACCTTCCGGCAGTAGTGAAAACTATACTGGCTTTATGGCCAACTTTTATTCCTATTGTGAACTGGCGCATGCTCTCTTCAATTTCGATAGGGTAAGGTGCATCTCCTCTCCAAATCGACAAGAACACCGTCTCATTAAACAGATCCCTTAATTTAATGAGTGAAGGCTTTGCCAGGTCTTTGATATCGTGCCCATTCATTGCATTATTTCCGATTGCAACCAGCGCCGGCCCGATTGAATATTGGAGAGTAGAATTTCTCTGGAGAAAGCCTGTACGGCAGAAACTGGTCAAGTATCTGTGTAATTTACTCTTGGATATATCGCACATTTCAGAAATTTCAGTGATAGAAAGAGACCGTCCGCTATCACTGATTTTTTTTAAAATATCTAATCCTAACTCCAAAGACTGGATACCTAATCCTTTCATTTCTGTATCCATTTAGGTGTCTCCTTTTACCAATGTTTTATTCTAAATTTTATCATATCCTCGATTCGTATACCAGCAACAGTCCACAAAACATCCTTCTTAACAGTGCTTTTAGCTAACTTTCACTTTATACGACTGCCTTGATGCTGCGTATTTGCTTAATCACTTCCTCGACAGGAAGCACATCTGCATATTTCTGCTGCATATCAAATAGATTGATAGCATGAGAAGTAATCCCTCTATCAAATGAGCACTCTTCTGGAACAATCACTTTATAATTGTTCGAGAAAGCGTCAATTACAGTTGCCCGCACACATCCGCTTGTTGTACAGCCTGCTACAATCACTGTATCAACCTGATTGGCTGTCAAATAGGAACTCAAAGGTGTACCATGAAAGGCACTAGGCTTTTTCTTAGAGATCACCACTTCCCCATATTGTGGTTTAAGCTCCTCAACCACTTTCGTTCCTTTTTCACCTTCTAAAAGATTAGGATGGTCAAAAATGTTACCTTTAATGGCCACACCCTCATTCCTATAGGTTCTGCTTCCTTCAATCACCGTATAAAAAACAGGAAGTTTCGCCTCTCTTACCGTATCAAGCAAGTTTTTAATATGCCCAATTGCTTTCCAACTGGTTTCTCCGCAACTGGTTGGATAGTTTAAAATGGACTTATGAATATCCTCTGGGGAGTCCCCTGTAAAGCCATATTGTACGTCGACAATCACAAGACCAGGTTTTTTGCCGATTCCCATCCTGCTTCCCAGCCCTGCATTTTGATAGACTTGCTTATCACGTTCATCCAAATAAGAATCCCAAATTCGGTTCATGAACATCCGCTCCTTTATCCATACGTAATTACTCGGTCATGGTCAACTGTTAGCTGGACAAGTACATTAGGTTCCGCAAGCTCAACCTTTTTACCGCTAAGCTCCTGTTCATTAACTCCACGGGCTCCACAGGAAATTCTTGATAGAAAAATGTCTCCCCCACCGGATATAATCTCATCGAAGGATTCCCTTAATAGAGTAACTCCATCGCCAATTCCGATTGTAGTGTCTAAATGCTCATTTTTTATTAATTGTACGGCACTTCCTGCAAGAAACATGGATACTTTATGACCTTCTCTAATCGCCGTTTTTGCGATTAAAAATGCGCGGTCTGCTTGAGTTGGTGACTCTGGTCCATGTGTCAAATGGATTAAGATTTTTGCCATTATTTCTTCCCCCTATTTTTCGTAATTCACTGATTTGGGTTACTCTCCTACTGCAGCAGAATTAAATTCCTCTGATAGAAGATAACCCGCATTTGGTACGACTGGTTTCAAATTGAGTTCTTTTAATAGTTTATAAACAGTTGAAACGGCAGCTGAAAGAACAGGTTTGCCTAATTTTTCTTGTACTTTCTGGATTGCAGGCAATGACTGCATCTGAACGCATGCTGATAAAACAACGGCATCTGCTTCGCTCACATCTAAATCATCAACAATATTAATAAGGTTAAAGGGATCGAGTTTCCCCACTTCCAAATTGTCTGCAACTTCTAGACTTATCGAATCTGTCACCTTAATTCCTTCCGATTCGATATATTCGATTACCATATTCGTCAATGGCTTCATATAAGGAGTCACAATCGCGATTTTTTTTGCCCCAATTGCCTTAATACCTTCAATTAAAGCACCCGCACTGCTTACGACTGGTACAGGTGAACTATTATCTTTCGCCACTTTAGAAAGTCGGTCTTCTGACAGGCAGTGATACCCTGGACCTTGAGACATAATGGCAACGAGACAAGCATATGCAAGGGCATCACAGCGTGCATCTGAAAGCTCTAAGGCACAACGGTCACTATCAATGTCCATTTTTGCTAATTCTTCTTTCGTTACATGCTTCATGCGCATACGGCTGGAATGGAAGGTAAACGTTTCATCCTTGATTATTTCTTCACGAGCTTTAAGCATCGCTGGAATTTCTTTCTCCATCGTGGTATTTGAACTAGGTACGATTAAGCCTAAACGAAATTCTTTGGTCATTTTTCATCCTCCTAAAATTTAAATCTTCCGAAATCACTTAAACCCAACGCTTAAAATTAATTAACACTTTCAAATTCTACTTGCTCCACAGTCTTCTTTTCCACTGGGGGAACAAATGTCCATTTTACTTCTTCGTATTCTGCTTCTTCCAAAGCTTTATAAACCTCACTGTGCGTAGCATATTTTACATTTGGAATTTTCCGCTGCTTAACTGTCGTTTCAACATGAGATGCAAATGGGAAAGGATCAACAACAATGGTTCCATCCCCTTGTCCCTGGACTGTGATCATCGTTCCTTTGTTTTCTAAATTTCTTCTAACAGGTCCCATCACTAATTTATTGGTTGTATCATGCTTATGCATCGACACGTATTGAGACAAACGATCCATGAATTGAACAATCTCATAGTTCATCCACAAATGGTTTTCAAATTCGCTTCTCGGACCCTTTTTTTTCCATAATTCCATCTTTAGATCCACCCATTCTTTTTGCATATGGGTGATGGTTTCATTAATTTGGGGAGCTAGGTCTTGCGGAATATTAAAGGTGAAAGAAGGATCATAACCAAAACGGCTAGTATAAAGCCCCATCCAGTGCATTCCAACCAATAGACCCGCATAAGTATCCTCAGCTTTTACTTTTTCATACCCTTTCCCGTAAAAATCAACGTGTTGCAGCAAGTTGACACTTAAAAAAGGAACGGGCTGACTTTTTACCTTATCGAACAACACTTTTTCGTCAGATTCAATCCAGCCGATATCATGCTTTTCAACGCCTAGACACATAGAGCTAAAATACTGTGGTCGAATAAAATCCTCGTTCCCCCAATGCCTTGCCACTTGCCCTGCCTGTTTGGAATGATCATATTGGTTCACAATATATAAAAACCCATCTTCATGTTTGGTAATAAACATATTTGAGACTCTCCTTGTAAACTAGTTTTCTCAAAAACATGCATTTTCTTCGCCCTAGATGCTGATATGTTCTATCCTATCTGACGTTTTATCACTTTCAAAAATAAAGGCATCATCAATATCAAGCGGCTTTTCTCTCGTAAATAATTTTTTATAGGTCTCTCTGATATCTGGCATTTTGGTTGCAATATTAAACATAAGCGGAGCCAGTTCCTTCTTAACAGGTTGTCTTGTCAAGAATTTCTCCAATGTTGTTTGAAGGTTTTGGATTAGTTTTACCTCTTCATGACGTCTACTTTGCACCTGTTTAAGAGTTTGGAGTGATAAATCATTGTTCTTGAAACCTTTATACAGAACATCCGCTGTAATTACAGCCGTTCCCATGGCTAGAGTGCTTCCTACTGCTCCCCATGGAGTCACGCAGTGGGCTGCATCACCGATGAGTAAAAGTCCATCCTTTGCCCAATCTCTTACATAGCGCATTTTGCATAGAAGAAGAACGAAATCCTTGAAATCTGTTACATATTCAAAGTGGTCCTTTAATATAGGATTATCTTCAATTATTTTTGCCTTAAACGATTCAATGCCTTCCTTCTTTATTTGCTGGTATTCACCTTTTGTTAATGAAATTCCACATTGAATGTATCCTCCTAGTTTTGGAAGGAATAGGTAATTATAGTTTTTCTGAAAATAAAAGTGATAAATATTGTAGTCCCAATGTTCTGGCTTTTCAAATGAGAACCATAATAAATCATTATCGTGGTACTCAAGGTCCACTTCAAACTGGCCAAGCTTTTCAATGGTAGAGTTTCTTCCATCTACGCCCACTGTAACTCTTGCATGGACATTCAAATCTCCAACAAATACTTCATCCTTCAAGAAATTGATTTGCTCGCCTGGCTTTGCCTGAGCATATACGCCACCCGTCTTATCTCCTTCTTTTATAAGGTTTCTTACTTTCGTATTAAAGAGAAGCTTAAAGTTTGGATATTCCTTTGCTTTATGAAGGAGCCCTGCTAAAAGAGTGGGTTGTGTCAGCCTTGCACAGTAGCTTTCCCCCTCAATTAAACTATCAAATTTAAGATTCATGATTGGATTACTGTTATGGAACACTGTCACCTCAGGGATTTTCACATGATCATGCGACTCAATATAATCTAATAAATTTAATTGTTTCATTAATTGGACAAAACGCGGTTGGGTAATTTCACCGCGATATTCTCTGTGAAAGTCTGGATTTTGCTCAAGCACCGTGATTTCTAATCCCTGTTTGGCCAAAAGCAGTCCTAAAAGCAATCCTGCCGGCCCAGCTCCAACGATACACACATCAGACTTAATGTCTTTAACTGCATTCACCACTATCAACATCACCTTTTCTTCAATTATTTATATTTCTTAACCCCTAATAGATGGCCCTTTTTTTATGGCCTCTCTGATCTGTTCAGGTCGAATTGGCAAGGAAGTTAGATGGAGTGGATATTTTTCCAACGCATGGCTAATCGCATTGGCAATGGCCGGTGCTACGGCAACTGTACCTCCTTCACCTGCTCCTTTGGCACCTAAAGGGTTTAATGGAGAAGGGGAAATCTCCAAGATATTAATATCAATTTCCGGAACTTCCATTGAACTCGGCAGCAAATAGTCCATAAAGGATCCTGTGATGAGCTGTCCGTTGTCGTCATATCGAAGTTCCTCATACATGGCTCCCCCCAGACCCTGTGCCATTCCACCAACAAGTTGCCCTTTGACAAGCATCGGATTAATTGCTTTGCCTACATCATAAGCAATATAATACTTTTCAATCTTCACTTTTCCTGTTTCCAAATCAACGGCAACCTCCGCGGCATGGATTCCATAAGGATAGGACATATGATCGATTGAAAATGTGTATTTTTCACGTAGTTCAATCCCCTGTGCTTTCGCCACTTTTAGGATAGATGAGATGGAACAAAGCTTTAGCCCCGTTGTAACTTGGGTAATTACTTCCTCTTTGATATCGAGATCTTCACTTGGAAGATGGTATTGGTCAGCAGCAACCTGCAAAATCTTCTTTTTCAGTTCAGCCGATGCATAATATGCGGCAGAACCGCCAACTACCGTCCCTCTGGTTGCAAAAGAACCGTTCCCCTTTTCTACCACATCGGTATCTCCATGGATAACTTTTACCTTTGAATATGGAATTCCCAATTGCTCGGAGCAAATCTGGGCAAGTGCTGTTTCTACACCTTGACCAACATCCGCTAAACCTGTTTTACAAATCAACTCTCCATTTCCTGCAAACTCAACTTCGCAAAACTCCCAAGGCCCTAGTCCAGATTTTTCAACAAACATGGCAAACCCTAGACCTATAAACTTTCCATTCTGTTCAGCTTGAGCCTTTCTTTTATGGAAATTCTCCCAGTCCATTTCTTCCTTAGCAATAGCAAGGATTTGTGGATAATCACCGCTATCATATTCAACTAACTGCCCTAAGGCTGAAATTCCATTCGTATACGGCATTTGATTTGGTTGAATTAAATTCCTTTCTCTTACGACAGTCGGGTCTAAATTAAGCTTCTTTGCGACCAAATCGATCACCCGCTCCCGGACAAACGTTCCTTCAAATCTGCCAGGTCCACGATAGGTACCAGTTGGGGTCTTATTGGTTGCAACGACATGTACTTTGAAATCTAATCCTTGGATATCATAAGGTCCGGCTAACAATCCCTGTGTCAAAACCGGAACCGTAATGCCATGCGTACGAATATAAGCACCCGTATCAACATAAATTTCATCTTTAAAAGCGTGGATTCTCCCTGTTTCATCAAATCCTACGACCACATGATGCTTCTGCTCACGAGAATGGTTCGTCGCTTTCATATGTTCCAGACGGTCCTCAATCCACTTAACAGGCTTCCCAATCTTAAGTGCCGCATAAGGAATGAGATAGTCTTCTGGATAAAACTCTCCCCTTGGACCAAATCCGCCGCCTACATCTGTCTCAATAAACCGGATTTCTTTTTTATCTTTCTTTAAAAGCCTGGAAAGAATTTGATGATTAAAATGGACTACTTTTGTTGGTCCATATACAGTCAAGCGCTTATTCTCATCTACAAAAGCTAGGAGCCCCCTTGTTTCCAATGGAATACCTGAATGCCTTTGTACATATAAATCTTCTTCCAGTTGATAGGGGCTATTTTTTAAAAGTTCATCAATATCTCCTTTTTTGGAATGGAGCAGAAAGAGATCATTGCTCCCAATTTTCGGATGCAATATCTCAGTGTCAGGATGCAGTGCCTGATGGACGTCAATGATTGGGTCCAGCGGTTCATAATATACATCTATTAATTCTGCCGCATCCTCTGCCATATATCTGTTTGAGGCAACAATGAGCGCAACCGGTTCCCCGGCATACAGAACTTTCTCTTTTGCCAGCGGATACTGCAAAGCCATCGTTAACGCTTCATTTGGTGCAAGACGCATTGGAATTGCCTCAAGGTCCTTGGGCAAATCATCACCAGTCAAGATTAACTGAACATCTGGTAATTGCTTTGCCTTTTCGGTATCGATTCGGAGAATTTTTGCGTGAGCATGCGGGCTGCGAACGATAACCGCTTCACATTGATCTGGCAGCAGGATATCTCCAACATATTGACCCTTACCTATAAGTAAGCGCGGATCCTCAATCCGCTTTACACTTTTGCCAATGGTCATACTTCCACCTCCGCGCTAGGAAATACCATCCTTTTATCAGCAGGTCCTTCTAAACTTTCTTTTTTCTTATTGATTATTTCCGCAGCCAATTCAACGGCTTCGACGATATTCTGGTATCCTGTACAACGGCAAAGATTACCGGAGATTCCTTCCCTAATTTGTTCCCGGGTAGGATTATGATTTTTTTCAAGAAAATCATAAGCGGTCATCAGCATTCCAGAGGTGCAAAAACCACATTGGAGCCCATGTTTTTCCCAGAACGCTTGCTGTAATGGATGAAAGTCACAGCTGTTTTCAGCTAATCCTTCTACTGTCTTAATCTCTGCTTTATCGGCTTGAACGCCAAAGGCTAGGCAGGACCTTATAGGCCGACCATCCATGATGACCGTACATGCTCCACATATTCCATGCTCACAGCCAACATGTGTCCCTGTTAAACGAAGCTCATCGCGCAGCACATCGGATAATAACATCCTGGGCTCCACTTGTACGTTATATCCCTTTCCATTCACGGAAAATGTAATGTTTCTTAAATTACTTTGCGACATCATTTCACCTCCGAAATACTAGCTCGATTGCTAGCCAATAGTAAAACACGCTTAGCATAAGTGATACTTAAATCTTTTCGATATTCCGCACTTGCATGTACATCCGGCTCAGGATCAATGAACTCCCCAATTAAATTGCAGCACTCACTGATCAACTCATCGTCAGGAAAATGTCCGATTAACCCCTCTGTCACTTCTTCTAAAACGACAGGAACTCCGTCAACCCCTCCCAGGCAGAGGGTAGCAGCGCTTATCTTACCTTCTTCATCGAGCGTTACCATCGCCGCTGCCAAGACGATTCCAAAATCCCCTTTTCTTAATGTGAATTCATCGATTGCAAATCCCGTTCTTTTTGGCGGTAAGGGAATTTCGACTGAAACTAGAATTTCATTCATTTCCATCGCCGTTGTCATATAGGTGATAAAGAATTCATCCGTCGTAACTGTTCTTAATCCATCTGATGATGCGAGAGTAATCGTCGCTCCCAATGTCGCTAGCATTACAGGAAGTTCGGCCGTAGGATCAGCATGTGCCACACTGCCCCCAATGGTCCCACGAGACCTTATTTGAGAATGTCCAATTAATTTCATCCCTTCAGACAACAAGGGACAAACTTGACTAATTTTCTCCGACTCTTCCACTTGATAATGACGAGTCATACCACCAATTTGAACAACGGAATCATTAACACGAATATAATTGAGGTCAGAAATGTTATTAATATCGATAATTACTTTAGGGCGCGCTAGACGCATATTCATCATCGGGATTAGACTCTGTCCCCCCGACATAATTTTGGCGTCAAAACCAAATTCCTCCAATAAATCCAATGCTTCATTAAGTTCTGTTGGAGTATGATATTCAAAAACTGCTGGTTTCACAGTATCCCTCTTTTCCTAGCTAAATCGTATATTCCTATTCCATTTCAAAAGCTGCTCTTGCTTTTGTTTCCTTAGCGATTTTCTTAAAGAAATCCTTCACGATCATTTTGGCAATGCCGGACAAGATGCGCTGTCCAACCCCTGCAATCACGCCTCCAACTTTTGCTTCCCCATCATATCGAATGGTTGTCTTTGGCTCGTTATAATCAAGTTCCACGATTGCATTTCCTTCTATAAATCCCATTTTACTGTCAGCTTTCATAAGAAGCTGGTAGCGGTTTGGTGCTGATTTTTCTAGGATTTTAATCTCCGCTTCATATTCGCCGCGTACTGCTGCGATTCCAAGTATGATTTCTGCCTTGTAATTGTCAGGCTCGACTTCAGATAAAACTTTACACCCAGGGGTTGCATTCTTGAGAACCTCCGGATCATTCAAAGCGTTCCAAACTTCTTCTTGGCTAGCATCCACAATAATTTCACCTTTTACATTCATTTTTCAAACCCACCCATTCACTTTTATTTAGTTTACAAATCTGATTTCAAAGGATAGATGTAATTTTTGAATCATCAGAATTTTTTTATATCTTAAAATCAGTGTAAAAGATACGATACACACTTGTGAAATGCCTATTTTTTATATAATCATAAACTTTTTGTATTTCCACCTTGATTTTACGTTTACTCATTGTGATTAATCATTTACTTATGTTAAATACATGATATAATAAATTTATTAAATTATCAATATTCAGAATATTAATTTTATAAAAATTGGAAGGGGATGCTTAGGATGAACTTACTGTTTTTGGAAACATTTCTATATGTCTGTAATAATGGAAACTTCACAGAGGCAGCAAAGAACCTATTTGTACCTCAGCCCACAGTCACGAATAGAATTCGCAACTTAGAAGAAGAACTGGGTCAGGAATTGTTCGTCAGAGGTAAAACAGGAAAGCGCAGTGTAGAATTAACAAAGGCAGGGAGGCTCTTTCTTCCATATGCTCAACAAGTGATGGAAACGTTAAAAACAGCAAAAATGGTAATCAACCAAACTGCAGATGAAAATTTAATAACGGTTGGAAGTGCGATCGCCTTAACGCATCCTTTTATTTATGAAAAAATTAATCAGTTGCATGAAGTCCGAAATAAAAATATAAATCTTCTCATCATGGACCAGTCACTGATTGTCAATTCATTGATCGAAGAGAATCTTGATTTAGCTTTTGTAACCACACCTATTAACAATAAGCAATTAGCCTCCTACCCGGTTTTCAATGAAAAATATGGGTTAGTGGTTTCAAACAAGCATCCACTCGCTAGAAAAAAATCCATAAAAAAAATCAAAGATTTAGAAGACCAATTTTTAATTTTCTACAAGCCCTTTGCAAAAAATCAAACCATTTTCGAAAATATTAAATCAAGAAAAAGGATCACCACCAATCAAATTGAGTTAATAAAGGAACTGATTCATTGCCAAAATGGGGTATCATTCCTACCTTCGCATGCTTTCAATAATGAAATTGAAAAAGGTGATTTAGTATACATTCCCATTCATGAAAGCTTAATATCTTGTGATATTCAATATTATCTAGCATTCAGAAAAAACGAGCTTTTCTATGAAGATATTTTCTTTTCTGAATTTGCATCTAAGAAACTATCCTAATATTACCCAGTTCCCAAGAGAAAACAGTAAAAAAGAGGAAGCGCTCGCTGCTCTCCTCTTTACATTTACTGCTATTAATGTCAATATTGCCTGTAACTTCTTGCCTAGGGTGCTTAGTATGAAAGAAGCCTCACAGTGTGGGTCACCGTGAGGCTTAATGCATAGCACACATACTTTTGGTTTGGTTCACCATCCAAAATTTCTACATAAAAATAACCCCCTACAATTTAGGTGGTTAAGAGTGAATCTCTCTACAGTCTCACTAAACAATCTGCAAAATCCCCGTAAAAAACACGAGAGAGACTCTGAAGGGAAAATAGTAAGTAATATTGGGTTGGCGGGACTGTGTGAGAATCGAACTCACCAGACCTGGCACGCAGGTCTCAAGCAGTTTTGAAGACTGTGGAGGACACCAGTACCCCATTCAGCCCCGTAATTATTATAGTGAAAAAGGTATTTACTATTTGTAATCATAATACAATGAAATATGGTAAATTTCAATAGAGTTGGCGTTATTGTCATTTTTTCGACAACTTTTGCAATCGCACTTAAAATTGTAATTTTCCTTGGTAATTAAGTGATTACTTGTCTTTTACCCTATGTTCAGACTATAATAAGTAGATGAAAATAGTAATATGTGGGTGATTTTAATGCAGTTAACTGGTTGGTTTCTCTGGTTTATTCTAATATGGATCTTTGCCTTTGCTGGGGCAATGGCGATTGGCGGATTTTTTATGTTCCGTAAGTTCTTAAAGAAAATGCCAAAAGAAGATGGCAAATCGGTGATGGACTGGGAAGAATACTATGTGAATCAAACTCGTCATTTATGGGGCGAGAATGAAAAAACACTATTAGAAGATTTAGTCAGCCCTGTGCCTGAGCTCTTTCGTGACGTTGCCAGGCATAAAATAGCCGGGAAAATCGGTGAGCTAGCGCTTAATGAAAAAATACCAAAAATCACTGAAGAACTTGTCATCCGCGGTTATATCCAAGCAACACCAAAAAGAGATCATAAGTTTCTACGAAAAAAGCTTTTTGAAAATCGAATTGATGTCGCTCCTTATGAGCACTTATTTTAAACCGTCCAATTGTGACGGTTTTTTATTTTTGTTGATTGGTTCATGAAGCCCAAAATTGACAGGTATCAAAGTAAATGGGTCTCATGAATGCTTCATGAAGATCGAAATTGATATTCATAAGAGAAAATGGGCCTCATGAACAGTTCATGAGGCCCAAAATCGACATTTATCAAAGTAAATGGGTCTCATGAAAATGATTTTAAAAATCGATTCCATAAACCGCATAAAAAAACCTCTGACCCCAAAAGAATCAGTGTCCTACATCAATTTCCATGAAGCTGCTTATAAAGCTTTTTATAATCCAAATACATCGCGATCCGCCACGGAACGATCATACTAAACGCAAGCAGGAAGAACATCCCGCTTAGTTCTCCAAAGTCAATCGTGGTGCTTAAAATGGATTTTAAACCAAGCCTAACCACTAATAGTCCGACCAATATATACATAAATGCTCTCGAGCGTTTCAGATAGATTTCGTTCTCTCGTATTTCAAATTTAGAGGTTTTAATCAACAGAATGGAAAAAAGCATTCCCACAATTACTACCTCGGCAATTTCTAATGCAGATAAGCGAAATTGTGGTACTACATACATTAAGGCCCCACTTGACATAAATACCGGAGGCAGGATGATCTTTAATGCATTTGTGGGTTTCTTTGCAGCTTTCATGCGGACAAATAAAGCAAATATCCCCATAAAGACCGCTCCAATTGAAGAAACAACAACGAAGTTCATAGGTTTCAACCCCTAATTCCTAATTAAGAATCCGAAATACATATTGAGAATTTCAGATATTACTATAATAAATTTTTGTATAATTATCAATGTGAATGTTTTGGGAATTAGAATCCTGTAAACCCACCAAACATTCCTGAGAAAATGGTAATGATTTTAGTCATCCAGTCAAAAAAGAGCACAAAACCCATGACAATCATGAACCAACCACCGATTTTAACAATCTTACCGCTATTTCTGCGAATCCATTTCATTCTGCCGACAAAAAAGGACATGATTAAAAATGGAATGGCGAACCCTAATGAGTACGCGGTCATGTATAAAACACCTGATCCAGGATTTGAAGCAGCAAGTAAAATAACGGAAGTTAGAATTGGACCGGTACATGGAGTCCATCCAGCAGCAAAGGCCATACCAATTAGTATAGACCCGATAAAGCCCGAAGGTCGATTTTTAAATTCTAATTTACGATCCTTCATTAAAAACTCAGGTTTAAATACACCAACTATAATTAGTCCAAACAACACAATAAAGATTGCACCAAGTTGACGGATTAAATCTTTATACTCCATGAAAAAACGGCCAACAAACGATGTTCCAAAGCCTATGGCGATGAAAATAGCCGAAAATCCAATAAGGAAAAAGATAGTATGTAGTAGACTCCGCTTTTGCAGCATGGCATTCTCGGTTTTCAATTCCCCAACAGACATCCCAGTGATATAAGAAAGAAATGCAGGGTAGAGCGGTAAACAGCATGGTGAGATAAAACTTAGAAAGCCAGCGCCTAGGGCTAAAAATATATTTACATCCGTCATATTAACACTCCCAGTATAGTCGATACTGTTTCATTTTAACAAAACTTTCCCCTAAAAGATAATGGTTAACATGAATATTTTGTGTCTCTAGAAGTTTATTACTATTTCCTTCAAAAACATTACAAGTAATCTACCATTTTCATACTTTTTTTGGATGTTTTTTTACAAATGTCTTTGAATAAATTCCCATCTTAGGTTATACTAGTAAAACATTGGTAGCGAATTTTCTATCAATGTTTTCTATTATTGGAGTTTCTCCGGAAAGGACCACGGCTATGATCAAACAAGACCTCATTGCACTAATCGAAAAAAAGCGTACTGAATTAATTCAAGTTGCGGTCACAAACGGTCTGACTTCCTCCATTGCGATTCACTATAGTCAGGAACTAGACCATCTATTAAACGAATATAATCGAAAGTATATAAAGAAAACTCGCCGAGTGGCGAGTCTCTAAAGTGACTTAAAATCCTGGCAATTTGCCAGGATTTTTATTTTCTAATGAATAACATCCTCTAAACGCTCCACTGCACCATTTTGTAATAGGAACATTTTATGATACAACCCGCCAAGCGCTAATAGCTCTTGGTGTGTGCCTCGTTCGACAATTTCCCCTTGGTGCAAGACAAGGATTAAATTGGCATCCTGGATCGTCGATAACCGGTGGGCAATGGCAATTGTCGTCCGCCCTTTTCGCATTTTTGCAAGGGCTGTTTGAATGGCTTCCTCCGTTTCAGTATCGATATTGGCAGTAGCCTCATCAAGAACGAGGATCTTTGGATTCGCTGCAATCGTCCTTGCAAACGCAATTAATTGCCGCTGACCACTTGAAAAGGTAGAACCTCTCTCCACTACTTTATGATCATAGGAATCTTCTAGTTTTTCTATAAACGTATGCGCTTGAACAAAATGTGCTGCATCCTCCACTTGTTCATCTGTTAAATGATGATGATGGAGTGTAATATTGTCTCTTACGGTTCCGTAAAACAAAAATGGATCTTGGAGAACTAGCCCCATTTTTTCTCTAAGTTCATCCTTGGAAAAGTTGCGAATCGATTGACCATCGATTAAAATATCGCCATTCTCGTACTCGTAAAACCTCATTAATAAATTGATGATGGAGCTTTTACCGCTCCCAGTATGTCCTACAAGTGCGACGGTTTCCCCTGGATGTGCAGTAAAGGAGATATTTTTTAAGACATCGCGCTGGCCATCATAGGAAAACGTTAAATTCTTAAATTCAATTCTGCCTTCTTCAATCGACAGAGCACTTTCTTCATTTTGTGCAGGTGCCAATTCTTGCTTATCAAGTATCCTGAATACACGAGCACCAGCCACAATCGCTTGCTGGTATAAAGATAATCTCATCATCATATTGTTCACAGGTTCAAAGAATCGTTCTAGGTAGTTAACAAAGGCGTATAACACACCGATTTCAACCGGGCTATCTAATGACGTGATACCAAAATAATTTAATACAATGATTAATCCAAATATAAAAATTAAGTCAACGGCCGGACGGAGCAATAAAGCATCAATCTTAATATTCTTCATCCCAGCATTATAGTGCTTTTCATTAATGTCTTCGAACTCTTGACGAAGTCTTTTTTCCTGGCGGAATACCTGAATAATACTCATTCCCTGCAAGGATTCACTAAGCTTTGCATTTAATTGACTCAATCTCTCCCGCATATCTAAATAGAAACGAGAGCTTAATTTTCGATACAAACTCATGACTAAGAGAATTAATGGTATAAAAATAAGACAAAACAGTGCAAGCTTAACATCTAAAATAAACATGGTCACAAAAATACCCGTCAATAAAAATCCACTTTGGATAAATGTGGAAAGTACTGTGACAAACATATCTTTGATGGCCTCGGTATCGTTCGTCACCCTTGAAACAATACTTCCTGCCGGCGTTTGATCAAAATACTTTAATCCTAGTGACTGTACCTTAGAAAAAATATCAACTCGGAGCTGTTGAATGATTTTTAAAGCAATCTCTTGAAACTTTACTAACTGAAAAAACAGCAGAATTGATTTAATGATCTGTATTCCCAGATAGCTTACTCCAAGAATCACTAAGGGCTCAAATACTAAATTTCCAGGTGTTAAGTAATCATCAATAAAGATTTTTACTAACATCGGACCTGCTAATTCTCCCAAGGTTGTTAAAACCAGCAAACTGAACGCCAGGATTAATGCCTTCTTATGTGGTTTCGTATAGGAGAGCAGGCGATAGAGAACATTTCTTTGCTCTCTTTCAGACAGCTTTGCTGTGTCTTCCATTTTAATGTCCTCCATGCTCTACCAACTCCTCTAGCTGCTGACGTAAATACATTTCCTTGTACCAACCACCTGTTACCATTAGGTCTTCATGTGTTCCCCGTTCAATCACCTTGCCCTGATCCAGAACAAGTATTAAGTTTGCATGTTGGATGGCACTTAAGCGATGTGAAGTAATAATCGTTGTTTTTCCATCACGATTTTTTCTTAGTGCGGAAAGAATCGCTTCCTCTGTTTTGGCATCGACTGCAGATAGAGAATCATCTAGGATTAACACTTCAGGATTCATCATAAGTGCACGAGCAATTGAAATCCTTTGCTTCTGACCTCCTGATAACGATACTCCCCTCTCGCCTACGATGGTTTCATACCCTTCCGTAAATTGAAGAATATCCTCGTGAATATAGGCTAATTTCGCAGCATTATAGATTTCTTCCCGCGGAGCGTTAGGGTTAGTAAAAGCGATATTTTCAGCAACGGTCGCCGAAAATAAGAAATGATCCTGTGGAACATAGCCAATGGCCTCGCGTAGTTTCTCCATCTTATATTTTTGAAGTGGATGATCTCCGAAGGTAATTCCACCCTGATAATCTTCAAATTCACGAATAAGCAGTTTTAACAGGGTTGTTTTTCCAGCACCTGTTTTCCCAACAATTCCAAGTGTTTCTCCTCTATTAATCGAGAATGAGATATCCTTTATCAATGGCTCTTTTTCGCCTGGGAAGGTGAAATTCTCTATCTCATAGTGGATACCACCGCTTGGCACCACGTCTAAAGCATCACTCTTGTCCGTAATATCCGATTTTTCGCGGAGCAATGCTGCGACACGGTCATAGGAAGCACGCCCGCGTTCCACAATATTAAACAACCAGCCGAATGCTAACATCGGCCAAATTAATAGTCCTAAATAAGTGGTAAAAGAAATGAGTTCTCCAATCGATAGCTCCCCAGCCAACACGTATTTTGAACCAAAGGTAATAGCAAGGAAAAAGGATATTCCCACAATGATAGAAATCGTTGGATCATATAATGAATCGATTTTGGCTACGACAATATTTTTTTGAACGACATCTTCTGATTGCTTTCTAAAATCCTCAATATCCTCTTTTTCCTGACCAAACGTTTTAATCACCTTGATACCAGATATACTTTCCTGTGTTTTATCATTCAAGTCGGAAAAGGCTTCTTGAGCTTTGTAAAAGGTTTTATGCAGCATGGTACCAAACCAATTTGTTAGGATTGCCATAAATGGCATAGGAATTAAGCAAATCAACGTTAACTTCCAGCTGATGGTAAAAGCCATTGCAAGTAGGACCATCCCACCTGTTGAAAGTGAATCCACTAATGTTAAGACTCCCGCTCCAGCTGTTTGTTGAATGGCACTTAAGTCATTTGTCGCATGTGCCATTAAATCTCCGGTCCTTCGTTTTTGATAAAACGAGGGAGACATGTTTGTAAAGTGTTGATATAACCGATTTCTTAACTGTCTGCTAAGCTTTACTGCCGAACCAAATATCATAATCCTCCAAAAAAACCGCAAGACATACATCCCAAGACCAGCGGCCACTAAAATTGCCATCCATTCAAAGAGTAACCCTTTTGTGAGAGTACCGTCGTTAATATGGTCGGCAATCACACCAATAACCCTTGGCGGTACAAGTTGAAGCAATGCAACGAATAGCAAAATAAAAATTCCTGATATGTATGCTTTTTTTTCTTGCTTAAAAAACCAGCCTAATTCTAAAAATACTTTCATAACCGTCCCCCGCACATCATTCAACTTAACTTTTATTCATTAACTACATCGTACCCGAAGGTTTATTTTATCAAATATTATTAAAATAATAAAGATTAAGACACTTATCATTTTCAGAGAAAAAGCACCCATTTGTATGAGTGCTTATCCCTGACGTTATTCGATTATTTCGCAGCTTGTTTTTCGAGTTCCTCTGTGTAAAATGCAGCCTTTTCTTCTGATACTTTTCGTAATTCATCTACTTCAGCTTTGATTTCATCAGGTACATATTTTGCTCGATTTAAATAATTCACGACAACCATATAATCCGTTTTTGCAGCATTTACGTCTGTCTCATTTGTGGTTGGATCGACATATGATTTAGCTTGAATTTCATTATTTTTGATAAAAGCAGAAGCAAGGTAATAGAAATTCTTTTGTTCTTCCGTTTTTAAGTTAATTGCATCTTTAATAACCGCTTCGTAATTTTTTTCCACCATTAAATTAGTGAATTTTTGATCCTCTGCTGTTAGTTCTTTCTTCGTTTCACTATCTTTAGAAGCGCTTGTACCCTCTTCTGTTTTTGTTTGTTCAGGGGTTGTCTTTGCTTCTTCTTTTTCCTGCGTTCCACAGGCAGTTAATACTAAAAGTAATAATAAAATAAGTGATAAAACTTTTTTCATGACAAAATGCTCCTTTATGTATGTACTTAATGTTAGCGTAACTAGTATGGACTTAATTATCCTATATTTCAATAGGATTTATTAATAAAAGAGTTTTCAAAAAACTCATTAAAAATTTGCGTCCTAGCTAAATAATCATTTAGTTTTCTTGAAGAACTCATACTCTCTTATTAATCTTAAATGGTTACCTGTCTGAAGCATTTCAATTATCTCTTTATTTCCACTCTTAAATGCTTTTTCCTTTTCTATTGCGTTCGGTATGGCTCCATACTTAATTAAATACGCAACGATATACTTATTATCCTTCTGTATAGCTAATTCTAATGCAGACTCACCTAATTGAGATTTTGAATGAGGGGCTGCTCGATAGCTTTCAAAACTTTTCTTAACGCCTTCTGTATCATTATTGAGAATATTATCTATTAGTATCTTGTTTTCTGGCCTATCTATCAATGGGTTATTTTCTAGAGGCTTGTGCTTTTCTTTCTTTTTCAAAAATACAACCCATATTAAAAGAAACACAACGAATGCAGTTAGAATGAAGTTTGTTATCATGATGTAATCTCCAATTTATTATTTGATAAACATATTATATTCCGTCTTTTTGTTTGAAATACAGCAAAAAACCACCCCATCGTTAAATGGTTTATCATTCAACAGAAAAAGTGGTTTGTATGTGCAATTTAAAAGGATTAAGTAATATTCTTTATTTTTTAGAGGAAGGATTAAGTGTTACTATCCCCTTTAATAAGAAATTACTTTCTAACCAAGTGACAAACCCTGATATATCAAGGTTTATTTGCCTTGCTGTTTATTCATAGCTGACATCATTTGGTTGATCTTCTTTTGAGAAGGCTTCATACCCATTTGCATCATCATCATTTTTAACATTTGTTCATTGATTGGTGGATTTTTCTTTAAATAGCTCATCATGTATCTACGAGCAATGAAAAATCCTAGTGCTACACCAGCTACTAATGCTAGTACAACAACTAGAATCCATAGACCTGTACTCATTAAAACTTCCTCCTTCATGTTGTCTACCATACAGTGTACTAAATAAAACGGAAATATACAATATTCACTTTTAAAAGATTAGACATATTTTCTCTCTTTAATAGGCTTTAACCATCCAAAGCGTTGATGGTCGAGATCTAATGCCATAAACGAGGATTCACATTTTCTAAGCACTTCAAAGAAAATGGTTTCCGCTTCATAGCTTCCAGATGCCTCTACCGTGATTAAATCTTGGAACACCCTCAATTTGGCTTTGCTTAGTTTTCCACTTAATTCAATCGAGTATGTACCATGTTCAGCCCGAAAACCCTTCTTTTTTCCAAGTTGTTTTTGAATCAACTGATGAATTTTCAAAACCTCTAACGGCTTGGTTATATAGGTAATTTGTTTGTTGGTAATAAATTTTAATTCACCTTCTGCTATGTCATGTTCCTGAAAAAGCTGAAAAAACATACGCTCTCTTCCGAAGTAATGGGCGGCAAATTCATCTTCTATTAAATAAAGCTGATAATTCCTCACCACGATCTCTCCTTCGTTGATAACCCTTTCTATCAATTATAAATCAAATGCTAGCAAAACATTTGTCTAAATTCGGGAAATATTTTCACTAATATTGTCGAATTCAAAAGATTCTTACAAATTTTATTATACTCATAAATTAAAGGAATGTAACGAAACAATTGAATGTTTCATTCAACGTTCAAAATTTACTATTGATAATCCAAAAAAAGAGAACAGCATTGAGCCGTTCTCTTTAAGATTTTCACTATTTATTGAAGAAGTGCCTTGACACGTGCAACTACATTGTTGACAGTAAAGCCGTATTCTTCCATAATTTTTTCTCCTGGCGCGGATGCTCCAAATGTATCAATCGCTAATACATCGCCCTCATCACCAGTATATTTGTGCCAGCCCATTGAAGAACCAACTTCAATTCCTAGACGCTTTTTCACATTCTTAGGAAGAACTGAATCTTTATATTCTTTGCTTTGCTGTTCAAAACGATCCCATGATGGCATGCTGACCACGGAAACATGAATTCCTTCACCCGCTAATGCCTGTTGAGCTTCAACAGCTAAACTTACTTCTGAACCAGTTGCAAGTAATAGCGCATCAGGAGTTTCTCTTTCAGAAGGTGAAACCACATAAGCACCTTTAGAAACGCCTTCGTATGCATTTTGGTCAGTATTCTTAAGTGTCGGTAAATCCTGACGCGTTAATACTAAAGCAGTAGGTTTGTTTGTAGACTCAACTGCAAGCTTCCATGCTGCAGCTGTCTCATTACCGTCTGCTGGACGAATAATGGAAAGTCCCGGCATTGCACGAAGTGCTGCAAGTTGTTCCACAGGCTCATGAGTTGGACCATCTTCACCAACAGCAATACTATCATGTGTAAATACATACGTAACAGGTAATCCCATGATAGCTGCTAGACGGATTGCAGGACGTAAGTAGTCAGAGAATACAAAGAATGTTCCTCCAAAAATTTTCACTCCGCCATGTAAGGCAATTCCATTCATCGCTGCACCCATTGCAAATTCACGTACACCGAACCAAATATTACGATTCTCATAGCTGCCTGGAGCATAATCGCCAGTACCCTTAATCATGGTTTTATTAGAACCAGCTAGGTCAGCAGATCCGCCAATAAAAATCGGTAGGTTTTTGGCAATACCATTGAGTGCTTCACCAGATGATGCACGGCTAGCCAGGGCTTTGCCTTCGCTGTATACAGGAATATCTTTATCCCAGCCTTCAGGCAATTCATTTCTTAATGCTGCTTCTAATTGATTGGCTAATTCAGGATATTCGTTCTTATATTGTGCAAATAAGTCGTTCCATTCTTTTTCCTTCTTCATACCATTTTCAACGATAAGGTTTTTGAAGTTATCATAAACTTCCTGTGGAACATGGAAATCTTCTTCAAACGTCCATTTGTATGCTTCTTTTGTTAGCTTTAATTCGTCTGCGCCAAGCGGTGATCCATGGACACCAGAAGTTCCAGCGCGGTTAGGAGAACCATAGCCAATCACCGTTCTAACTTCAATCATAGTTGGACGATCAAGATCGTTTCTAGCTTCTTCTAGCGCTTTTGCAATCTCATCTAAATTATTGCCGTCCTCTACGCGAAGATATTGCCAACCATAAGATTGGAAACGTTCTTTAACACTTTCAGAGAAGGATTTATTTAAATCACCATCTAGAGATATATCATTGGAATCGTATAAAACCACTAAACGTCCTAGTTTTAAATGGCCAGCTAATGACGCAGCCTCCGCTGAAACACCCTCCATTAAGTCTCCGTCACCACAAACACCATATGTATAATGGTTTACAATCTCATAATTATCTTTATTATAAACACTTGCCGTATGACGTTCTGCCATTGCCATACCTACTGCCATAGCAATCCCTTGTCCAAGTGGTCCAGTAGTTGCTTCTACACCTTCTGTATGACGATACTCAGGATGTCCAGGAGTTTTACTTCCCCATTGACGGAATTCTTTCAAGTCATCCATTGATAGATTATAACCAGATAGATGAAGCATGCTGTATAATAATGCAGATCCATGTCCTGCAGATAAAACAAATCTATCACGATTAAACCACTGAGGATTTTTTGGATTTTGGTTCATAAAACGAGTCCATAATGTATAGGTCATTGGTGCAGCACCCATAGGCATTCCTGGATGTCCTGAATTCGCTTTTTCAATCATATCAATTGAAAGTGTACGAATAGAGGTTACGGATAAATTATCAATATTTTCAAACATGTAACTAATCACTCCTGTTTCATTAGGATAATAACACTCTTAATATTATAGTTCTCTTT
>NZ_JBALNQ010000028.1:0-26605 GCF_036961885.1 Neobacillus niacini | reverse complement strand
ATTAGTTGCGGATGGCGTTAATTAGTTGCGGATGGCGAGAATTAGTTGCGGATGGCGAGAAATACTGGCGGATGGCTGAAAATACTGGCGGATAGCAAGAAATACTGGCGTTTAAAAAATTTTAAGTTTCATATTCTTTGCTTTTGTTTGGAAAAAATGTGAGAGGATGATACTGAAATGATAAATTCTATAAAAGACAGGGCTGTTTCGTTCTTGGAACTGGTTGCATCGGGGGATGTACGCGAAGCATACCATAGGTACACGAGTCCAGATTTCCGCCATCACAATCCCTTTTTTCCTGGAGATCCTGAATCTCTTATGCTCGCAATGGAAGAGGACGCCAACCAGAACCCTCACAAAGTCCTTGAGGTGAAACATGTCATCGGAGAGGGTGATATGGTTGCGGTTCACTCCCATGTAAAGCAAAATCAAGATGATCTTGGGATCGCTGTGGTTCATATTTTCCGCTTTCATAACGACCTCATCGTCGAACTATGGGATGTGGGTCAGCGGATACCTGAGAATTCTCCCAATGAGAATGGCGCTTTCTGATGTAGGATTTGGCTGTTACATTCAGGTAAAAACTAATCAAACGTTTAATTGAATCGGCTGGTAAACTAATCAAACGATTGATTAGTTTACGCTGAAGCCTTGGTACTACTGGTCTGAAGAACTAATTAAACGTTTGATTGAATTTTTTTCATGCTTTATAGGTTGGACTTACAATCCATTGGTCCTCATTTTTATCAATCTGATTCTCCTGCACTCATATCTAATTCAAACCCACTAGGAATATCGCGGCCCCACGGTGTATTCTGAACCAAATCACTAATCTTCGGCGGATACGGTGAATCTACCACAAATTTCAATAGATTCACATGCACTTTTTCATAGGAATATTTTTGTAGAACCATATACCAGGCATCCAGCATATTTTGATCAAAATGAAACTTTTCATAATAGGCTTGAATTAGGTCCATCAACGTATAAAGCTCTTTCTTAGTCATCTAAGTTAAAATCCTCCACAGTCATTCTCTTCTTGCCTTCTTGCTGGTTGAGATAGGATTCGAATTTTGACCCAAACAATGTCTCTGGCCGTAGGAACTTATTCCAAGCAGAGTCAGACTGCCATTCCGCTGACTTCAAATCGATGACTCTAGTAAAATCCTCAAGCGTAAAACCTTCTCCATACCTGGCATGAATCAGTTGCCTCGTTTTAATAGAACCGAGTCTGAACTTCTTTCCAGTCTTCTCATTCAAATAACTGATAATTTCTGTATAGGGGATCTCATTTTTTACGGTAGAAAGGATAGCAGCTTCCTCCGTTTTCTCCATACCTTCCTCAGATGCATTTTCCTCTATAGGTGTAACTTCGTGCTCGCCTACGCTAGCTTCAAGCTTCTGCACCTTTTCATAGTCAATGCTGTACCATTTTGTCTTATCCATTTTCATCTGGTTAAAATTATCCGATAGCACTAACCCGAGCATTTCTAACGACCGAATAGTCCGTTTAATCGTACTCACTGACCAAAATGGCAGCTGCTTCTGCCACTCCTCATATGAATTGTAAACCCAGGTTCTCCCTATAATATCCTCATGCTTACTGATACCAAGCCAAAAATGAAGTTGCTGCAACACCACTGCCTCATTTAAACCAATCTTAGTGGCCAAACTAGGAATAATCATGACCGGACTTTCATTAATTAACACCCTACTCATTAGAACCTCTCCTTTGTAGAACTTTTTATAAAGGAACCCTGGTGCGGTCGTTAGACACGAGTAGCCCTCCGATTGGTTTAAGTCCCTTCAATCTGTAATATAGAAATAAAACCCTAAAAAGGACATGCTAATGTAAAAAAAATTTTACATGATGGAAAATGAAATGGAAGAGTGATAGATTATCTTTTTCTCTGAAGTACTCTTATGAAGGAATCTATGGTATTGCTTGGGTCAATCGGAGTATCTCTATGTGTTAATATGAACCAATCTAAACGTCAGGATGATCAAATCTGCTTGGTCATTTTTCGTTAATGAAGGATCCAAATCGTTAATGTTCCCTCGGTCAAAAATGCCCTCAGAAACCATCCTGCCCGTCATTGAGCAACCGGTGCAATGAACAAAATAAGAAAAACTAAGTTAGGGGTTTTTGTAAATTTGATCGATTTCAATAAGATAATCTTCCGCAAATAACATATAAATCATCTGTTACTAATTCTTAACTTATAATTATCAAAATGCAGCGTAAAACCCCTATCTTTAGATATGGGGATATAAGCTGTTTTTTGTTCATTTTTGGTAATAAAATAAGGGCTTTAACTATACTTTCTATTAAACGATTTGGTATAATAAAATTACAAATGGAACGTTTGTTCTTAGCGAGGGAGGTGAACGAAATGTATAGTGCTTATAAAATACAAATACATCCGGACCATGATTTGTTTGAATACTGTGATACTCTGTGTTTTAAATCGAAAAATTTGTATAACATTACCAATTACTATATTCGACAAGTTTATACTGCTCTAAAAAAGGAAACGAGAAACGAAAATCAACTTCAGGTTCTAATGGATATTGAATCACATTTACCTAAAATGAATGAGATTCGCCAGAAAAGTTATGAAAAAGCGAAGGCGAAAACAAAGCAAGTAGACAAATATGGCAAAGTAATAGATACAAAATTGAAGCTATTTGAAATGCCCCATCTTGAGAAATCATTTATTGGATATGGCCTTGTAGAAGCCTTATTTAAAGTGATGAAACAAGTAGATTACACTTCTATGCCCTCCCAGTCCAATCAACAAACGATGAAAAAAGTGTATGACGATTGGAAAAGTTTCTTCGAAGCCTCTAAGAAATATAAAATCAATCCTGCCAGCTTTTCCGGGAAGCCAAAGATACCAAAATATAAACAGAAGAATGGAAGAACCACGTGTTATTTAACCAATCAAATAACAATGATTAAAGAAGGAAATGTTCTTAAATTACCTGGAACTCATTTACAGTTAAACGTGGGAAAGGTGGCTCAATCTGAAGGAAAACTCCAACAGGTTCGAATTGTCCCGTCCTATGGTCGCTATGTAGTAGAAGTCGTATTTAAAGGAAATCAAGACAAGGAAATCCAACGGTCTGACAAGCAAATGAATGAATTGATTTTTGAACCTAAACGAGTAATAGGTATTGATTTAGGAGTTGATAACCTGGCAACTATCGTCGATAATACGGGGCTGAAGCCTCTGCTTATCAAGGGCACAGGGTTAAAATCAATCAATCAATACTATAACAAATTAAAGGGAAAGTACATGAGCATCATACGAAATGGAAAAGGTCCAAAAGAAGGGATATTTACCACGAACCGAATGATTTCGTTAGATCGAAAAAGAAATAATCGGGTCATGGATTTTTTGCATAAAGCTAGCGCTAAAGTGGTGGATATTGCGTTAGAAAGAAAAATCGATACGATTATCATTGGCAGGAATGTTGGCTGGAAATTAGAGGTTGATATGCAAAAGGCAAATAAGCAGACCTTCATCCAAATTCCCTATGCGACTTTCATTGGTATGGTTCGATACAAAGCCGAGCGAAAAGGGATACAAGTCATTGATAGGGAAGAAAGTTACACCTCAAAATCTAGTTTTCTAAATCATGACCCCATTCCGACATTCGGAGAAGAACACGAAACTATTTTTAGTGGGTATCGAAGCACTAGAGCCTTTTACAAAATTAAGGGCTCAAAAGTTCTAATCCATGCGGATGTAAATGGCGCCTTTAATATTGTGCGTAAACATGTAAAGAATGCATTTGAAAAACTTGAAAGGAATCAAATCCTTCAATCTCCACAGAAAATCATCATCGTGAAAAATTGCCATGCAAAGCTGAAGGCTTCGGCCTGATGTACTAGCGGGACTTGTGGTAGCCCACGAATAGACAATGGTGCTCTTAAAGACTATTCTTTCGAAACCCCTTGCTTTAGCAATGGGGATACTCATTAAGTTGTTCAGTTAAAAACAAATAACCCCCAACTAAAAGAAGTTGAGGGCTATATCTAGATTTTAATTATAAGTCTGAAATCATACCACCATCAACTACGAATTGAGCACCTGTTGAATAGCTTGAATCATCAGAAGCTAAGTAAATGACTAAGTTTGATACTTCTTCTACTTCTGCACGACGTCGTAAAGGAATATCTTGTTCTAATTGTTTTAAGTATTCTGCAACATCACCTTGTTCAGCCATTGGAGTTTTAATGATACCAGGGTGAACTGAGTTTACACGGATATTATATTGTCCAAGTTCTGTAGCAGCACCTTTTGTCATACCTGTTACAGCATGTTTTGAAGCACTATATGCAATTGCTGTTGGAGCACTTACTAAACCATCTACTGAAGAGATGTTTACGATCGAACCCACACCTGCTTTTTTCATTGAAGGAAAAACTTTTTGCATACCTAAGAAGACACCTAGTTCATCTACTTTGAAGGTTAATTCGAAATCTTTTACTGTTAATTCTTCTAACGTTTTGAAAATACCAATACCTGCGTTGTTAACTAATACAGTAACAGGCCCAAATTTTTCTTCCGTCTTTGCAACAACTTCAATCCAGTTTTCTTCGTTTGAAACATCTAATTTAAGGGCAAGTGCATTTTCCCCAAGTTCATCTGCTAAGCTTTGTGCACCTTCGATATTTAAGTCTGTAATTACTACTTTCGCGCCTTCTTCAACGAATTTTCGTGCATGCATTGCACCCATACCTTGTGCTGCACCAGTGATAATTGCTACTTTACCATCTAATTTACCCATGTTGAATTCCTCCTTGAAGATTTACATTATATTTTCCCTAATAAATTTAATTTAACCCTTAAAGCAATTGTGACTTTTGTGTGAACAATGTTATTTTAAACCCAATATTAATTACTGTCAATTTGAGAGTCTTGAAGTCGAGGTAATTTCCTTGTAAGCAGTGTGTAAAAATCAGCACCATAAATTTCTTCAGACACCCATTCATATCCAGTTTGTGACCAACTTAGAAATTGATCAGGTAACATTTTTCCGAAGGTAACTTCAAACATTTATTCTATCCTTTCGGAAATCTTTCAATTCTAAATGGCGTAATTTTTTATTGGGTTAAAAAAAGAATGAGTTAAAAAGGCCCTGTCCCCCAAGCTTAGATATTGGGATACTCATATACCAAAAATTTACTTAGGTTTAACAGTATCTTAATCTAAGATTTTAATATGTGTTATAAAATTAATTCTTAGGGGTTATTACCAGTCCTTGGATGCCCTTTTGTCTGGGACATAAAATCAGTATGAATCGGATGGGGGGAATAACTTAACAGAGCTTTCTGATTTACTTTGGAATTCGTTTGACCCAGCAACGTAATTTTAATGTAGGAAACTTAATTCAGGATCGCTGCTTTGACCATTTGAGTCATTGGAAATGCAACCGAAGAATATAAAAATATAATGATAACATCGTGGGGGTATCAGGGTGGAAATCACTTTATCAACTTTTATTGATAATTTTAATCTTCTCATGTTCTTATTATTTGCATTGATGTATTCGTACCAGGTAGTGTACCTGTTTGTTGCATTCAAAGCAAAATGGAAAAATAAGCTGGGAATAGAGAATGGTTTTACAAACAAATACGCAGTGATCATCGCAGCTCGAAATGAAGAGCTTGTCATTGGACAACTGATTAAAAGCATTAAGAACCAGAAGTATCCTAAGGAAATGATTGATATTTTCGTTGTGGCAGACAACTGTACGGACAATACCGCCCAAGTAGCGAGGGAAGCAGGGGCTATTGTTAGGGAGCGTTTCAATAAGGTTCAGATTGGAAAGGGATATGCCCTCGATCATATGATCAAAATCATCGAAAGTGAATATGCGTCTAAACAGTATGATGGCTATTTTGTGTTCGATGCCGACAACCTTCTTGATGAGAATTATATAAGTGAGATGAACAAAACCTTTAATCAAGGATATAGGGTCATCACAAGTTATCGCAACTCCAAGAACTACGACCAGAATTGGATTTCTGCTGGATATGCACTCTGGTTCTTACATGAAGCTGAATATCTTAATCTTCCAAGAATGGTCCTTAACTCTAGCTGTGCGATTTCTGGAACGGGATTTCTCGTACATAGTGATTTGATCAAAGCCAATGGAGGTTGGATCCACCATCTCCTTACAGAGGACATCGAGTTTTCCGTTTCTCAGATCCTAAAAGGAGAAAAGTTCGGATATTGCAGAAGTGCTTTGCTTTATGATGAGCAACCTGTTACCTTTAATCAGTCATGGCATCAACGATTACGTTGGGCAAAAGGTTTTTATCAAGTCTTTGCTAAATTTGGCAGAAATTTAATCGGGAATATTTTTCGCGGGAAACGTAATCGATTCTCATGCTATGATATGACCATGACAATCATGCCAGCCATGCTTGTTTCTTGTATTAGTATTTTGGTGAATGGATTATTCTACTTAGCAGGTTTTTTTGACCTATTCGGTGGAAAAGAAATTATTCACCTAACATCTATGGCCATGCTAAAATCCATCGGTTGGTATTATGTAATCCTGTTTATAATTGGTTTCATCACTACCTTGACAGAGTGGAGAAAAATCCATTGTGCTGCCTGGAAAAAAATTGCTTATACTCTTACTTTTCCGTTGTTTATGTTTACCTATATTCCGATTTCTGTTGTGGCCTTGTTTAAGGATGTTGAATGGAAGCCAATTACCCATACGGTAGTGAAATCTCTTGATGATGTTCGATAGTGGTGCAAGTTAAAATCAGTTAGTGTCAAGGGGTAATTAAGAGGATAGCTTATTTGCTATCCTCTTTAAATTTACCGCTTAAGCCGTTAATTTATGGGCGCTTTTTTAACATACCATCGTCTTGAATCTTGCTTTGGATAAGTTTCCTGACGGTCACTTTAAATAGCGTTTGTTTTAAAAAATTTGTAAGGATGGTTTTGACATGATAAATTCTATAAAAGAGAAAGCCGTTTCATTTTTGCAAACAGTTGCATCTGGGGATGTACGCAAAGCATTGCGTAGGTACACGAGTCCGGATTTCCGCCATCACAAAATATCAAAGGAGGCAATACATAATGAAAATTATTGTTACTAGTTTGTTCGTAGAAGATCAGGACAGGGCATTGGAATTTTATACAGAAAAGCTGGGATTCGTAAAAAAGCATGACATTCCCATGGGGAAATACAGGTGGATTACACTTGTTTCTCCCAATGCTCAAGAAGGCACGGAGCTTTTGCTCGAACCGAATGATCATCCTGCAGCAAAGGAATTCCAAAGGAAAATAGTTGCCGATGGCATCCCAGCAACGATGTTTGGCGTTGCAGATATTCATGAAGAGTACAAACGATTACTGGAAAACGGCGTGAAGTTTACTATGGAGCCGACAAAAATGGGCGAAGTCACAATAGCTGTCTTCGACGATACATGCGGCAACCTTATTCAAATCATCCAACAGTAACTGAGGCGCAAAAAAGACTAGTTTAAAACAAATTATGGGAGTTGTAAGTTAGGTAAAGTTTTTATCAAAAATTAATCAACATCATGTTAACCCTGTCCTGCTTTTTAGGACAGGGTTAATTTTTTATAGTCTAGATTTCTGCTTAATTAATAGTTATGAACTTTTCTATATTGGAGTTTTTTTCCGAAATTTATTTTAAGGCATATATAGAGCTGTTGACTCTTATATCATTAAATGATACATTATATTTAATGATATATCGTTTAGTGATATAAAGAGGAGGAATATCATGGGGAGAAATGTCTCATTAGAAATGGGTGAACTAACCGACACAGCTTACTATATTTTATTGTCTCTGGTCGATGCGAAGCATGGATACCTTATAATGCAAACCATTGAGGAAATGACAGAACAGCGATTTTCGGTTGGACCTGCCTCGATGTATACCACAATCAAGAAATTGTTAGCTGCTGAATTAATTCAACTGTTTGATGATCACGATCCAAAGAGAAAAACCTATATAGCAACAGAAAATGGCATTGAACTTTTGAAAAAGGAAGTAAAGCGAAGACGGGAAATGGTATTACAGGCAGAAGAAGTATTTAAAAGAAAGGGGGAGCAGTTGTTATGAAAAAGGTTAAATATATTTCTAATGGTGGTTTAGCTTTTTTTGAAGAGAAGGAAATGAAAAAGCTTGCCAAATTCGCAAAAGAGGGATGGATTTTAGAAAAATTTGCTGGGCTGGGATACAAATTAAGAAAAGAGGAAAGTCAGGACATTGAGTATTCACTAGATTATCAAAAGGAAGCCGATGATGAGTACTTTGCACTCTTTGAAGCTGCTGGATGGATACACGTATGTTCTTCAGGAAATGAAATTCATATATTTAGTGCCCCTGCAGGAACCAAACCAATCTATTCAGACAGACCAACTACTGTTGAAAAATATGAACGAGAAAAGAACAATATGGGGAAGGCTGCTCTTCCAGCCTTAATTTCTACGGTTGTCCTTTGGTTACTTAGTGTCAGTAGTAATTGGGGATGGGTACCTGATAGTATCGGGATCTTTTTTGGGGTATTAGGGATGATTTCGCTCATCATTCTTATCTTTACAGGTCTGCCATACCTATCTTTTCAATATAAATTATGGAAATTACGCAAGGAATAACTGCTGCTATATCGGTTGATTTCAGCTAATGGGGAACTATGTTAAGAATGATGATGCTAATACCATGATTGTTCTTGTTGAACTAACGGAGGTTAGAACAATTTATAATTGGAACTTTTAGGAATATAAATCGTACTAACTTTAAGGGAATTAGGGAGGGATTTTATGGTTTTCATTATATTGTTGTACGGAATTATAGCAGGAGTTTTTATTTCAAAGAGAAAAATGAAAATGTCTCAAGCAGTAATACCAATGATATCATTCGCAATTCTTTCAAGTGTTGCTTTAGGTCAAAATTACACAACAAGTTTAATTCCTGAAGTGAATGATGGCATAGGAATCTCCAATTTTTTAGCTGCATTTTTATTGCCAGAAGATGGTTGGACAAAAGAAATGTTTTTATCAAAATTCGAATTATATTTGGGCATTTCTTTCGCATTTATTCTTTTATATTTTTTACTCGTAATTGTTGAAAATATAAAATCAAATGTTAAAGCATAAGGGGTCTTGTTGTGCTAACGGAGGAGGATTGTTTACCAAAAATGCTTTAGGGGGGATTATTTTGTATTCATTAAAATTTGGGCTTTTTTGGGTTATTGGTGTAATAGTAGCTGGATTTATTATAAGCCTATGGGGAGAAGTAGACTGGGGCCACGTTTTTACTATATGCATAGCGGGTCTTATAGGTGTACTTATTGCATCAGGAGTAAAGAAAAAAAGATAAAGATTAAACCTTACGAATTTAAAACTTATTTATTAAACAAAAGGGTGCATTACTTCCACAATGAGGTAATGCCATTTCTTATTGAAGTAGCGGGGCAGAATAGTGGAACAAAGAGTGGTAAAGTGAAATATAGTCTTGATAATTGATTTGGTGGTTATTAATATAGATAAGTGCGTATTTATAAAGAACTATAAGCGATAAAGGAAAGTTTATATAACTCCTTTCCTTATGATATAGATTAATTGCATTATTCGAGTTGTATTTGAAACTGTACAAGCCTTTATTGAAATTAAATACTGGACACTTGGAAAAAGTATCTACTGAAATAAAGTTAATCTTGGAATATACTATATCAATAGGTTAATAACGTCTATCTTAACATTCCGAGATTTTTTTTAGAATGAACAATATAAAACTATTATAGGAGAATCCTAAAATGAAAAAGAAAATGAACTATTTAGTCTTATTTTTAATGACTATCTTTATAGTTGGTTGTACCAACGTAGAAGATGCATCCAATACAGATTTAGAAACAGATATACAAGAAGTAACCACAGATGAAACAAAAAAAGAAACTGTTACAACCGCTGATGAACAAGTAGTAGGGGAAACACCAACCCAACCAAATAATGGACTGTTCTCAGGATACAAACTTATTGAAGTTGATGGTGGTGATTTGTCTGGATATCGTGAACCTAACGTCGTCGTGGACATTGGTTATGGGGACCGTGAATATTGGGCATTTACTAATGAATACGGGCAACTAGTACGTGTCATTGCTGACGAAATAATTCTACAAGATGACCGTAATGAACCTGTACTATCGTCTGGCAGATACTACTCTGATGAGGCAAAGGTTCCTGGTGTCGAAAGTGACGTTTTAGATGAAGGACATATCATTGCTGATTCTCTCGGAGGGGTATCGAATGCTTATAATATTACCCCACAAGATAGTACGCTCAACCGACATGGTGATCAAGCTTATATGGAAGAAGTGATCCGTAGCGCAGGTGGAGCCACTAAGTTTGAAGCAATAATCACATATCCGAATACGGAAACGCAGATTCCTTCAAGTTATCAGTATACCTATACTTTAATGGGTAACGAGATCGTTGATAAATTTGACAATGTGAACCCTGATGAAGTAAACGCATCACTCGGTTTAACAGGCAGTGAACCTTCCGATTCAACTAGTTCAAGCACAAGCAGTGATATTTCTAGTGTTGATACAAACGGTAACGGACAGGTGACGATTAAAGAAGCAAAAGCAGCAGGTTTCAGTATGCCAATAACGAGGGATCATTGGTTATACCCCTATATGCGTGATAATGATAATGACGGTATGGTAGGTGAGTAATCCCCTAGCACTTTGAGGCAAAATAAATGAACGAAAGAACATTTTCCTCGTTGGGACGATTTATAACAATTTGCGAATGGGTGTCTGTACAGGAACAACTGAAGTGAATGGTAATATCATTTAAATTTGTATGGTGAAAAATATAATTATTTTTCACAAACGCGGTGCGATACTTCAGTAAAGAGGTATCGCATTTCTTATTGAACTAAAGAGGGTTATCCTTAAAGAAGGAGAATGGTCTTTTCTTAAGCTGTATGAAAGAATTGTTGATTGGGACTAACAGTTATGGAGACAACGCCCCGTTTTACTATAATAAATTCTCATAAGCGTTTTAAAATAACAAGGAAAGGATTTTTAAAATGCATTGGATATAACCAATCAAAAGAAAAAGGTAAAAATACTGAACAATAACAGAGACTTTATGGTGCTTACCTTCAAGAAGGAAAAGTGCCTTTTTTGTTGAGGTTATTGTACTAACTGGGCAGGTTATTGAAGAAGACAGTAAGTCGTAGAATTCATCTAATATTTCCTGATCAGTATTACATTAATATAACTATATGTAAAATAACAGCCAAGACAACACGTGTAATAGGTAAACGTCTATTCCTCTTTAAACATGGACACATATACTATTTTTGAAACAATTTGAGGAGGAGATAAAAAATGGAAAGACAATTCATTGGCGGTATGGGTTATGGAGGCTATCCTGGTTACGGTATGGGATACGGAGGTTATCCTGGTTATGGCATGGGCATGGGTTATGGGGGCTATCCTGGCTATGGTATGGGATATGGAGGTTATCCTGGTTATGGCATGGGCATGGGTTATGGAGGCTATCCTTTCCACCATCACCACCATGGATTCCATCACGGCTGTTGTTAACCTACAAAAAGTATATAACCCTGGAGCGATGTCTTAGCGGTTTTAAACTATCTAAGGATAAATCTTTACATGTATTTTAAGTAATAATCTACTAATGACTCCAATCACGAATTAGGTTAGAGCGTTTTCTTAATTTTTATTTGGATGGGTCCTTATTCCACTAACGGGGCGATTGTTCATTAGAGCAGTCGCTTTTTTACTAACGCGGCAGGTTATAAAACTTGAAGCTATAAGGCTGATTAGCAATCAGTCGTGATAAAAGGTGATCATTGAAGTGGACGGGGATTTTCACCGAGTTCTTTTAACGGGAAAAAAGGTGTTCCAAAAAGGAATTAAAACAAAAATTTCTCTAGGCAAAGGCGTTAACTACTGATATAAAGGAACTTGCTTACGGATTCTCGTGCCTTCATAACTTTGAATAAACGGGGGTAGTTTAAGTGAGTTTCCTAACAAAGGTGGAAAATCATCCTCCTTAGTAGGAAGATGACGAAAAATCGACTAAAAAACCGAAGGATTACCCTTAATCGGTTTCAATATTTTTGATAATTTTAGCAGGCACTCCACCGACAATGACATTTGCAGGAACATCCTTGGTCACAACTGCACCCGCAGCAATGATGGACCCATCACCGATGGTCACACCAGGTATGACAGTGGCATTTGCTCCAATCCAGACATTTTTACCGATTACAATTGGTGCAGGATGCATGGTGCTGCGATTTTTCGGATTAATATCATGATTTAGGGTCGCCAGCACGACATTGTGCCCGATAAGAACTCCATCATCAATTGTAATGCCGCCCTGATCCTGAAAACGGCAGCCCGAATTGATAAAAATGTTTTTACCGACAGTGATGTTCTTCCCACAGTCCGTATAAAAAGGAGGGAACATAGCAAAAGTATTATCTACGTTCTTACCTATCAACAGAGAAAACAGTTCCCGAATTCCTTCAGGGGTATGATATTGTCCGTTTAGCTCGGAAGTTAATTTCAATGCTTCCTGTGAGACTTTATGCATCATCTGATGTATTTCCGAACCGCCCTCAACTACTTTACCTTGGTTCAAATACTCTAAGAAATCATGAATATCCATTTGTATCCTCCTATATATATGACTTTATGAGTACATCAAAAACATTTCTAATCTGAAATCAAATTAATAATAGGTCCCGTCTCTAATAAGTGTCTAGCCTTGTTTTAAGAATTTCCTGAAGCAAACATTCTAATTCAACAAGAGGATCCTTAACCAACTTCTAAGTTGGGAATGAATCCAGTTGTAACTTTTCGTACCCCCGAAAAACTCTGTATGACTTCCACCGTACCTTGTTAAATAAGTGGATTGCATTGCCCTATTTCTCATTATAAAGCAAAAATTGTCAAGTTTTCTACTTAAACTATCTGGCCGTTAAGTGTAATAAGTATGCTAAAATTATTAAATGGGTGTTTGGGAGTGGGTGTAAAATGACAGTAACCATTGGTATCGCTTCAATAATGACTGGAATTGAAAGAGATGAAGTTTTACGTTATTGGAATGTATTTGAAACAGAATACAATTCTATTGGAGTTCAATCGTTTGATCATCCAAACTTAGGATTTCAAGCCGGTAGATGTTCAAATATTGATTCACTAAAAGATGAATTGTCGAATCTTTGTGCAGCACTTTCTCCCTTTGAAGTTATAGTAGAGGGTTTTGGCTTTTTTGAAGCTCCTTCAAAGGTGGTTTATTTGAAAGTGAATAAAACTGATGGACTACTTGAATTACATAAGAAAATAAACAAATCCTTGGCAGAGTACTGCAAGGATTTGTTTGAGTTTTATACACCTGAAAACTGGGTTCCACATATAACACTTGCAATGGATGATTTATCTGAGACGGGTTTCAATGATTTTAAAAAGAGATATAAAGATTATTTGCCCTCATTTAAACAAACAATTTCAAATCTTGCATTAGTTGAATTTAAAAACAATGGACGTGTTGAGTTGCTTTCTAGTTATGAAATAAAATAATATAATATCCTTCTACAATTATTGGGTGAATTAATTAAAAATCCAGCGGCAATTTTTATTCTGCTAACGGTGGGCGAGTTAAACAAGAAAGTAAAAAAGGGATTCTTGTGTTGTTACTAATATTTAGGCGAGGAGATGATTCTTTGCGGAAAAGATATAAAATACTTATTATAATTTTTGCTGCAATCTTAGTGGTAATAGGATATAAAAAATATTTCTTTTCATTTGATAGCCTTGGTCAAGGTATTTATTTCAAAGGACCAGTTGAATCTCCAACTGGAAAATATACAGCTAATTCTTATTATAAAAATTATGGCGGTGCACCTGGTGGAGCTAATGTATGGGTAGAAATTACAAGTAATGAGATGAACAAAATTAGCACTATATATTATGGCGATGGAAAGAGTAACTTTGAAATGGAATGGAGAGATGAAAACACTATTTATATAAGGAATGACGAAGGACCTGAATATCCTGAATCAGATAGAAGTATAGAGTTAGAGATCGGAAAAGAAATTTATGATGAGAGAGGACGAGCTTGTGATAGTTGGATAATGAAGGGTGACTATGAAATTTGTTATCAAAATTAATGATTCTTTTTGTTCAATTAACGAAGCAGTTTTACCGTATTTTGATGTAATAAGCCTAAGAAATTCAAATTTTGTATAAAACTTAAATATTTTAGGCTTTTTATTATTATGATAAAGCTACCCGTTAGCTGTAGTGTGGATAAATTTTCATAACAACCCAAACCGTAATTACAACCCAAATCAATATTATGATTGAACCGCCTACCCAATTCTTCGGCTTACCATTTCTCAACAGTTCTTCTGCTTTAACTTCACAGTCAGGTAATACATCTTTCGGAATCATCTTCAATGCTAACATTATCCCTAATGGAAGAAGAATTACATCATCTAAATAGCCAAGAATGGGTATGAAATCTGGTATTAGGTCAATCGGACTGAATGCATAAGCGACAATACAAGCAGTAAATACTTTTGCGTACCAAGGTACGCGGTCATCTTTATAAGCATAATAAAGAATAAATATCTGACGTTTTAAATTTTTCGCCCAAGCCTTAATTTTTTTAAACATTAGTATCTCCTAATAACATTAAGATTTTGCCTTTATTATAACAAAAGGGATTTTGTTTGTTACACTAACCGCCTGCCACTTTGCCTTACCCTAAAATATCAAACTCATCGAATTAATTGACTCAATGCGTTTGAATCTAAATAGTCGCCTGATTTTTTTATCGAAGTCGAGACCGTTTGTATTTCTAATCATCATCTTGGTCACTTTAACAAGTAAATCAAGTCCACAAAAATGAGCGAGTTTTTGGTCATCAACCTAATTGAGCGCAATTCTGAAATAAGAATTGTAGTTTTTTTATATTTGTGCTGAGTCTTCGCAGAAAACAACCCTTATAAAAAAGCATCTATCCCTAAAGAAAGAAACAGAAAGAGAATCATTGCGAATCCAGCTGCTATGCCTTTTCCACTGAATTTAGGACTAGACGTCTGGATTGCATATCTAAAATAAAAAAAGGACCCAGCTGCAATTAAAAGAAATTCTATAAGGATACTAACAGAAACATATTCCCATAGACCGAAACCAAGAAGCGGAAAGTTACCTATATTTCCAGGAAGGATTGGCATATCTGGTCGATGAACAAATAAATCGAGAATCCAATGGCTAAAAGCAACTAAGCCTATAATAATTCCTGATTTTTTACCCCAAAAACCTCCAGTAAGACACGCTGCTACAATGCTTAATAATAATGCCCCAACGAATGAATGAGTGTAGAATGCATGAATTATCATCTTTCCATAGCCACCTTCACCAATTGGTTCCATTGTCTCTATTCCATCTAAACTAAATGGAATAAACGCAATATCAAGCAATTGTGTGCTGACCAATAGTGACCAAAGTGGTAGTTCAGGGGTTTTACTTTTTATTATAGCAGCAACTCCAAAGTGACCAGCAAACATATTAACATCCTCCTTAAATAAGCTAGTTTAAATTAAAGATCATCTGACATTAAAATTATAAGGGTTAAATGATGATAGTAATATAAAGTAAATGTAAATTTACAAAATTATAACAATGGGGAAAAATATGGGTAGTAAAGATGCTTTAGAGGTTTCTGATATGGATTATCTACAGAAGAAAAGAGTACCCGGTTACCAGGTACTCTTCTAATTAACTACTAATCGCATTTTGACTCGGCTATTTCAAAATCAGCTGTGATTCGGCAACTGGCAGTTTCAAAGAATACTTGCCAGATCCGTTTGCGTTTTCGCCGATAAATTTAATCCCACTTTTAGGTGAAATCGCATTTTGTGCGTCTAGAGAAGATTCAAATACAACCTTTACTTCATTAGCAACAGGGGCAAAGGTCCAGTTTTCATCCGCAGACGTGTCAATGGTTTGTTGTTCCTGAATATAATCAATAATCGCCTGGCGGTTTTCATCTGGGTACATTTCGACTGCTGTTTGATTTCTGACTCCAGGGAAATTGCCTCCTGCACGGTAGTTATTTGTCGCAACAAGGAATTCCTGTTCAAGATCAATCGGCTGTCCGTTGTACTGTAAATTTTTAATACGATTTGCTTCAGCATGAACAAGGTTGCCATTTCTGTCATACTTAGCCGGTACTGTTACATCAATTTCATACGTTACCCCATCTATCACGTCGTAGTTATAGGTTGGATAGCTATTATTAATTAATGGCTGCTCTTTATCTGAAGTTGGGTCAATTTGATTAAACTGCCCCGCGGACATTTCAAGCCATTCTTTTACATCCGCACCGGTAATTTTAATGGCAGCAACCGTGTTTGGATAAAGATAAAGGTCTGCCACATTTTTAATTGCAATCGTTCCTGCAGGAATATACGTATAGTCGCCTCTGAAGCCTGCTTTAAATGGTGCACCTGCAGAAAGAATGGGCAGGTTCTCATCAGAGGTACCCTTCACTTTTTTCTCCACATACCACTTTTGAGCGTTTGTTACAATCTGGATGGAAGGGTCATCCTGAGCAAGAGCAAAATAGCTGTGAATATCTGCTGTCGTTGTTCCCACCGGCTGGCGGATATACTTAATGGTTTCTTCGTGTGCTTCTTTAACAGCTTCTAATACTGCGATATCAGGCTCTGCCAGGCTTGTTATCGTTGTCTTATCATAAATAGCACGTAATTCTGACTCAGAATCTTTAACCAGCCATTTCCCTTTTTCTTTCGCAATTTTTAAATCAATGACACCAAGGTGGCTTCCCCAGCTTCCTGCCATTACAACAGGTACCCCGTTGATCGTCCCTTTTTCCGTGTCTACTCCCGGAAGAGTCCCATAGTTTCCTGGGAATGTGGAATGGCTATGACCGGAAATTATCGCATCGATGCCATCTACCTTTGTCAGGTCGTAGGCGGCATTCTCCTCCATCTCACTGACTTTTTCATCGCCAATTCCAGTGTGGGCCAGGGCAATAATTAGATCAGCACCTTCTTCTTTCATTTTCGGGATTTGCGCTTCGACAGATTTTATAATATCCTTCGTGTTCACTTTATCAGCGAGATGGGCTTTATCCCATTGAGTGATTTGCGGAGCGACAGCCCCGACTACGCCAACTTTAATCACTTGTGTTTTCCCTCTGTCATCTACTACTTTCTTCTTTAAAATAGTATAAGGTTTGAAGTAATGTTCATCATTGGATGGGTCGTTATCGTGATCATCCTTGAACACATTGGCACTAACATAAGGCATTGGCGCATCGTCCAATACTTCATCAAGGAACTCCAGTCCGTAATTAAACTCATGGTTGCCAACCGTTGCTGCATCATAGTCTAATTGTTTCATTGCTTGAAAGACAGGATGAAGTTCTCCCTCCTCAAGCTTGTCCACTCTTGCTTTATAATCGCCAAGCGGGTTTCCTTGAATCAAGTCACCATTGTCAAAGAGAAGCGTGTTTTTCGTTTCTTCCCTCGCTTCTTTGATCAGGGAAGCTGTTTTGGCAAGACCAAATTCCAGCGTCCCAGCATCTTTATAATAATCATAGTTATAAATATTGGTGTGGAGATCTGTCGTTCCAAGAATCCTTAATGATACCTCGTGTTTTCCAGTCTGATCGGGCTTAGCAGCCATCACAGTATGATACGAAAGGGGAGCGGCTAAGACGGATAATGCCATAGTAGTTGCTGCTAATCTTTTACCTGCTTGAACGAACGTTTTTTTCAATGGAAACAACTCCTTATTATTGTTTTGTATCAAACCAATATAAATTATATAGAGAAGTTCCAATACATAAATGTGCTGATAGGCTGGAATATTCTTAAAAGTTCGTAAACTTCGTGTAAATAATTGGGTCTAAATTCCTGCAATGTGCAGCTGACAAGTCAGCCTTGGTGATTGTGTATACATTATTGGGTATCAGGTTAAGCACTCGTTCATATAAAATAGTCGGAAAGAATTCGCTTAATTAGGAATTTAGATAAAAACAGCTTAAGTAGACGGAGAGATTCCGTCTATTGATTCGTAATACGTGAAAAAGGGGGATTTTCCCTTGGATAATCGGAAAACCTCCCCTTATTTAGTCCAAAAAGAGCTCAATTCTTCATCTAACCGGGAACGCTCCGCTTATTATAGTACCAACTCATTGTCTAGATTTATCTAAACCTTTATAAAGGATCTTTATGAAAAAAAGTGAAAGAATGGAACCCACTAGTAATAGGGCCATGTCCTTCTGGGAGTCCCATATGTCCCCTTGCATGCCTAGAAAATCTTTAGTGGATTTCCCTTCATGCCCTAGTTTTGTACTTAACCACTCAATGATTTCGTATAGTGCACCGATTGCTAGGACTATGCATACAGCAATGAAATTTGTCGTTTTACTTTTCAGTAAGGCGGTTTTCCTTACTAAAAGCTCAATGATAACGATGACCATAAGTCCCTTAAGAAAATGACCAAACCGATCATAATCGTTTCTTTTTAAATCAAAGTAATCTTTGATCCATGTAAAGAGAGGGACTTTGGCATAAGAATAATGCCCTCCAATAAATGTTAAAATAACAAGAAGGGCAATGATGACATAGGAAACAGTGGTAAAGCGAAAATGATTGTATCTTGCTATCAAGAATAATAAAACCAAAACGGATGGTGAAATCTCCATCAACAAGACCCCATACCCTTCTACAGGTTTTATCAAGGACCAAATTAGAACAAGTATAACTATTAATAACAAGAAAAGGTGGACCCAACTACCTTTTTTATGTGACACCTAAATCACCCCATAGAAAACAAGATATATTCAGTATTTGCTAAACCTATAAAAAATATAGAAGGAGGTAGAATTGGGCAAATAAATACGAGTACATGCTTGATATAAACAGATGTGAAAGTTAAATTATGAAAATCTCATAAGGGGGAAATGTCTCTAAATCGGTTAAAAAGTTCGAAAACAAGCAAAATATTAGGTATGTTATGGACAGGGGGATTTTATGTTAATTAGAGAGGTACAACATGAAGATGCTGAAGTTTTTATTAGTTTAGTAAAGCGCGTTGAATCTGAGGCTGAGTTTATGCTTATGGGCGCAGGTGAAAGAAAAACCACTCCAGAACAACAACGTAAACAATTAGAACATATCAAACAACAAAGTAATTCAACGATATTTGTTGCAGAACAAGAAAAAGGAAAGTTGGTTGGCTATTTGATAGCCATTGGTGGCAGCGTAAAGAGAACAAAGCACTCTGCCTATCTTGTGATTGGTATTTTAGAAGATTACAGAGGACGTGGTATAGGTACAAGTCTATTTCAACGTTTAGAAGAGTGGGCAATAGATTCTTCTATTTCAAGATTAGAACTTACAGTTGTTACTAAAAATAAAGCTGGAATAGCTTTATATAAAAAAAGTGGATTTGAAGTAGAAGGAATAAAAAGAAAATCGTTGATGGTTGATGATGAATTTTTTAACGAATATTTAATGTCTAAGTTATTATAAGCTCGTTTAGTTTTGTTAGGGGAAGTGGTACCATGAAAACCGGCAATATTATTAGACAGGCAGTGGAGTCCGATATCAAAGCAATACTTGAAATCTACAACCAGGGGATAGAAGACAGAATTGCAACACTTGAGGAAAAAACAAAGGATTACTCCTTTATGAAGGAATGGTTTGAAAGGCATCAAAGTCGGTATAGGGTCTTGGTGTTGGAACAGGATGGGAAGGTAGCAGGATGGGCATCACTAAATCCATACAGTAACCGCTGTGCGTATGACGGTGTCGCGGATCTTTCCGTTTACATTGCAAGGAACTATAGAGGGAAAGGTTTGGGAAAACAACTGCTTGCTGAAATTGAATCGTCGGCAATTGCCAATAGCTTTCATAAAATTGTCCTCTTTACCTTTCCATTTAATCAATTAGGGCAAGGATTATACCGGAAAATGGGGTACCGCGAAGTTGGTGTGTTTCAAAACCAAGGAAAGTTAGACGGTGAATTTGTTGATGTAATGGCAATGGAAAAAATATTGGGCTAACCTGAAGTTTACCATGGTGCCGACAAAAATGGCCGAAGTCACCATTGCTGTCTTCGATGATACATGCGGTAACCTTATTCAAATCATCCAACAGTAACCGAGGCACGAAAAGGCCTAGTTTAAAACAATTTTAACGGGTTTACTTCAGAGGTGCAAACATAGTAAAACACACTTGAATTCACAATATAATTCACAGTGCGTTTTTTATTGATTTATCAACATTTCGACGAATTTCTTTCGTCCGTTTCTCCCTAATTCAAATAGTAAATCACAGGGTATGAAATAATTATTGGAGGGTGTGCGAATTCTTTGTGATTTAGTGAGTGAATTGTGTTGCAATCAAGAAGCTATTGGATATTAATGTTAAAATCATATTATAGATATTGGAAAGTTTGTGAAAAGATGTTCTTAAGCTAACGACGCAGTTTAGTTGAAGAAGAAAAAAGATAATTACGGAAAGCTAGGAAAATCCAGAATACAATTTTAGTGAATCCAAAATGAAAAATGCCAAATTTCTTGTGGCATCACCTAGAAATTTGGCATTAGAATTTTGAAGTTGTAACTGTTTTTACTCTCTACGAGTTGTTATATAGTTAATTGATTTGAATGTTGTTTTTTAATAATAATAACAAATAAACTTGCTAATAAACAGAAAACTCCAGCCAGGAAGAATGCCCAAGTATAAGTGTTGAAAAATTTATAGATTAGACCCCCACCATATGCAGCTATTGCAGCTCCTGCCTGATGAGATGCGAAAATCCAACCGTATATTATCCCACTTTTTTTAGACCCAAAAATTTGTCTTGAGATACTAATAGTAGGTGGAACAGTTGCAATCCAATCTAATCCATAAAACACAGTGAAAATAACAAGCATAGTCATTGAACCTTCAATTAATGCATATGGAAGTAACACAAGAGAAGCTCCTCTTAAACCGTAGTACCAAAGTAATAGCCATCGATTATCGAAACGATCAGATAGCCAACCAGACAGGGTCGTTCCTACTAGATTAAAAATGCCCATAAACGAAAGAAACGAAGCTGCTGTAACTAAAGGTACTCCAAAACTTATACAATACGAAACAAAATGGGTACCAATTAAACCATTAGTGGAAAGCCCACAAATAAAGAAACTACCAGCTAATAACCAAAATTCTTTCACTCTCACAGCTTCTAATAAACCATTGAAGGCTAATACAATAGGATTTTCCTTTTCTCCTTTAGTTCTTTCTTGTAATTCTTCTTCAAGTCCATATCGAAGAATCCCAACATCCTTTGGTGTGTTTTTCATAAATAAAAGGATTATGATAAGCATAATGAAACAAAGTATCATAATTAAACCAATAGCCCAACGCCACGAATAATTATTGATTATGGTCGCTAATACTGGAAGAAGAATTAACTGACCTGTCGCGGTACTTGCCGTTAATATTCCGACTGCAAGACCTCTTCTTTTCTCAAACCAATGGTTCGCCACATATGGACTTACTACCGTTAAAAAAAGACTTGCTCCCAGTCCAATAATAACGCCCCAAATGATGATCATCTGCCATGATTGATTCATAATGAAGGTTAGTATTATACCTGTCAGCAAAGTTGCCATTGAAATAATCATCATTTTTTTTAACCCAATCACTTCTAATAACGCTGCCATAAACGGTCCTGATATACCATATAAAAAAAGACTTGTTGCAAAAGCAAGTGCAATAATAGAGCGATCCCAGCCAAATTCATTTTCTAAGGGGTCTATGAAAACCCCTGATGATGACATGACAATTCCTGCTACAATAATGGAGAAAAATGTTATGGCTAGAATAAACCAGCTATAATGTATACTTTTCAAACTCAACCCCTCATTTTCTGGATCTTTCCATAAAGTTCACTTAAGTAAAATGCATATAATCCCCAAGGAGTTTATTTCATTCCTTGATACTTTAAATTCCAGGTAGCTATTTAATCGTTTCTATCTCAAAAGTTCAATATTCTTATTTGGATAAGGGCAATTCAAAAATTAATGAATCTCTATCAGGGTAATCATATTGAATTGGTAAGTGCTCTTTATCAATCTCCTTAAATCCAACCTTTTTATAGAAAGCGTGTGACCTAGTGGCTTTAGATGGGGTATCCAAAATTATCTTAGAAAACCCTTGTTTTTTCGCAAAATCAAGTAATGCTTCGTAAAGACTAGTTCCTATCCCCATCTCTTTACCACGGTAATCTTTATAGACGAAAAATTTCTTTAACACGGCAACCTCTTTGTTTTTCCTTTGCAAACCAATAGTACCTACAACTTCTCCTTTATCATTTAAAGCTATCCAAAAATTACCACCATCATTTATATAATTCGAATGAATGTCTAGAATGTCTAGTTGTTCTTCGAGAGTAATACCTACTTTATATTCGGCATTCTGTACATGCAATATTAGTTTAATGACCTCTTCTTTATATCTATCATCGTAAACTGTAATCATTTTAATTACTCTCCCATTTTGTATTTTCTTTAACAATAACTCGTGACTAATTATTAGTAAAATTGAAATTTGTGAAGCTACCCATCGATTTTTTTGATACTATACATATAAGAATAAAATAAAAGTGGGTGATGTGATGGAGATACGCCATTTTGTTACGTTTAAAAAGATCATTGAAACGGGTAGCTTCACACAAGCAGCAGAACATTTAGGTTACACACAATCAACGGTGACTTCCCATATTCAGGCACTTGAACAACAGATAGGTGTACCTGTGTTTGATAGGATGGGTAGAAAAGTAATATTGACCGATGTTGGTAAGAAGTTGTTGCACTATTCTCAAGAGATATTAGAAACCTACGGTAAAATTGAAAACCTTGCAATTGAAGAGAAGGATGTTCGAGGTGAGATAAAGATAGCTGCTCCTGAATCCTTAACTGTATATCGTTTAGAACCGATATTACGTGAATATAGAAAGAAGTTTCCTCATGTAAGTATTAGTCTAAGTAATGCTACGTGCGGAGATAACAAAAGAGCAATCCTTAATGGTAGTGCGGATGTTTCATTTGTCATGTTACCACAGTTGCAGGATTCTGATTTAATCGTCCATTCCATGTTGGATGAACGTATCGTCCTTGTTGGAAGCCCTGACTGTTCGCTAAATATATTAGATGAAAGATATGAGAATCAAAAAATAAGCGAATGTTTGATTGTCAACGAGAAAGAATGCAGTTATAGAATGGTGTTTGAAGAATACCTTGGAGAACGGGAAATTGTACCTTCCCACACGATGGAACTTTGGAGTATAGAGGCGATGAAACGTTGTGTAATGAGTGGGCTTGGTATTGCATATTTACCTTTAATGACAGTAAATGATGAAGTCAAGGCAGGAAGGTTAAAAATTATTCCCTGCGTTGGTGGCTTTAAACAGATTTTCTCCCAAGTCCTTTATCACAAAAATAAATGGGTTTCCCCTGCATTATCAAGTTTTATAGATATTACCTTGAAACACGCAAGAGACTGGTCATGTGAGGAGAATACTTGTTAAGTTGAGAATGTGAAGTTTTAAACTTAAACTACCATGAAAATTAACTTCTGTGAGATACGATAAATGGCAATACTTAAATAGACGCAGCTCATTCACTTTTTAAAAAAAGAGCAGGGCGCCTGATCAAGGTGTTTAGGGACTACGAATAATGGATTAGGATGCTTCGGTAATTGTTACGGTATAACCTAAGTTTTCTAGTCTTCGAACTGAATGGCGTACAATAGATACCTGTCTTTGTTTATCGAAATAATCTTCGCCTAAGTCGACATACATTTCTTTTCGGGTTAGAAGGTAATATGCGATTCGCAATATCGCATGGGCGACTACAATTGCTGCCTTTTTCTTTCCTTTTCGTCCAGCTGTGCGTCTATACAGTGCACCGAGATAGTTTTTTGACCCTCTTACTGATTGAGCTGCTTCTGTTAATGCAGATCTTAAATACTTATTTCCTTTTTTAGATCTGCTAGATTTCCTTTTACCTGCGCTCTCATTGTGTCCAGGTACATGGCTGCCCATGAACATAAATGTGCGGCAGTTGGGAATTGGTTTCCAACGTCCGTACCAATTTCAGCTAAGATTTGTTCAGCCATTCGCGTGGCGACCCCAGGAATGGAATCGAGTCGTTCTATATCTTCTTGATAAGAACCTACTCTTTGAGCTATCTCTTGATCTAACATTTCAATTTGCTCAGTTAGAAAATCAATGTGAGTTAAAATTGTTTTTAACATTAAGCGTTGGTGTGGGTTAACATAGCCCTGAAGTGCCAATTCAAGTTCTTCTTTTTTCTTTTTCATTGTACGACGAGCGAAGTTTGCTAGTTTTTCAGGATCATCTTCACCATCTGCGATTGCTCGAAGCATATCCTTAGACGAAACGCCCATAATATCAGATACAACAGAACCTAGTTTGATATTAGATCCTTCTAAAACCTTTTGAATCCGATTATGTTGTCTGGCACGTTCTTCAATGATACTTCGGCGATAGCGTACAAGTTCCCGTAGTTCTCGTTGGTTTCGATTGGGAATGAAACTAGCTTTTAGTAGTCCGTAGCGAAGAAGTTGGGCAATCCATTCTGCATCTTTAACATCCGTTTTACGCCCTGGGAGAGCCTTCATATGTTGAGCATTCACCACTAAAAACTCGATTCCTTCAGACTCTAATAAATTCACGATCGGTTTCCAATAAACACTTGTGCTTTCCATCGCTACGTGAGTACACCTATTCTCCTTAATCCAGTCCATTAACTTTAAGAGAAAAACAGTCTTAGTAGAAAACGTTTGTATCTCCTTTCCTTCTTTCGTCATAATGCATGCGGTGATATTGTCCTTATGGACATCCAAACCACACGCTCTTTCAATGATTACATCCATTGAAATCTTCCTTTCTAGGCTTGTAAATTGGAGGCTAGTGCAACAATCAGAATTAGGATTAATCTACCATGAGTGCTTCCCGTAAGGGAGCGACAGTTTGTGGTGCACCGTGGTCGTTGGAGTCAGACTAACGGATGGGCTCTATGGCACCATAGTTCATCGACCTTCCTCTCCCAGCCTTAGAACAAGTATGGACGGATTCAATCCATTTTCATTCTTTGTGGTGAAGAGCTGGTTTTTAGCGATTCATGGATGGCTAACGGGGTGCTTTCCTTAAAGATCTGGCTGCTTCAATTGCAGCCTTTTTCTTATTCGACTAACGGGGCAGTTTACTTGTAAAAGGGTTAGTAGTGTTTATGTCGAATTGTTAGGATTATCAGTAATTTATAATTTGTTTTAGGGGGAGGATTTTTTGAGAATAAAGTCTGTGGCATTTATTTTTTTAAGTGTGTTTTTTTTGCTTGTAGGTTGCTCTACAAACGAAACAGTTGATAGTAAATTGGCTCTGCCTGAAGATTTACCTGATTTTGTTCAAAAAAGTGATTTTGAAAAGGTAGATTGGAATAGAACCGTTACCGAATTTGATACAGGTACCAGAGATGATATGGTTGGCAATAAAAATAAAGTTGGAATTATAGGTGCAGAATTAAAACCTAATAAAGTTGAAAAGTGGTTGTGGCATTTTTGGGGAATTGATCAAGGTGAACTTACAGTTGTAGGTTACAATAAAGATACTTCAAAAATAACTCCAGTTTTAAGTGATGGCGTTTGGTCGAAAGATGGTGTTGGTGGTGGCAAAATCGAAGGGGCAGATGCGAGTTTGCCTTCGAATGTTGTCTTACTAGAAGTAGGGAAATGGGCATTGTTAGTTTATATTGATGGCAAATTATTTGATATATTGGTTTACGAAGTTAAAGAATAAGCTTTATTCTTCTATCGCTAACGGGTGCGATTGTCCAATAGGGCAGTTGCCTTCTTGTGCTAACGTCGCAGGATAGTTTAATAAAGGAGGAGTTTGTAATGCGAGTAAATCTAATAGAATTTGATATTCGTAATTTAAGTTATACTATAAGGTCTGCCAAAGAGAATGATGCGAAAAACTTGTCTGAAATACGATTGCAGATAGATGGCGAAACAGAAAATATGGATAGAGAAAAAGGTGAAGCGTACATAGATGAAATAGGTTTTAAACAACTAATCAAAAAAGATACAGAAAGTGTCCATAATCTTTTTTTAGTTTGCGAAGCAAACCGAAGGATTGTTGGCTTCTCAAGGTGTGAAGGCAATCAGTTGAAAAGAATGTCTCATAAAGTTGAGTTTGGTGTTTGTGTACTAAAAGATTTCTGGGGATATGGCATTGGAACAAACTTCTTAAAAGAAACAATTAGATGGGCTGATTCAAATGAAATTAAGAAAATTACTTTGAATGTACTCGAAACAAATAAAAAAGCCATACAGCTCTATAAAAACTATGGTTTTGAAGAAGAAGGAATATTAAAGAAGGATAAGCTACTATCAGATGGAAAATATTATAATACCGTAATTATGGGAAGGTTTAATG
>NZ_JBALNQ010000027.1:90879-104986 GCF_036961885.1 Neobacillus niacini | reverse complement strand
GGTTAACACAATAGCGAACATACTGACTCCTATATAAACACTTTCACATGTATTAGCTTTTGGTTCATAATAACACTTGAAAAAATATTCAATTTATTTTTAAAAAATGGTGGTCGTTTTTTATTTTGTGTTATATAATAATTAACAATAATATAGCTGTTATATAACATAGAAAGAAGGAATGAATGATGAACAAAACGGATTCAATCGCTCGGAGAATTCTAGGGTGGAAGCTAAACAGATGGGACCGCTGGTTTGATTATGAAAAAGGAATTTTCATACATGACTCTGAATTTCAACCAGAACAAAACCTTGAACATGCCCTGCTAATCGTTGAAAGATTAGAGAATTTCGGATTTACCTTTTCAACCTCTGGCGACTCTGAAGTTAGCTTTAACAACATCCGCGCCAAAGGTGAAACTTTAGCACAAGCCATTACCAATGCTGCCTATTCGATAATTGAACAGAACTCAGAAACTAACACGACTAGAATCTGGAGCACATTGTGTTAGCCTATTCCACAAAATCCAGCATCTTAAACATTAACCTTCAAAAAGATTAGTCCCAAGACTTGTTAGTCTTGGGACTCTTTTAATGTTATTTATTTAAAAACAAAGTACCAATGCCTATTAGTAAAATACCAATAATGGAATAAAAGGATATTTTCTGTTGTAATACTAATATAGATAAGATGGTAACAAGAATCGCATTTACCCCAGTTTGTAGACCAGCAAGCATTACTGTATTTCCAAATGTTTTGCTGCCTTGTATAAATCCCCAAGATAGTACAACGTTTCCTATAAAACTTAACGGAAGAAAATATACATTAAATCTCAGGGTGTCTTTTAATGTTGGTTGAAAAAAATAGGCAGATAAAATAGGTAATAAGGAAAAAACACTAGCTCCAATAATAATTGCCCCAATGATAAATAATTTCAAATGAACACCTCTCTAGATAATGGTAGTAGTTTTACTAATAGTATCGCAAATTTCATTTCCCCTATTCAGTCCATTATCTTCATAGGAGCAGCCAAGGTGTCCAATATTTCGAATAAAAAAAGACTACTCAATTGGCTTCCAATTAAACAGTCTTTTTCGTTTCATATTAAGTTTGTTACTATGGAGATCCTCAACATTTAGTTCTTAATGTGAGTACTTTTCTGCTCTTGATTTACGAATGTAATGGACAATAAATGTCACCACAAACGACAATACCAAGAATCCAATAAATATTTCATTGGCAATATGAATATTTACCAATGTTAAACCCATTTTAATCGCAATGAAAGTAATTAAAATATAGGCAGTTGTTTCAAGCTCTGGTACCCTGTCCATTAATGCGATAAAGAATGTTGCCACACCCCGCATGAGAAGAATCCCAATCATACCGCCAAGTAATATCACCCAAACTTCTTCAGATACTGCAAGTGCAGTCAGAATACTATCGACTGAAAACGCTAAATCCATAAGCTCTACACTGATAACGGTTGCCCAAAAGAATCCAAATGTTTTTACTAACCAGCCTTTTGGTTGAACTTGTTCATCTTCTCCTGCTTCTTTATGAAGTAGCTTGTCTTTAAAGAATTTAAAAGCAAGCCATAGCAAGTATAAGGCACCGATTAATTTGATCCACCATAGTTTAATCAGGAACGTCCCTAATCCGATGAAGATGAATCGGAAAATATAAGCTCCCCATAATCCATAAACTAAGGCTTTCTTTTGCTGCTCTTTCGGCAATGGCTTAACAAACGCAGACAGCACTAAGGCATTATCCGCAGATAAAATACATTCTAGTACGGCTAACGAGAGTATTAATCCCCATGCTTTTGGTGAGGATAGCACTTCTGCCCACATATGCCAATCTAACATCGAAGCATAGGTTGATACAATTCCTTCCCACATTCAACATTTCTCCTTATATTCTTATTTAATCCATCTTTTCTAGTATTTCATTTAATTTTTTGAGACCATTAATAATTTCGTAAAGTGATTGGTCTGTTTCCCCTTGAATGGCACGTGAAATTTTTTCGATCAATTCCTGATTCATCTCTTCAACAACATGAATGCCTTTCTCTGAGAGAACAACCTTTACGACTCTTTCATCTCCGCCATCTCTTACTCGTTCAATGAAGCCTTTACTTTCAAGCTTTTTACACATCGTTGAGACATTTGTTCCGGCTATATTTAATCGGCTTGCTAAACTGCCGATGGTATGTGAACCGTGTTGCTGTACTTCAATTAGTGTTCTTCCTTGCAAGGTAGTTATCCCATGGTGTTCGCATAAAGTGTTAATTAAACTCGTTGTTTTCTCACTTATTTTTCTCGTATTATTCCAAAGAATATTTTTAAAATCGATTACATCCATGGTTACCTCCATTTACCTATATTTAATAATATATATAACATATATATATTATAGTTTATATGCTTTTATTTGTCTATTTTAATTTTGCCAATTTAAATGAGTATTTATTAGGAGATGTCCAAACAATAATGGTATTCATTAATGGGAGGAAGAGCAATTGGAACATACCTGGCTTTCACTTGTACCATTTCTTATTGTCATTGGGATGTCCATTTGGCTTAAAAACATTTTACCTGGACTTGTTGTCGGTCTTCTCGTAGGTTCCTTGATTTTTACATCTGATTTATTAGAAGGAACTACACAAAGTGTTACGTATATGGTAACCACAATTTCGGATAAAACGAACATTAAAATTATTGCGTTTCTTTATTTGTTTGGTGGTCTAGTAGGGATGATGAACATTTCAGGCGGGATAAAAGGTTTTTCTGAATGGATGGGAACGAAGATTAAGAGTGAGCGCGGTCTTCTTGTATTGATTTGGCTAACCCTACCGTTTACCTTTATGATGCCTATGTTTCGGATTATGATGATTGGTCCTGTCGTTAAGTCAATTGCTAGAAAAATGAATGTATCCAAGCAAAAGGTCGGCCTAACAATGGACATCTCGACAGAGTCGGTCATCGTCCTTTTACCAGTTGCCACCGCTTTTGTTGGATTCATGGTTTCTTTAGTGGAGGGCAGTATTGGCGGATTGGGCTTAGGTATGTCACCCTATGAAGTATTCTTACTCAGTATTTTGTTTAATTTTTTTGCAATTGTCACGCTGGTCATCGGATTAGTTCAGACGATTTGGACTCGCGTGGGGGAAAATACCTATCAAAAAGGCGAACAGGAGAAGCTTGAAGAGGAAGAGCATGAATTTCACCGAATAGGGATAAAAAGAGAGTTATCTTTGGTAAAAGCCCAGCCATGGAATTTGATTGTTCCTATTTTCTTACTGCTCGGATTATCTTTATATCTATTGTGGTGGGACGGTTCAGCGAAAGGGGCTAAAACGGTTTTCGATGCTTTTTCAATTGCTGATGCCACCTTTGTGATGCTGTTAGCAGTATTTATTACGCTCATTTTATCTTTAATTTTTTATATGATTAGACGACAAACGCTACACGAGCTACTGTATCATTTTTATGATGGTGGGAATCAGATGATGGAAGCCATTAGTTTGTTAATATTAATTTGGTCACTAACCCTATCAGCAGAGGATCTAGGTTTTTCGAACTTTATTAGTTCAACCTTAGGCTCCTTTTTACCAGCTTGGTTAACTCCAGCCACCATCTTTTTTCTTGGCTCTGTTGTTGGATACTTTATCGGTTCTTCTTGGGGAACTTGGGGATTGTTTATGCCATTAGGCGTTTCATTAGCAGTGTCTACTGGGGCATCGATTTCGTTAACTGTAGGTGCCGTATTTGCAAGTGGAGCCTTCGGGGCATTAGCTTCCCCATTAGGCGATACCACGATTACGACAGCTTCTATTATGGATTTACCGATTGTAGAATATGCACGGTATAAATTGAAGGTTTCTGTTATTGGCGGGATGATTTCAATTGCCTTCTACATTGTTGCGGGCTTGTTTATTTAAGATCACTACACACTATCTACAACTTCATTCGCGTGCTTCAAATGACGCTCGTGAATGAAGTTGTTCATCTTTCACACAAAAAAGAAGACCTGGTGTGGCCTTCTCCCCGTTTATTTATTATCAGCTTCCCATTTAGCCACTTCTTCACGAACGATAGGTGCTACTTCTCTTCCTAAAAGTTCAATTGATCTCATGACATCTTCATGAGGCATGGTGCCGACCGGACAATGCAGCATAAACCGAGTAATTCCAACATTCTTCCGTAGGTTTATGATTTTTTCCGCTACTGTTTTCGGATCACCCACATACAATGCTCCCTGTAAACTACGCGCTGCATCAAATGTCGATTGGTCATATCTTCCCCAGCCACGCTCTCGACCTAATTTATTCATTGCCTGTTGGGTTGAAGGGAAAAATTTTCTAGCCGCTTCTTCTGTAGTTTCTCCAACGAAACCATGTGAATGAGAAGCAACTGGCAGCTGTGAAGCGTCATGACCAGCGTGTTCGGCCGCTTTCATATAAAGTTGAACAAGTGGTGCAAAATGTTGGGGACTGCCACCAATGATGGCTAGAACAAGTGGTAAACCAAGCAGGCCTGCACGAATAACAGAGTCCTGACTTCCGCCGCTCCCTATCCAAACTGGCAGTGGTGTTTGAACTGGTCTTGGATATACACCCCGATTTTGAATTGCAGGTCTGTGTCCGCCATCCCACGTTACTTTTTCGGATTCTCGTATTTTCAACAATAGCTCAAGCTTCTCTTCAAATAACTGGTCATAGTCCTTTAAGTCGTAGCCAAACAACGGAAATGATTCAATGAAAGAACCTCGACCAGCCATAATTTCAGCACGACCATTCGAAATCGCATCAACTGTTGCAAAATCCTGAAAAACTCGGACTGGATCCGCTGAAGAAAGAACGGTCACCGCGCTGGTTAGTCGAATTCGTTTTGTCTGTGCCGCTGCTGCAGCCAATACAATTGCTGGGGAAGATACCGCATAATCTTCTCGATGATGCTCACCGACACCGTAAACATCCAATCCAACTTGATCCGCTAGAACTATTTCTTCAACCACTTCACGAATCCGTTGTGCATGACTAATCACCTTACCGGTTTCAACATCAGGTGTTGTTTCTACAAATGTACTTAACCCAATTTCCACTGCGACTTCCTCCTACTAATAACTTAAAAATTATATTTCCATATATTATTATCTTAACCCTCTATCTCCGATTCACAAAGGATTTTACCTCGAAAGCACTAAAGCACCGACTTCCACCATAGGAGTCCGTGCTTTTCAAGTTTTACAAAATAAAGCTCCATTGCGTAATCTATATTACAAGATTTCTTTTATACTTTTGATGACGGTGTCTATTTCTTCTTTTGTCGTATACCTTCCTAAACTAAATCGAATCGCACCCATGCCAATTTCTTCAGGCACCTTCATTTCTTTTAAAACAGGCGATAATTCAATACTCCCAGCATGACAAGCAGAGCCTGTGGAGGCGGCAAGCTGTGGGATTTTATCTAATATATCTTGACCTACCCTCCTGACAAAACTCACATTCAACGTATTCGGTAAACGGTCTTCCGGGTGACCATTCAAGACTACCGATTCACCGAACTCATCCCTTAATTGATTCCAAAAATAATCAGTTAACTCCTTTATTTTTCCAAATGGAGTCCCAGCAATTTCACATGCCTTTCCTAATCCGACAGCTAATAGGGTATTTTCCGTCCCTGCTCGCATCCCATTTTCATGCCCTGCTCCATGAATAAGTGGTTCAAGTTCCACTCCATCGCGAATGAACAATGCACCAATTCCTTTCGGAGCATAGAGTTTATGACCAGCTATCGTTAACATATCTACTTTTAACTCATTCACATTGACTGGAACTTTGCCAACAGACTGTGAAGCATCCGTATGAAAGGCAATTCCATACCTTTCAGCAATTTCCCCTATTTCTTTAATTGGCTGTAAGGTACCTGTTTCATTATTTGAATGCATAACTGTAATCAGGATTGTGTCTTTTGTAATCGCTTTTTCAACTTCCTCAGGTGAAACTCTCCCAAATTGATCAACCCCGACATACGTTATCCTAGCCCCAACCTTTTCAAGGAACTTACATGGATTCATGATGGCCGGATGTTCAATTGTTGAAGTAATTATGTGGTTACCTTTATGCTGATTCTTAAAATATAAACCTTTTAATGCCAGGTTATTTGCTTCACTTCCGCCTGAGGTAAATGTAATTTCACTAGGAGTACAGCCAATTAACTCAGAAACCTGCTTTCTTGCGTTATGTAATTGTTCTTTCACTGGTTTTCCTGCCCAATGCAGTGCTGATGGATTCCCAAAATAATCATGCAGTAATGGCTGCATCGCATCAACAACCTCTGGAGCCAATGGTGTACTCGCGTTATAATCAAAGTAAATCTTTTTCATCTAACTTTTTCTCTCCCTAAATCTTTTTAGGATAATAGTAACAAAATTTCCTTAATTATGTTACTGATACTACTTACGTATATGTATATAATTAAGTTTTTCGAAGGGCCTTATCTTAAAAAAATTCCCAGCCATTCGTTAGGTGCGATTGGCTGGGATCTCGATATATGACTAGATAAGCAATCAGTTTACTCCAAGCTCAAATAACCTGGTTCTCACTGTTTTAAAATTGAAAAAAACGGAAGGACTACAACCGAAAGTGTAAGAATAAAAACGGCAACTGACCCCATTTTTTGTTTTCCCCTCCATAAAGTCACAGCGAAGCCAAATGTATAAACCACTATCACGAGTAGAGCAAGGACAATTACTATTTTCAACCTAATCCCCCATCTTTATTGGTTTTTTTATCTGTCTACCATAATCAATAATTTCTATTTCTGGTATTACATGAATCTCTGCCTTTAGGTACGATTTAGCCCAATTAAATTTTTTGTATTCCTGAATGGTTCCAAAATATTTACGGGCAGAGAAAGATAACGGATATGGTACACCCTTTAATTCAGTTTGGGTTTTTTTAAAAAATTCTTCATTTATTTTTCTAATATCTTCCTCGATCTTTTCTTTTAAAATTTTTTGATTTTTTTTTATTGCAAAATTGGCCATTGAGGGGTTTGACATGATTTCAACTTGTAATGGTAAGGTAATAAAGATCTTTGGCCTGGGATCCTTTACATTCATTTTCACTTTATTATTCTCTGTTTTAAACATTCTTGCTGACATTTGTTTCTCACTGCCTGGAAATGGATTAGGGAAATTCACCAATACATCTTTTATATTTGTTGAATCATCAAGAATATTGACATTCCGTGTTTCTTCACCGGATAGCTTAGTGATCATCCTTCCATTCCTAAAGACCGCTGAACCAATAAATTGTGTATCATCAAGCTCTCCTGTTGCCCGCACTTGCCCTGCTAAGTATTCATCTTCTTTTTTATATTCAGGATTCTTTTGCCTTGTGGCTGTTGTATACATCGCCAAATAAAGGTCTGTCCCTCTTTCCATTGTTTTAAAAAAACGAAGGAGCGTCGATTCAGGAATAAGCCCATTTTCGATTCCATGTTCGATCATGAATTGATAATATTTGTGTGGCCGTGTTTCCATTTTTGGTTTATTGTTTAGAAAATACTCACTGGCCTTTTCCTTTGATACTGCCAGATAACTATTCAGTCTAATTTGTTTATCTTTAAGGGTGTCGTAAATGGTTTTTACAAATTCTTTGTCACGTGCATATTCCTCGGATACAACAATTATCTTTAATAGTTCATAACTAATACTTCGTGAGATAATCGCATTAGCGGTCGCTTTCGCTGCAATAAAATCATTGGCTTCAAATGTGATGATTTCCCTAGGCTTCTCGGTTGAACCACCACCGCCTTGTATGCTCCCTACTTCTGGATTGGCAAGTAGCATAGTGACTTTGATATTCCCTTTATGTTTGGAACCATCAATGCCTAGCCCGATTACATAGGCTTTATCTTCAAGCTCCTCTCGATCCCAACAGCCAGATAATAAGCTAACCATGATGATTACTATCAAAAATTTACATACTGCTTCTGTTTTTTGCATGCTTAAATTCTCCTTTTACCAGTGCAACCAACCATAAAAGTAGTGATATGACGAAAAACGTAAGACCTGCTATATTTGTTATCGACTGTTTAAATACTAAAGCAACTTCAAGTGGATTTTCAGGAATACTACCAATTAATAAATACATCGTCGCAAGAGCTGGAATTAAGAATTCAAGTTCATTTATTTTAAAGATATGAGCAAACATTAGCGCATTTAGATATATAAAAACGGCAAAACGAACAAATATTGCCAGAATCCATATCACAAAGAAGAATATTTCTATGTTTGGCAGGTAGGTTCCGAGGGAAAGAAAACCAATAGCTGTATGGAATGGATAGCCCATTCCTTTCAAAGATGTATCAAACATACAAATAAAACTGATTATGGCCACACTAATTTGGAAACTGACGAAAGCTAAGGCATACCACGTGGATTTTCGAAACTCTTTCGTTGAGTTCATATTTGGTATGAGCAGGGTAAGTAGAAAAAAATCTGCAAAAAGTGTTATTTTTAGTGCGCTTTGCTTTAAAATCACAAGCTTTCCAGGACCCCAAATCGGAAATATTGCTTTAATAGTACTATCCTGAGTACTAATGATTAATGCGAAAAATAAGGAAAAAAGCGTATAGAAAACGATTAAATAACCAACTGATCCGATATTCTGAATTCCTTTTTTCGCTCCATACGCACTAATGACCATTAAAACAGCGTAGATGATAAGATTAGGAGTAGTTGTAAAATAATAGGACCGAATAATATTTGTATAGGTTCTAGAATCAAACGAAATGGCGAAAGAACTAATGAGAAATATAACAAGGCAAATAAAGAAGCCTATATATCTCCCGAGTAAATGTTGGATAACGGAAAACAAGTTTTTCCCTTGAAATAGCTCCATTGTTTTTAATAATAAAAAGAGCCCAACAAAAAAAATAACTGCCGATAGAAGCGGAATCATCCATGCTGCATTTTTAACATTACTGTACAGAAGCGCTGGGCTACTATCCGTTGCTTTTGCCCCTACCATTATAATAGCAATGGACATATATTCACGCATACCAAGTTTTCTAGATTCCATATGAGCTTATCCCTTTCTTTGTTTGACCATATCCTTTGGTTTTAAATATCCTGGCCGAAACTTTTCATTTATTGGGATATGACGAATAAGTAGGTCCTTTGAAGATGAGAAATGCGGTGTCATCGGCGCAAAGTAAGGAATTCCAAAAGATCTTAATGAAACTAAATAAAAGAGGCCTATTGTAAATAGCGCCATAACCCCATAAATGCCGAAAAAACCTGCTGAAAAAATAAACAAAAAGCGGCTGATACGAATGGCAAAATTCATGCTGCCATCAATAATAATAAAAGAGCTTAAACCACTTAAGGCGATAACGATGATGACAATAGGACTAATGATATTTGCTTGAACAGCAGCTTGCCCTAAAATTAATGCACCCACAATCCCAATTGTAGGACCAATCGGAGAGGGCACCCGTAAACCAGCTTCTCGAATAAGTTCAAAGCCAATTTCCATCATCAGAATCTCAACGATCGACGGAAAAGGTACTCGTTCCCTTGAACCTGCAATCGCCATTAATAAATCTGGCGGAATCATCCCTACATGATAGTTTGTGATGGCAATATAAAAAGGAGAGGCGAAAATCGCAATAAACAAAGCCAAAAATCGCAATAACCTGATAAAATTTCCATAGGGTGTCCGCAAATAGTGATCTTCAGGCGAATGCATAAGTGCCCAAAAGGTTGTTGGAAGAACAAGACAACTTGGTGAATTTGCCATCAATAAAACTATGTGGCCTTCTTCAATGAAAGCAGCTGCCCTGTCAGGTCGTTCGGTATATAATAGCGTTGGAAAAAAGGACCTTGGTCGTTCTTCTAAATACTGTTCCAATATACTTAAATCGAGAATCTTATCAGCATTAAGTGTAGCCAGCTTAATTTTTATCGATTGAAGTATCTCATCATTTACTAAATCTTTTTCATATACGAGGAACACACTGTTTTTCGAACGTTTTGTAATGACCTGCGATTCAGCGATTAGATTTTCATTACTAATCTTTTTACGGATTAAGGCAATATTATCAACCACGTTCTCGTTAAAAGCTTCTTTTGCACCTTTTACAATCACTTCATTAGCAGATTTTTCAATGGATCGACCATGAATTTTGGTCGTTTCATATAAATAGCATTGAGAATCGCCTTCTACAAAAAGTGCAGTGACTCCACCCGAAATAAAATCAGTAATTTCCCCAATATTGGTAGCCGTTTTTGACATTGGATAGGAAACAATATCTTGAATCTTTGTTGAAGTTTGCTCGTCTTTCAATAATTTTTCCATGATGCTTTCTTTAATATGCTCTAGGTCAACCATTGTACTGACGAAAATGATAAAGGCACGGCGTTTTAGCGCAGGAATGGTAAACTCACGTACCTTGACATCCGTGTTTTTCGGAACACTAAACATGCGCTTAAATGTTTGTAAATTATCTTCTATTTGGCTGCTGATGTTTTGTTTTTTTAAATCAATATCCTTTGTATTAGGTTGTTCATTTATTTTTGGTTCCTTAGGTTCATCCATAACAAGCTTCTTAAAAATTTTTCTCCTCATCTTGAAACACTCCCCCATTTTTTATATAGTTTTCCAACTTTAGGTGGATTATGTATGAGAAGAAAAAAGGAAGATAAAAATGGTTAAAAAAAGACCTCCCCCCACACATCAACAAGGATGTAGGAAGAAGGCTGATGAAAATGCTTTGTTATCATTTTTACAAAATTATTTAGTTATTTTGTAATTTTTATGGTTAACAATCGTTATAAGTGGTTCATCCTTTTCTTTCGAGACACCATATTGTACCATTACTGAATTTTCCCTTACACCGGTAACGATACCTTCAAAAGAGTTTCCCTCACGTTTAAAGGAAATCTTATCGCCAACTTTTGCATTAGCCATTCTATCACCTCGCCATTACTTTTTCCAAAATTAACTTTAGAAATACTTTTTTAAAAAAATTTGAACAATACTATAATACTCTATTTTCAATGAATTTTATATTTCGAAATTCGAAAAAAATGGTACAATACGAGATAATAAATTTTATTTGAATTAGTAGGGGATTGGGATGAAAAAGAAATGGATGATTTACGGAATGTTGTTTGTCGCAACGGCAACCTGGGGTAGTGCATTTATTGCTGGTAAAATTGCCGTACAAAGCTTTGAGCCGGCAACGGTTGCTTTTTTACGTTTTCTAGGAGCGGTTGTCCTTTTGGTTCCACTTATGTGGATGATGGAAAAAAATCGAAAGAAGCCAACTCTTAAAGATTACGGATTATTTGCAGTTTTAGGATTAACCGGTATCGCACTCTATAATATTTGTTTTTTTATCGCAACGAAACAAGCACCTGTGATTAAGAGTTCCTTATTTATCGCTTCAAATCCTGTATTGATTGTCCTTTTATCAGGATTATTTTTAAAAGAGAAAATAACAAAGAACCATATCATCGGTATGATGACTGCTCTTACAGGAGCTGCCTTTATTATCACCGATGGTCATATACTCACATTGTTCAAACTTGGATTTGAAACGATTGATTTCGTTTTACTAGGCGCCGTGATCAGTTGGGCATTATACAGTGTGGTTGGCAAAGTAGTATTAAAAAAATATAGTGCTGTGGAATCGACAACCTATGCGGTTGCTTTTGGTACTGTATTCTTAGCACCCTTTGCTTTCGCAGAAACCTCCTGGCAGGATATTACCCACGCTAACTTTTCAACCTGGGTTGCCATTGCCCATATGAGCATATTTGTAACAGTCGTTTCATTTATTATGTATTATTACGGCATAAAAGAGGTTGGTGCAGCAAAGTCTTCTATCTTCATTAACGTTATGCCTGTATCCGCTGTTTTAATGGCTACTATCTATTTAGGAGAGACTTTCACCTGGGCTCACGGTATTGGTGCCGCATTTGTATTAACTGGAGTTTATATTGGAACCAATACGAAGTTATTTAAGAAAAAAGTACCAGTGATTAAAAATGCAGTCCCTCGATAAAAATTAGTTCCTGTTCAATTAAAAAAAGATTAGGTTTTAAGATAATTGTGTGCTATACTGTGTCTACCATTTGCTTTACGTTTTACGTTTTTCGAGTACCCGCCCTGCCCCATTACTGGAGCAGGGCTTTTTATGTTCCTATTTATAACCAAAATTTCAGATAAAAAAAAGACTCTACAAGAGAGTCTTTTTTATATATGTCGGTTCAAATTAAGCTTTACGAACGTTAGTAGCTTGTGGTCCACGTTGACCTTGTTCTACTTCAAAAGTAACTGCTTGACCTTCGTCTAAAGTTTTGAAACCTTCGCTTTGGATAGCTGAGAAGTGTACGAATACATCGTCTCCTGCTTCTCTTTCGATGAATCCGAAACCTTTTTCTGCGTTAAACCATTTCACTTTACCTTGTTCCATTTTTTGTTTCCTCCTCGTATGCTATGCATACATTGTGTTACTATCCTTGCTCAGTTCTTTAGACGTAAAGTTTGAAAACTTTTATATCCAACTGACAAACAAAAATAATTCTTCTTTAATATAACAGAGATATTATATAAATGCAAATAAATCTGGGAAAGTTTTTAAATACGCATGTTTTTAAATACTAGTTAATTTTTGTAAATAATAATTACTAAGTTCTGTATATTCCTTCACCTCTAGTTTTCCTTTGTCACTAATGATATAGGTACCCCTTTTAATCCTTTCAAACCAGCCGTAGTAATTTTTTGTTAAAATGGAGGGTGTTTTATCGCCCGTCCCCATTTGAATTAATGCCTTGGGTGATAAAGGTCCCCTATTTTCTAGGAAACAAGCAATTTGAATGCAATTTTCTTTGTAGGCGGTCATTATTTTCCTGCGATTACTTCCCCCTACATTGAAGTCAGCGCTTCGCCCGCTAATTTCCTTCAGGATGGCTTCTCTTTTCTTTTTTTGCCTGCTCGCTCCTGTTTTACGATTAAAGGGAGCAGGATGAATAAGTATATCTGCCCTTGGATCATTTCCAGGGAATGAAACCACGATTAATCCAAGCTCCAACCTTTTGATTAAGTGAAACTTATCTGACCACTGCTTAGAATTCATTCGGTTATTTGGTTTTGGAATCGCAATGTAAACTTTGTCCGTTAATCGCTGTCGTTTTGCAGCTTGTATAAGCAGGTCTACACTTAAAGTTAGCTTTAATTCAATAATGACCAACTCATCCTCTTTAACTGCAACTATATCGCAATCTCGCACTTCACCGTATACCTCATAGCCTTCAAGCGAAAAATATCTCTGAATCGGTCTATATAAATCTACCTCTTGTAGCTTTCTATTTTCTTTCATATGTATCTCCTACTATTAAAATGCAACTCTCACCTGGTTATCTTATCATGAAATTTTAGATGTTTATCAAACAATCCTTAAAGAATCTTTGTAATTGAGTTAGCAAAATCTAACAGAATTATGATAGTATAGTATTCGAAATATAAAGAGTATTTGAACACACAGCATGGGGGCATAAAATGAACAAAAAATTATCAGCTCAGCTATTTTGGATTATACCAACAGTCATCATTGTTTTGGGATTACTATTATTATTTTATCAAAACTTTTCCAAAGTGACCGAACCACCTGCTCCAAATTGGAGTAGAGCCATAACGGTAGGTAAGACGGATATAAAAAAACTACCGCCTATACGAGTGTCAGCAAAAGGAGATTATATTTTTACTAGAATTGAAGGTGAAAAACTAGCCACTACAACTATTAATAAGGATTTTAAAGTTACCGATTATAAAACATATGATATTCCAGTTAATAAATGGACGCAAGTTTATCAGGAAGAAGATAAAATCATTTATTTTGATTTTAAGGATATCTATGACCAAGCTAAGAATAAAATCATCCCGGATGTTGAGAAATTCTATCCATTAGATACCACAATCGTTTATGTTAAAAACAATGAACTATTTCATCTTACACCAGAAAATAAATCATCCGAAAAAATAATGGACATAGATTTAAATAAATTTGATATTGTTTTACAAGAAAA
>NZ_JBALNQ010000027.1:82894-90849 GCF_036961885.1 Neobacillus niacini | reverse complement strand
AAGAAAACCAAGATGGAATTTATATATTGTTATATTCATCTGATCCAAATGGTGTTGATATCACACTTCAACAATTTCAAAATGGGCAAATAAAAAGCTTATATCAATCAAGAATTAAGGTAGATCCAGGAAAAGTGGTTAATGATATTTCCTTTGCACTAGATGGACAGGAACTAGCTTTGTTACTTCAGGAAGAGCTAGTATCAACACAGGGGAATCCAGAATTTTTTACCTATTTTATGCTAACAAGCCTGTCCGGTCAGAATACCGAAACTTTACACCGGTTAACCTACGATGATCCAGCTGGTAATAACCGTTTAACCGAAGTTTCAGATGTAGTTCTTACCTTCAGGAATGGTAAACCAACTATTTTATTCCAAGCAAATGGACGCACTGAAACTCAATTTAATGACAACACAACTTTTAATATTTATTCGGCAGAAATAGCGGAAAATGGTACAACAAAAACAGAACGACGCAGCAATACTCCGGAGATTTCCACAAACCCACAATGGATAAATGACAAAACGATTGCATGGTTAGACTTAGGTGCAAAAGGTCATAAGATTAACATCTCAACAGCTGAAATTAATAAAATCAGCAACCAAATCAAGGTTTCACAAGACGATTGGCTAAACGCCCTTGGAAAAACACTTGGAATGATAACGTCATCCTTTATTGGGATTGCACTTACTGTGATATGGTTTTTATGGCCTGTTATTTTTATTGTCGTCATGTATTTCTTTAAAAATAGAAGCATTGATCGCGATCCTTCCTGGTTCTTTTATACTGGAATTGGACTTTACGCACTTGCAGCGGTCATTTGGATAGATAAATTTTTTGTTGACAGTATTTATTTAAAAGCACCCGATTATTTAACTTTTACTGGTAGTTCGTATTTTTATATGATTCTTTTTGCCATCATTGCATATTGGTTAGCGATTCATACAAAGCGAGTAAATGATTGGAGTGGAACTGTAAGAATTATGTATTTTGTAGGCATACACATCTTACTTTTGACGGTATTTTTTGGACCTTATATCATTTAATACGAAAGTCCCCATTTTAATATCGAAATGGGGACTTTATGTATGGAAATATAACTTATTTTCAATTATTCACATTTAATTCAATGAAAAACCAGCTATTAACCCCTAAGTCATCGTTACACGAATCGAAGTTTCATAGGTGAATTTTTCTCTATAGTTAATAATTTTGATTCTATGATGGAAACGAAACAAAAGCTGCTTATTTTCATACTATAGGATAGGTATTTGACTAGTGACGGGAATTAATTTTCTTGTTTTTTTAAAAGGAGATGCAGTGTGAATGACAATTAGGAAAGCAACCTATGAAGAGACTCAAAATATATTAAATTACCATTTAAAAGTATTAAAGGAAGCCACAATGGGTTACGTTACGCCAAGCCATCAAAAGGCGATGGAACTCATGTCCCCATTTTTAAACGGTGGAGGGTATTACCTTGTCCGAGTTAAACATAATATGCTGCAAGGATGGCTTGGTTTGGGGCGAATTATTGATCAAAACACGGATGAAACGGTCGGTTTTATAAATGAAATGTATGTACTCCCTCCTTTTCGTAATCATGGTGTAGCTAAAAAGTTATGTCAGGCCGCATTTATCCAATTACGCTCTGAAGGCTATAAAAAAGTCCAATTAAATGTTTATGCTGGAAACCATGCGAAACACCTGTACGGAAAACTTGGTTTTACTGACGTCTCAACTTTGATGACAAAAAACTTAGATTAGTCAAAAGACATTCAAGCTTGAATGTCTTTTCAATGGCTATAATGGTAAGTGATTACTACCTATTTTTCTATTATTTAAAATGCTGGACCAAAGTTCCTTTCCCGTCTTCTACCTCGACCACTCCATATGCTCCATTCACAAATGTGATTTGTGGGGGCACATGACCGCAATCAATGTCATAAACAATTGGAATTTGGAGTTCGGTGTATAAATCTTGATAAACATCTTCTAAGGTATAACCTTCTACTGGTTCATTGGCAGTGCTTCGACCAAACATGATACAAGAAGTGTTCTCAAACCAGCCTGCTAATTTCATTTGTACTAAAGACCTACGTAAATCGGTCGTTTTCAATTCACAATTTTCTAGATACCACATGATAGGATCATTATTGATAAATTTTTTTCTAAAGTTCTGTACGTCCCCATACGGTGTACCAATTAAATGCCTTATGATGTCAATACATCCTCCAAGCAAACGCCCTTCAGCCTTAACCTTATCCCCAGGGACAGTTTTCCAAATGGTTGATTCAGTTAAGTGAAATACACATGGTGATGGTTGATCATGCTGCCATTTCTTTTGAAATTTTATGGAAGAATACTGCTTAATAGAAGCACCTGCTTCGGTAGATAATACACTTTTCCACATTGATGTGGTCTCATCCGAGTATTCTCCTCTTAAATCGATTAAATTCGTACCATGAGCAGTTGCAAGGCCCATCTTTAGGGTAGTAGCAAGCAACAATAAACTTGTGTCCGAGTAGCCTAAAATCCATTTGTTTTTTAAAGAGGCAAAATCTATTTTATCAAGGACTTCAATCAGCAGCTCCCCACCCCAAGGCGGTATAATTAGATCAATAGTATCGTCCTGCATCATTCCATTAAACTCATGGGCACGTTTGGTGGCAAGTGAAGATTTTGCTTTTTTCTGGGTCCAAACTGTATCTCCACAGATGACACGAAATCCTTGCTTTTCTAACCGGCTGCAAGAAAGTTTAACCAAATCATGCAATTCAGGTTCCACACCTGAAGAAGGTGCCGTCACTCCAATTGTTGCCGATTTTTCTAAAATCGGATATGTAATCATGTTCGCTCATCCTCTCAAAATAGAATTTATTATAATTATTCTACTTTGTTAATGAGAAGAGCACTAGCTATTTGTAGGATTCTTTATGAAAAGAGGCTATATATTTTAGACAATCTTCCCCTTTTAACCGTGGTGCTGGCTTGCCCTTCAGGTGCATCACCATTGCCATGTAGTGTTGCGGACCCCATCTATAACAATGCTGATAATCATCCAACAGGTGAAATCCGCATTTTTCCCAGAAATTTATTCTTGCAAGATTTTGTGGGGTTTCATCACATTCCACCTCTACCAGGATTCTTTTATATTTAGCCTGAGAACCTGCCCATTCTTTTATGTAATCAAAAAAACCCTTTCCTATTCCATGACCACGCAGATCCTTTCGAACTGCAAAATAATCTAATAGTAGAACACTTGAACCTGGAATAGAACCAGTTAGCGCCATCGAAAGAACATTCTCGTTATCTATTAGAACATGTAGTGTACAAAGTTCTTTGTCAAACATATTGCGAATAATTTTTTCTGGCTTTGTTGCATGCTCGCCAAATGCAACATTATAGATATTCCTCACCTGACTCCATAGTTCTTCATCCCATTGATCCCTAGTAATAAATTCCATAATCCCAGTTCCTTTGCTTATTTTTTTAAAGCTATGATCTTTTAAGCATTCTACTCGTTAGATGCGGCTGTCTCTCCATGTACCATTGGTAGAACCAAATAGAGGAGGCTAGCCAACAACCACTGGCAAAATACCCAGCCATGATGTCACTTGGATAATGTACTCCTAAATAAATTCTACTTAAGCCAATCATAAAGACTACAAACAAGCTAAAAAATAGTAGGAGGCTCCTACCTATTCGATTAAAGATATGACGCCAAAGCAAGAAGGTAAGAATTCCATATACAGTGAAAGCATTCATGGCATGGCCACTCGGGAAACTGTATCCACCTATTCCAATCAGTCGATGTAAATCTGGGCGCGCTCTGTGAAAGATTTCTTTCAGGATAAAGTTTAGTAAGGGTGAACCCACAACGACAATAATAAATAAAAGTAATTCCTGACGGTGGTGCAGAACTTTATATAGAATGAATAGGATCAGAAGACTTAGGATGGCCACGGCTAGTGTTGAACCAATCATTGTAAAAAACTCCATGATTCCCGTCAAAAATGGAGTCTCTTGTGATTGAACGATATCAATAACAGCGTAATCAAAATCAACGATTTTCTCCGCCCTAACCAGGAGAGCCGTTATACTAAAAGCCAATAGAGCGATCAAGCTAATCAAAAATGCGCGCGTATGCTCAAACTTAATTTTCATCCCGTTCATCCCCCTTTCTTAGATAGATAAACATATAATTTCCCATACACCCCAATCCTACTTATCCTACAAAAAACTCAATAAAAAGGCACCAAATATACAAGAAAGGCTGCTTATAATCAGCAATTTTTGTATATTTGGTGCCTGTCACCGCAATATTTGTTAAGCAAATTTCTCCGCGAATGAGGTTTCTTGTTTTAGTTGCATGAGTTGTTGGGTTTTGATTTCATTTTTTCTGCTCATTTCGAAGGTTTTCAATTGTACTGCACTAATATCATTTTCGATAATTGCTTTGGTTAATATCGGTGCTAAGACATGTGCATCTTTCATTCCACAGTTAATTCCAATTGCTCCCGTTGGTGTCATTGTATGTGCAGCATCCCCTATTAGGATCAATCCATCTTTTACCCATGTTTCACTTCTAGAACTTTGTACCTTTAGACAAACAAAGTCGTTCCATGAACGGAGGTTCTCACTAACCCCCGCTTTTAACTCAGGAAAACTGTCAATGAGTGGCTCCAGATACGGCTGTAATGAACCTTTTCTTAGCGTAGGGAATGATCCCTCTGGAATATTCCAGCCAATTTGGATGAAGCCACCCGTTTGTGTAAACAACGCAAGCTGATGACCATTTACAAGGACCATCCTCGTGGTCGGTTGCCAGCCTGCTGGAGCAGGAATTTTCGCCCACAAAACATCATATCCATGAGTCATTTCAATGGTCGGTATGTTTGCTAGCTTTCGTACAGTTGAATATCGACCATCTGCACCAATTGTAACTTTACTTGAAATGTGGATTTCCTCCCCATTTTGGATAGCTTTCACACCTGAATAAAATCCGTTTTCATCTTGAATTAATTCTTTTACAGTTGTGTTAAATAATAGTTGAAAATTTTTATTTGCCTCTGATTCTTGTATGATGGCACTTAGTAAATGTGCTTGGGGCACATGAATTCCTACATGATCCTCATGGTCACCAGGTGATATACTGTTAACAATCTTTTTACCCGCAAAATACTCAACTTTTTTCATTTTAAGAAGTCCGAGTTCTTCTATTTTCTTAAATAATTGATGTTCTTTTAAAATTGCTTCCGTTTCGGCATTAATATGCTCGCCTCTGAATTGTCTGTTAACTCCAGCAGAACGTTCTATTATTACGGTTGATACCCCGTTTTTAGCCAATAAATGTCCTAGTAATGACCCTGCAGGTCCACCGCCAACGATACAAACATCTGCATGTAAGTTCATTTTTGCCACCTTCTTGAGTTAGTTTAAAAAAATCTATGTCAGGTTAAATTGTTTTCGTAATCCAACAAAAAGTTTCTTGATAAGAAAAAAAGTTAAGTATAGAGTAACAAATTATGCCCAACTGGTCAATCATTTCTTCTTACCATTACTAGTAATAAAGTAACAAGTATTTTTAATAATTTGTAAACAATAATTCAAAAATATTGAAGTTTTTTATAGAAACGGAAGAAACAGAACAAACGGAAAATGGTACTGAGGAAGGTACTGAGGATAAAGAGGAATTAGTTCGATTTATAGCCAAAACAAGGCGGCGTCAGCCGTCTTGTTTATTACTTTATTTATGTCTAACTTGGATACCAAAAGGTATCGTTATTTTAATTCGACCTTTATTTTTCACCTTTTCCCTAAAAGATGCAACCATTATTGAACTGCCAAGCCAAAACAGAAGTCCTAAAACAATACTCAGTCCCCAATTACCACTGACTTGTAATACGGTCCATACCGTTGCCACGCAGATAACGCCGCCAATCATCCCAAAAACAGATCCATTGGCAATTTTGGCTGCATTCTTTGATCCAGAAGCAATCCCTACCATTAACACGGCTGTAATCATCACGGCTGGAAATGCTGCAAAAATTCCAGCTAAGATTTTCCATGGAGAAATAACTGTAATCATATAGCTTATCATTACAGCTGCCCCGCCGAGAAAAAAGCGAATAAGTAAATCTTTGAACATATGTTGTACCCTTCTCTCTAATAAGTCGTAATTATAACAACTGCCATTGAGGCAACAAGCCAAAACCCCATAGCTTGTAGTAAACCGCGTTTCCATCCATGTTTTGGCAGAAGGTATCCTGCAAGCATTGCAACAAGAATATTGATACCCATTCCGACAATCGCACCTTTAGATAAAAGGATCGAATGAGCTACAAGCTCATCGCCATTAAAGTCCAACCCTACTGTCAATAAAGCTGCTAGGTAAACTGCTGGAAATGCAGCAAATATTCCCCCAGCTTTTTCTCCTAACTTCCTGGCAACAAGCGTGGAACCAACTACAGCTGCTCCTCCTAAAAGAAATCTAATCAGTAAGGCACTTATTGAAAGTTCACCCATGACGTTACACCTCTGACTGTTAAGTCTTAAATTTAAAATGTGAAATAATTCACATGTTTACGTTAATACGTTTATTTTAACTCATTTTTACTGTTATACATGTGAACATTTCATTACGATTTTTAAAGCGTTACCAAGTAAAATCAAAAAGAAAAAACCCTATATTAATTTAGGGTTTTAACGTTTATCCATTTAATAACCTTTTGCTGTATCCACGATATTCTTAAGTGGCTTGTTTTCATCTATATTTTTAAGAGTGTCAAGAAAACAAGCTGCCCCCTCTTGTGGGGTGGTTACAGCAGAAATATGAGGAGTGATTTGAACCCTGGGATGACTCCATAATGGATTATTTTCTGGTAGTGGTTCTTTTGAAAAAACATCAAGTACGGCAAATTTAACGTGGTTATCTGTTAACGCCTGAATTAAGGCTCCTTCATTTACTGAAGCACCTCTACCGACATTAATAAATCCCGCATTTGATAATTGGGTAAAAACTGTTTCATCCAATAACCTATCCGTTTGTTCCGTCAATGGCAACGTATTGATAAGATAGTTCATTTCATTTAATCGAGAAAAATGGGAATTCACCATCATGACTTCCTTAAAATATGCTTTTTCCTGTCCACTTAATGATACCCCATATACTTCTATCCCTAGTCCAGAACAAAACTTGGCAATCATTTGACCTATTTCGCCTGTCCCATAAACAAGAACCTTCTGACCGGCCACTAATTTCGGTGTATGCTGCACCCATTTCTTTTGCTGTTGTTGTTCTTGAAAAACATCATGAAATTGTAAATCTTTTAAAATATAACTCAAGCAATATTCTGCAATCCTTTGTCCAAATGAACAAATTGTTCTCGTTAATAATATATCCTCGTTCCAATCCTTCTTATATAAAAATCGATCAACCCCTGCACCAAGGGAATGGACCCATTTTACATGACTGTAATCATAATCAGCTTTCAGATTAAAAGAAACCAGGGCATCTGCCCAGCTTAAATCATCCTGTATAAGCTCCTCCTCAGGTATAAAACGAAACGTCTTATGCAGGGCTTCCTTTTCGATAATTTTGCTTAGTTCCTTGTACATTGGACTGACGATTAGAATATTTGATATGTTCATTGTTTACCCTCTTTTTATTATTTTCACCCTTTAGGAAGGTCGAGTGCTTGATAGGCAGACTGATATCTTCCTCCATCCGCCACTTCTGAATGATACAACGCCTTAAGGGCTAAGTTTTTTTCAAGTTGGTGTTCATCGATCAATTCTTTTAAATGCTTTTGCAAGTCTTTATTTTCTTTTACTAACTGTTTCATTTGTGATTTAAAGAATTTCATTCTTTGCACGCTCCTTTCTTTCATTTAGTTGTTGATTTGAGCTCCAGGCACTTCGCTTTCCGCGGGCGGTCGGTGAGCCTCCTC
>NZ_JBALNQ010000027.1:0-82879 GCF_036961885.1 Neobacillus niacini | reverse complement strand
AGTCTCGTGCCTTCCGCTCAAATCAACAGGTTATAAAATCAAAAGTATCATTTAACACAGCCTTCATTATAAAAATAAGGACGATAGTGTGTTGATTAATCGCCCTTGTTTGAATGGATTACTTTAATGCCTTACTCACTTTCAACTTTTTTCCTTTGATGGTGGTATTTTCCATTGCTTGAATCACGACCGAACCTTTTCCATTTAGGATATCCACATAGGTTAAGTTGTCCTGGATGGTGATAATACCAATATCATCTGCCGTAACGCCAGGAATATTTGATATCGTCCCAACGAAATCTACTGCGCGAAGCTTCTTCTTTTTGCCTCCGCTAAAGTGCAGCTTTGTAATATCCTTATTGATTCGTGCCGTTTTATTGTTTCTAACGACTCTCCGACCGCTTAGTTTTTCCTCAAATGCAGTTTTTCCACTCAAAACCTCAGCCTCTGAAGGAGGATTCATTTCAGGAATATCGAAGCCAATGTACCTTTCGATAGCCTTCAGGAATTTCCCTTCATAAGGTGTTGTAAACGTGATGGCTTTTCCTTTATTACCGGCTCTTCCCGTTCTTCCAGTACGGTGAACATAGCCCTCTTTTTCCATGGGCACATCATAATTAATAATCAAAGTTACATTATCAATATCAATTCCCCTTGCAGCCACATCTGTTGCCACTAGATAACGAAAATTCCCCGCTTTAAAACCGTCCATTACAGAAAAACGAGCTTCTTGTTCTACTCCACCATGAAGTCTTTCACATGGGTAATTGGCTTTGTCCAATTCTGAATACACATTCTCTACGTTTTCTTTCGTCCGGCAGAAAATAATACAGCTCTCTGGGTTTTCAACAACGGTTACGTCTTTAAGTAGTGAAATCTTGTCTTCGTCCTTTACTTCGATGTTGGCATGCTCAATGGTATTTGTAGTAACACCAGTGGAAGCAATTTCGATATGTATTGGATTTTTCATATATTGATGGCATAGATTTTCCACATCTTTTGGAAGTGTCGCCGAAAAGACCATCGTCACACGATTTGTTGGAAGTTCTTTAATGATTGCTTCCACTTCGTCAATAAAGCCCATATTCAACATTTCATCCGCTTCATCGATAATCAGATACTTGATTTTGTCTAATTCGAGCGTTCCCCTTTCTATATGGTCCATCGTTCGGCCAGGGGTCCCGACCACGACATGCGTCTTTTGCTTTAATTCATCCTTTTGTTTTGAAAAAGGTTCTTTTCCATAAACCGCCATCGCTTTAACCCGTTTAAATCTGCCAATATTTGTTATATCTTCTCTAACTTGCACGGCAAGCTCACGAGTTGGTGTAAGAATTAATGCTTGCGGCTTTTTCTCCTCCCATTCCAACATTTCGCAAATTGGAATGCCAAAGGAAGCCGTTTTACCCGAGCCTGTTTGAGATTTTACAACCAAATCATGATTTTCCAATGCATTCGGAATGACTTCCTTTTGTACTTCTGTAGGATTATCATATTTTAAAACAGCTAGTGCTCTCTTTATTTCCCCGCTTAATTGATAATCTCCAAAATTAATTTCACTCATGTAGTAACCTCATTTTTTTATATTATCCAACTTCTATATAGGATTTCTCACAAAGAAATTTCATATGCAAAATCTGAATATATTCATTATACTTGAAAAAAAAGAAGAATCGAATTTAATGTATAATTATTAAATTTCAGTATACTGTTACATAACACCTTTACAATCTTTTAAATAAACTGTACATTAATTTTCATACCCATTATGCACTTTTTGATTCACCTATATAATAAAAAACAGAAAAGTCAAAAATCCCGACTTAAATCTGTTATAATGAAAATATCCTGTTTTAAGGATAGTACAATAATGTAAAGATATCATGATCATCCACTCGTAGGTTCTATTTTTTTAGAGAATATTTTCATTACAGGAGGTAGGTAATCTATGTATAAGATTAAAGAAAAGGAAAAACTATTCATTTATACAGGACCTGATGGTTCTGGGAGAAAAACTATAGCCAAAATGGTTGCTACTGCGTTTGACATGGAAACTGTCCTCTCATACACTACTCGATCTCCCCGTCATTATGAGCAAGATGGTGAAGACTACCATTTCGTAACGGATGTAGCCTTCAAAAAGATGGAGGACAACCAAGAATTTCTTGAAACGGTAGAAATTGATGGAATTCATTATGGAATTCGTGAACAGGATATTGTTAAAGCGTTTGAGAATCATAATCTAGTTTACCTGACTTTGAACCCAGAAGGTACCGAGAAATTAAAAAACATGTATGGTGAGCGCGTGATGCGGTTTTTCATCTTCTCTAACCGTGAAACGGTTATCGAGCGACATAAGGCACGTAAGGATACGGAAGAAGACATCCAGAGACATTTAGCTCATTATGATGAAACCATGGAATATAAAAATAAATGTGAACATTTCTTTGAAAACTATGATTCACCACAGGTTTCTTTTCAAGTCAGTGAAGTCATTGAAGCTTTTCTCGATCGAAATAGAATTGTCACTGATTATTAAAAACACACAAAAAGGGACCATTCACGGGATATTCATCCTTTTAATGGTCCCTTTTTATATGGATAAGTGTGTTTCTAGGTTGATCAATGAAAATAAATAATAACTTGAAATTGTATCTAGATTAGTGTAAAATTAAGTGTTGAAAACATTATATAGGGGGAACTCTTTTTGTCGATCGAAGTAGGCAGTAAAGTACAAGGTAAAGTAACGGGAATTACAAATTTTGGAGCGTTTGTAGAATTACCAGGTGGCACAACTGGTCTTGTGCATATCAGCGAAGTAGCAGATAGCTATGTAAAAGACGTAAATGATCATTTAAAAGTTGGAGACCAGGTTGAAGTTAAGGTAATTAGCGAAAAAGACGGAAAAACTGCCTTGTCTATTAAAAAAGCAATTGATAAACCAGAAGGACAAACTTCTTCTTATTCTCAACGTCCACAACGTCAAGGAAGAGATAATAGGCAATCAAAGGACTTCCGGTCAAAAGGCGGAAGTTTTAAGCCAAAAGAAAACTTTGAAGATAAAGTGGCTAAATTCTTAAAAGCGAGTGAAGAAAATTTATCCAGCCTAAAACGTAATACTGAAACCAAACGTGGTGGAAGAGGCGGAAGACGAGGATAACTATAGATAAAGAAAGGCAAGCCTGATGAGGTTTGCCTTCTTTTTTATATTTGCCTGAATGAGTTAGATATGAATTACACAACGATTTCTTTAATTGATTTATTGATTGCTATCCTAAATGCCCAGATTATGTCTGTCAATATTTCTGTTTCAACTTTTATTTCTCTAAGATCCCAATACAGTTCATTTTTACGATGATAATAAAATGTTCCTTCTTCAGACTTCATAATTGTCAAAATCCCTTTAGGATTTTCTGTTTCCATGGTAATAAAATGTTTTTCCCCATCCCAATTGGCAAATGCTTCGAAAGTATTAAGAAAGACTTGTACTTCCCATTTACTGTTAAGCAAATTGTTCGCTCCTTTTTATATATAATAAAAACAGCCGAAGTCAATAGCTTTGATTAGATTTATAGAGTGATTCTGATTATATGCGACAGACAAAGTGACAATCAACCATTTTGTTAGGGAGACAAACATAAAACTTTAATACCTTGATATTTATGAACAGTCTTTGTATTTTTCCTTATTTCTTATTTAACTCGTCCAACAATGGAAAAAGCTCTTCCAAGTGTTTAATTTCAAATGTTGGGATGACTTCATTTCTCTCTTTATCGTGACGGTTTATCCAAACGGATTTAATTCCTACCGAATTCGCACCCAGAATATCCGTCATCAAATTATCCCCCACCATAATCACTTCGTCCTTCTCTAATGACATAAGTGACAGCGCATGCTCAAATATCGAAGGGTCGGGCTTGCCTCTTCCAAACGCACCTGAAATAACAATCTGGTCAAAATACGGCACTAGCTCTGGTGTAATCGATAGTTTCGTATGCTGTAAATCTGGTGAACCATTCGTTAGTAGAAGCAGCTGATACTTACCCTTTAAGGATTCTAGAATATCAAACGATTCCTCGTACACAAACGGAAGGTTTCTACGCTCTTGCGGGAACCTTTCGGCCAGTTCAAATCCGAAATCGGGGTCATCCACACCCAATGTCTTTAGACCTGCAGTCCAAGCTTCTTTTCGATAACCTGGAACGGTTAAAAAAGAAGGAGAATGAATTTGTATACTTTATTAGGAGGAATTGCATTCTTAATTATTAGTTATTTTACCTATGGTAAATTCATTGAAAAAATCTTTTGTGTAAAAGAAGATCGACAACACAGCCTATGTCAATAACGATGGTGTTGGCTATGTGCCAATGAGCATCTATAAGAATTCCTTAATCAGCTTTTGAATATTGCTGGTACAGGTCCTGCTTTTGGTCCGATGGAATACAATAAGGATGCAAGGCGATATGTATGTACAGCCGGGCATATGGCTGTTAAGAAAGCATTACACGGAAAGAAAAAAACGCTATTGAAGGAACTGTGTTACGAGAAACCCATTACTTTGATATTGAGAAGTGTAAGGTTTGTGCACTTAGAGAAGGCTGTTATAAAGAAGGAGCGGCAAGTAAAACATACACTGTAACTTTGAAGTAGGATAAAATTCATGAAGAACATCAACTCTATCACGAAACAGATGAATTCAAGGAATTAGCGAAAAACAGGTATATGATTGAAGCTAAAAATGCAGAGTTATAGAATCGCCATGGGTTTAAAAAAAGTCATTCCCTTGGTTTAATAGGTATGCACATACAAAGTGCAACAACCATCTTCGTAATGAACATGAAACGAATTATCACGTTAATGGTTTAAAAAATAAACCCATTATTTACTTTTACAATAACTAAAAAACGAAAAAAAGATTAGGTAATGGTCAAAATCATCCCCTAATCTTTTTATTTTCATTGCGGTAACTTTAAAATGCTAAAATTTTCAGCAGTCTCGGTCAATACCGCTTTTTTCTTTGTTTTTTCTTAGCCTAGCCGTGTTTTCAATTTTTCGCAAATATAGTCCCCAACCTGCTCGGTGGTTGAATGTCCGCCCAAATCCGGTGTCAGTACTTCTTTCTCCTGAAGAACATCCTCCATCGCTCCCATTACCGCTTGTGCCGATTCTTTATGCCCTAAATGATCAAGCATCATACTCGTGCACCAAATGGAGGCAAGTGGATTGGCAATCCCTTTTCCGGCAATATCAGGTGCTGAACCATGCACAGGTTCAAACATTGAAGGATACTTCTTTTCAGGATTAATGTTTGCAGATGGAGCAATACCAAGTCCGCCGACAATCGCTGCACCAAGATCGGTTAATATATCTCCAAACAGGTTGGAAGCAACAACCACATCCATGGTTTCAGGTTTACTGACGAAAAAGGCGGCTAGTGCATCGATATGGACCGTGGTGCTTTTTACCTCCGGATATTCTTGTCCAATCCTCTCTACGTATTCATCCCAGAATGGCATGGTATGATTAATCCCGTTCGATTTCGTCGCTGCTGTAACATGCTTTCTTTTTCCCTGTTTTTCGGCTAGATTAAATGCATAGCGGAGTACTCTTTCTACTCCTTTTCGGGTAAATACACTATTTTGAATAGCCATATCCATATCGGTTCCCTCATACATACGGCCCCCTATGTTTGAATACTCGCCCTCATTGTTTTCCCTGATGACAATAAAGTCCAAATCCTTTGAGGTTTTCCCTGCAAGAGGAGAATCAATCCCTCTTAATAGTTTTACTGGACGCAAATTAATATATTGCTCAAATTGCCGTCTTATTGGCAAAAGCAGCCCCCACAATGATACATGGTCAGGAACCCCTGGATAACCAACCGCACCTAGAAAGATAGAATCAAAGTCCTTCAATATATCCAAACCATTGTCAGGCATCATTTTGCCGTGCTTTGCATAATACTCACAGCTCCAATCAAATTCTGTATATGAAAGTGATATTCCCCCATGAAGATCACAAATAGTATCTAATACTTTTTTCCCTTCACGGACAACATCGACTCCTATCCCATCACCGGGTAGCAAAGCTATTGAATAATGATTCATGTTTTTACCTCTATTCTATATTTTTGAAATTTCTGGTTTCGCCTCAAAACTTTCGCTGCATCCTGTATTATCAAGACAAAATGTCTACACTCTTAGATTTTCAACAATTGTTGCTATTCCTTGACCGCCGCCGATACAAGCAGTGATTAAACCATATCGCCCGCCAGACCGCTCAAGTTCCTTCATGATTTTCACTGTCAAAATCGCTCCAGTCCCGCCGATTGGGTGGCCGAGTGCAATGGCACCGCCATTTACATTTAATTTTTTTCGATCCATATTCAATTCCTTCACAACTGCTAATGCTTGTGCGGCAAATGCCTCATTTAATTCGATCAAATCGATATCATCCAATGTTAGGCCCGCCAACTTGAGTGCCTTAAGTGTTGCAGGTACCGGACCAATCCCCATAATTTCTGGAGAAACACCGACAGACGCTTGCGATACAATCCGGAGACGCGGTGTCAGTCCACGGTTTAATGCCTCCTCTTCTGACATTAAGACAAGTGCTGCTGCCCCATCGTTTCGGCCGCTTGAATTACCCGCAGTGACGGTTCCACCCTGTTTGAAAACAGGCTTTAAAGAAGCAAGTTTTTCCAAACTTGTTAACCGAGGATGTTCATCTGTATCAAAGAAAATCTTCTCTTTTTTTATTTTTACTTCGTATGGAACAATTTCATCTTTAAATTTTCCGGCTTTGATCGCGTCTGCTGCCTTTTGCTGGCTTTCTAAAGAAAAGGAATCCTGCTCCTCCCGGCTGATGTTATACTTTTCCGCCAGATTTTCTGCAGTCTGTCCCATTGTCAGCTGACCATACACTTCAATAGGCTGAGCCCTTGGCTGACTCTCGGTATTTGAATCAACGATTTCTGCATTTCCAGCGCCATAACCATATCTTGCTTTTCTCAAATAATAAGGCGCGTTACTCATACTTTCCGCTCCGCCAGCCAGCACAATGTCCGAAAGGCCGCAGATAATTTGCTGTGCCGCGTTATTGATTGCTTGAAGGCCTGAGCCGCATTGACGATGGACTGTATAACCTGGTACTTCAATTGGAAGCTCTGCTCTGAGTGCAGCTAAACGGGCTAAATTGGGTACATCTGAACTTTGTTTTGAATGACCCCATACAACTTCATCCACGTCTTTGCCATTCATTTGACTTCGGACTAATACTTCTCGCATGACTTTTTCGGATAGGAAATCCACTTCAACATCCTTAAGTGTTCCGCCCATTCTCCCTATGGCAGTCCTGACACCATCAACGATTACTGCATTTTTCATTCTGACACCCCCGCTTTTATCGAAACTCCCGTTTTAATTCATTGGCAATGATATTTTTTTGAATTTGGCTAGTGCCTTCATAAATTTTCGTAATCCGCGCATCACGGTAGAAGCGCTCAATTGGATAATCCTTCATATAACCAATTCCCGCATGAATTTGAACGGCCAAATCGGCAACCCGATTGTAGACCTCTGACCCATATAGCTTCGCCATTGCAGCTTCTTTCACTACCCGCATTCCCTTATCTGTCATCCAGGCTACACGGTAAGTCATGGAACGGAGCAGTTCAATTTCCATAGCCATATCGGCCAGCATATGCTGAACTGCCTGCTGTTCAAAAATCGTCTTTTCAAACTGAACCCTTTGCATGGCATAATCTATGCTGTGCTCGAGGAGCTTTTCACAGGAACCTAAATTTCGTGCCGCCAGTCCAGCTCTTCCATTAGCCAGGATTTTCAACGCATTAACATAGCCTTGTCCTTCTTCCCCTAATACATTCTCGGCTGGAACTTCCAAATTTTCAAAGAAAAGCTCAGCTGAATGTGAACCGCGAAGTCCCATTTTTTTCTCGACATTTCCTACGATAAAGCCAGGAAAATCCTTTTCGACGATAAAAGACGTAATACCCTTTGCCCCTTTACTTGGATCCGTTACGGCCATAACCGTAAACACATTTCCGCAAACTGCATTTGTTATATAGTGTTTTGAACCGTTTAGAATATATTTATCTCCCTTTTTTTCTGCCTTCGTTTTTAAGTTAGCTGCGTTGGATCCTGCACTTGGTTCCGTTAAAGCGAAAGCACCCATCCACTCGCCACTTGCCATCTTTGGCAAATATTTTTCTTTTTGTTCCTTCGTTCCAAGTTCCACGATTCCCACTGAGCCAATTCCCGTATGGGCACCAATGAGCGTGGTATACCCATTATGGGTTTTGCCTAGTTCTTCATAAATGGCGCATTTTCCGACCATATCAAGGCCAAGACCGCCATATTCTTCAGGAATGCTTAAGCCGAATAACCCCATTTCCTTCGACATTTCGATAATGTGGCTTGGGATTTCATCCTTTTCCTCAATTTCCATTGCTACCTTTTCTACTTCTCCTTGAACAAAATCATGAACCGCTTCCTTTAATAGCTGAGTGTCCTCTGAAAATGTAAAATCCATTATGTCCCTCCTATTTACCTTGAAATTTCGGCTTTCTTTTTTCTAAAAAAGCCTGCGTTCCTTCACCCTTATCTTCCGAACCCATTAAGATCGTCTGGGATAGTTTTTCTAAATAAAGAGCTGTTTCCATCCCAATGTCTGCACCGTGGTTTACTGCCGCCTTCGCTAAACGCAGTGCTAAAGGACCTTTTAAACTAATTCTATTTGCATATTCCTTTACTTTTTCCATTAGCTCATCCAGGGGGACCGCCTTACTGATAAGGCCAATTCTCTCGGCCTCTTCAGCTGTAATGATGTCCCCTGTTAAAATGAGGTCCATCGCTTTGCCTTTGCCAACGATTCTAGTAAGTCTTTGAGTACCGCCTGCACCTGGGATAATTCCTAATCCAACTTCCGGAAGTCCTACTTTTGCATTGTAAGAAGCAATGCGGATATCACAGGCAAGTGCCAATTCTAATCCTCCACCCAATGCAAAGCCATTTATCGCAGCGATGGTTGGCTTTTCAAATTCCTCTATTTTCCGGTAAGTTGCCGTCATATTGGGCCCAAGCGCTTCAATCATCGTCCGTTTATTTAATTGACTGATATCTGCTCCGGCAGCAAATGATTTTTCACCTGCCCCTGTAAATATAACCACTCGAATCTCTTGATTTATCCGTAAATGATCCAGTGCCTGTTCAATTTCAAGCAGGGTCTCAAGATTTAAGGCATTCCGCAATTCCGGACGATTAATAATAATAAAACCGATTTCCATTTCTTCTTTAACGAGAATGTTGTCAAACTCCATCCTTTTTACACCTCTATTCCTATTAAACTGGCATTCTTTTTAAATCTTTTGAAACGATAAATTCTGCCTCTGTCAGCTTCCTTACTTCATCCACACTGCTGTCCTCGGAGACCTCTTCAAGATATAAGCAGCCATTTTCAATACGGAAAACAGCTTTTTCTGTCACAATCATCTCCGCTGTCCGGATCCCGCTCGTCGGGCAGGTAAGTTTTTTTACAATTTTAGGGACGTTATCTTTCGTTGTATGAGAAATAGCGATAATAATTTTCTTGGCACTGGCGACTAAATCCATTGCCCCGCCTACTCCAAGTATGTCCTGTCCAGGAACAGCCCAATTGGCAATTTCCCCAGACTGACCAACCTGAAGTGCCCCCATGACTGCAAAATCGACATGTCCGCCGCGGATCATTACAAAGGAATCAGCACTTGAAAAAATAGACGATCCCTGTCCTAATGTGATTGGATGTTTACTGGCACTGATTAAATCCATATCGATTTCTTCTTTAGGAGGTGTCGGCCCCATTCCTAATAGTCCATTCTCTGATTGTAAGTATACGCGGCTATCCGGTTTTAAATAGTTTTGAATTAATGTTGGAATCCCCACGCCTAGGTTGACAACCATTCCATCCTGGAGTTCCATCGCAATTCGCTTAGCAATTCTTATGCGGTCAACTGCTTGATTCTTACCGGTTACGTTCAAGAAACTCTCCTCCTATTTTTTCATAACGATCATTTATCACAATGATGTCAACATAGGAATGGGGTGTCACGATTTGCTCGGCATCGAAGGTTCCCGTCTCGACAATTTCATCGACTTCGGCAATCACCAGATCAGCTGCTGTCGCCATCATTGGATTAAAATTACGCGCCGTTTTGGAGTAAATCAGGTTCCCCATTGTGTCAGCCTTTGCCGCTTTGATTAACGCAACGTCAGCTTTAATTCCTCTAATAAAAATATAGCGTTCACCATCGAATTCGCGTTCTTCCTTGTCTTCAGCGAGCTTCGTGCCGACTGCTGTTTTTGTATAAAATCCTGCAATGCCTGCGCCGCCAGCTCGAATTGCTTCTGCTAACGTGCCTTGCGGGATAAGTTCAATTTCCAGTTCACCGCTTTTCCATGCTTTTACGGCATCCCGATTTGAGGTAAAATAAGAGCCGACTGCTTTTTTTATATGTTTAGAGATTAATAGCTTTCCCAGCCCTTTTCCTGCTTCTCCTAAGTTATTGCTGATAATGGTTAAATCTCTCGCATGGTCTGATTCTGTTATCGTATCGATTAGGGTAAATGGGGTTCCGCAAATTCCAAAGCCCCCAACTAAGACACGGTCCCCATTTTTAAGCCATTTAATCGCATCCTCAGCTGATTTTACTTTTTCACAGCCTAATGTTTGTTTCATTCTTTAACCTCCAATTCATACATTCAGCTATTTGTCATAATGATAGAAACCGGATCCAGCTTTTCGGCCAAGACGGCCTGCCTTCACATATTTGATGAGCAGCGGACAGGGACGATACTTTTCACCCAAGGTTTTATAAAGGTATTCCATATTTCTTAACCGAGTATCTAAACCTACTAAATCCGCAAGCTCTAACGGTCCCATTGGATGGTTCAACCCCAGCTTCATCGCTTTATCTATATCTTCTGCAGAGGCCACGCCTTCCATCAGCATGTTCATGGCTTCATTTCCAATTAAACAGTTCATACGGCTTGTTACAAAACCAGGGAATTCATTCACCTCTACTGTTTCTTTGCCTAACTTCTTGCCTATTTCCTTCGTTCTTTCAACCGTTTCATCTGAAGTATCCAAGCCTCTAATGATTTCAATTAACTTCATCTTATGGACTGGATTAAAGAAATGCATCGCGATGCACTTTTCCGGCCTTGATGTTTGTGCGCCAATTTCGGTCGGGCTCATCGTTGAGGTATTGGTTGCTAGAATCGTATGCTCCGGGCAAATTTTGTCCAATTGTTTAAAAATGTCTGCTTTCAGCTCCATCAGTTCAAAGACGGCTTCGATGACAATATCTGCATCCCCGGCCGCTATCTCTAAGTCGCTGGAATATTCAATTCTTTGGAGCGCTTGGGAAGCCTGTTCTCTTTTCAGGTAGCCTCTATCAGCACTTTTCGTCATTTCTTTTTCTATATACAATTTAGCTTTATCCAAATTTTCTTGGCTCACATCGTGTAAAAAAACTCGAAAACCGCCAAGTGCGGCAACATACGCAATCCCTCTTCCCATAACTCCTGACCCAACAACTGTTAACTTTTCCATTCCTTTTTCCCCTTTTCCTTTTGGTTATACTAACTTAATTCTAGTAGAGGTCATTTTTACAGTTAGGTAATCTTCTATGCCTTCACTGCCGCCTTCTCTGCCCAACCCACTCTCTTTTACTCCCCCAAATGGTGCTTGAACAGAAAACGGAGCAGAATCATTGATCCCGACCATTCCATATTCCAATTTTTCTGAGACACGATACATCCGTGACAAATCATTTGTATAAAAATAGGAAGCTAAACCATACTCAATATCATTTGCCCGCTGGATCACTTCTTCTTCTGAAGAAAAACGAATTAAAGGAGCAACCGGACCAAATGTTTCTTCTTGTAAAATTTTCATTCCTTCTTTTCCATTTAAAAGTAAGGTAGGACAGTAGAAAAATCCCTTATCATACTCACCGCCAGTAATTCTTTCCCCTCCGAAAAGGACAGATGCGCCTTTTGACACAGCATCTTCCACTTGCTCCTTCATCTTACTAAGGGCTCCTTCATTAATAAGAGGTCCCACCTGATTAGATGCATCCAGTCCATCCCCGACCTTCAATTGGGAAACTCTTTCTTTTAGTTTCACCGCAAACTCATCATAAATGCTGTCATGTACATAGACGCGGTTCGTACATACACATTGCTGTCCCGAGGAAGCGAATTTACTTTGGATAACTCCGTCAATTGCCAAATCCAAATCGGCGTCTTCAAACACAATAAAAGGAGCGTGCCCCCCTAATTCCATCGATACCCTTTTAACTGAATCAGCGGATTGGCGAATCAATTTCTTCCCGATTTCAGTTGAACCTGTAAAGGAAATTTTTCGAACATCTTTGCTTTCCATCAATGTCCCGACAATTTTATCGGAATTGCCCATTACTAGATTAACGACACCTTTTGGAATTCCTACTTCATCAAAAATTTTAAAGAGTGCCAGTGATGATAATGGAGCTTCTTTTGAAGGCTTGAGAATAACCGTACAACCCGCAGCTAAGGCAGGAGCTAGTTTTCTTGCTGCCATCGATAGCGGGAAATTCCAAGGTGTAACCGCTGCCACCACTCCGACTGGTTGTTTCGTTACTGTAATACGTTTATTATCAGCCGCAGCCGGAATCGTTCTTCCATATACTCTTCGTGCTTCTTCTGCGAACCATTGAAAAAATGAGATTGTGCTTTGAACCTCATATTTGGCATTATGAATGGATTTCCCCATTTCTTTTGTTATCAACTCCGCTAACTGCTCAGCTTGCTCTTTCAACTTTTCCACAGTTTTATGTAAATAGTTTGCACGTACATCTGCAGGAAGCTGGGACCATTCACCAAATACAGCCTTTGCCGCCTGAATTGCCACATTTGTTTCGAGAATCCCCACTGTGCACACTTTATCCACTAGCTCTCCTGTTGCTGGATTAAATACCTCCAATGTTTCATTTGTTTGAAGCCATTCCCCGTTAATATACATTTTGTAACCCCTTTCTTTTTGCTTAATGTTTTGTTTACTACGTTTGTTATAGTATTTATCATATATCAAATCATATATGATTTCAATTGCAAATATTCAGAATGATTAAATTTTATTAATTTAAAAAAAAAGATAAACTCTTTTAGCAAATACTGCTAGAAACGAGATGTATCCTTTTAATAATATCCACTTTATTTGATTTTTTGTTTGTGGTTTAAAATAACTTTGATCTCATTAAACAAGATTGAAACTGCTGTTAGTTAATGTTCCGAAAATAACATTTTTTGAATATAAAGTTTTTAGAATCATTATTATTGAAAGGATATATAAAATCATATATAATATAAAATATGAAAAAGGACAATAAGCAGGAGATAGCCTATAAATTTATTCGGTCTCATATTTTAGAAGGTTTTTATGCACCAGGTCAACGCTTAGTTATTGACACACTAGGAAAGGAGTTAGCTTTAAGTGCTATACCAATTCGCGAAGCAATTCGCCGTTTGGAAGCAGAAGGACTTGTTACGATAAAGGCCCATAGCGGGGCTGTAGTTTCATTTATTGATGAAAATGAATATTCTGAAGTCCTTTCAACACTAGCAGTACTGGAAGGATATGCTGTAACTATAAGTTCGCCTAATGTATCAGATGAACAAATAACGAAATTATATGATATCAATGCTCAAATTAGGGATGCCTTAAATCAATTTGATTTTCATCGTTTTATAAAACTAAATAAAGAGTTCCATCTCTATACCATTTCACAATGCACTAATAAATCATTGTATAAATTAATTGAACAGTCGTGGGAGAAACTCGATACGATTAGACGGTTAAAGCCTATGTACTTTCCAGTACGTGCTAACCAGGCAATAAGTGAGCATGAAAAAATCATTACGTTGCTGACTTCAGATCATCCCTCCCAAGAAATAGAACAATTCATTCGACAGCACCATATTTCAGCGATAAAAGATAATTACCAAAATTCAAGCACAAGTTAGTAAAAATGAAAAACAGCAGGTCTGAGTGAGAGAACTTTTCCTGCTTTTTTTCATTTATAACCATAAGCAATATTAAATTTCATTAAAATCAATATCATCTGTTTTCGGAGGCTCTGGTTCAATACCTTGAGTAATCAATTTTAACTCATTATCTAACGAGTCCAAATGTTCAGTCATAATAGTCTCAGCAAATTCTACATCTTGATCTTTAATTGCTTTAAAAATGGAATAATGCTGTGCATAAATTGCTTTATCCATACCATTGAATTGACCTAATTTTTCTCTAGTTATCGATAATACTTCACGAAACAAATCAGATGTTGCGTCCATCATGATCGACAAAACCTTATTTTGACTGGATTTCACCAAATAGGAATGAAATTTATGGTCGGCAGATACACTTTTCTTCAAATCGTTTTCTATTAATGCTTGTTTCATTTCTGTTAATATCTCGGAAAGTATCGACAGATTAGTACTTGATCTGCGAACTGCTGCTAATTTAATTGCTTGAACCTCAATGATTTTTCTTGTTTCTAATAAATCTGTAATAGTAACACTATCCAAAGCCATCGTATAAGAAAGCGTATGGTATATCCCGTTTAATTCTGGTTCTTTAATAAAAGTACCGCCTGCCTTAACCTCTACTATCCCTAGCAACTCCATTGACTTTAGGGCCTCTCTTATAACCGTACGGCTTACCTGTAACTGAGAAGCCAATTCACGTTCAGATAACAAGCGGTCCCCTGGCGACAATCCACCTTCGAGAATTAAGTGGCGTATTTCTTCCATTATTTTTATATATGATTTTACTGAAGGATCTTTATTTAATTTTATGGTCACTTCCCCCTTTATAATTTTTTTTAAAAAATTTCCTACAACTCAATACTAGTATTTCTGCATTTGCTTGTTTTCCTTCATGATTTTAAATCTTTGATCTAATAGTCCTGAGGTTAAGTATACACCGAATAACACAAATATGCCTCCAATGATTTGCTCCTTGATTATCTCCTCGCCTAGGACAATTGTAAGAAGAACAGTAAAGAAGGGAGTAAGGTTCATGGAAATGCCTGATTTATTAACTCCAATTCCTCGAACCGAAATGTTCCACAATACTGTAGATAAAACTGATGAAAAAATAACCATATAGATAAGTCCAATAATGGACAATGGACTTACATTAGAGATCCCCCTATCTACAACAAAAGTAAACGGGAGTAATAACAAGACGGAAAATAATGTTGACACTGCGGTCGCAGTAATGGGTGGAGTTGTAAGTTTTTTTCCTATTATTGAATAAAAGGTCCAAAGGACAACAGTAATAATGATGAAAAGGTCGCCTTTGTTATAACTTATTAAAAAAAAATCATTTATATTTCCTTTAGTTAGAATCACCATTACTCCAAAAATAGAAATAATCAAACCTGAGAATTGCAATTTAGATAGCTTTTCACCCAGAAATATAAACGAAAATAACACTATGATACCTGGATTTAAAGCACTGACAACCGCGGCATTTGCTGCCGAAGTATATTCCAAGGCTGCCATTAGGATTATGTTATAGCCTGCTATCCCCAATACCCCCATTAGCGCCAGGTAAAACCACTCATTTTTAATAGTACTCCAATGGGGTTTTTCGAAAAAATATGCAGTTGGAAGCAATAATACTGCTGCTAAAGTCCACCGTAAAAATGTAATCCAAAATGGTGAAATCTCATTTACGATGAGACTTCCAAATAGAAAATTCCCAGCCCAAAAGAGATTTGCTAGAATCAAATAAATCCAAATTTTCGAGTATCCCATTAGTGTCACCGACTAAGTTAAAAATTTTTTACAAAAAAGGAGTAAACTCAACAAAATTTATGTGATTTAATATCCTTGTTGAGTTTACTCATATAATTGATTCCCGTTAATAACACCAGATAATGAGCCCACATTAAAACAATTGCGTTCAGAGTTCCCTTTATAACCCAAGATTAATAACCCAAGATAGAAAACCCCTTTGAAAAATGCTTTAGGCAAGTACTTATTAGTTTAAGTGAACTCCACTATTTTAATAAATATCAATATTATCTATAATTTTTGATCTTCCAAATTGTGTCGAATTGAAACATACTCTTTTTCATCCAATAATCCAGCTGATTCATTACTTGCTTCTTCTAAGCTAAGATTACTTGTTTCAGGTGCCATAAGAATAGCTACCAGCAACCCGATAACGTTCAATCCTGCTGCTATTAGCATAGTAGGTCCTACCCCAAATGATGCTAAAGCAATTGGTAATCCGAATGTTCCAATTGAAGCACCAATTCTCGTTACTGTAGTAGCAAAACCAACTGCTGTACCTCTGATTTCTGTTGGGAATAGTTCATTTGGATATGCCCATTCAAGAATGGCAGGAGCTCCCGCAAAAAATGCATACATAAAAAATAAACTGATGATGATCCAACTGCTAGCTTCAGGTGCTAAACCTAGACCTAGAAGGGCGATGGTAGTAAAAAAGAATCCCCAAATTAAAAGAGCTCTCCGTCCAATTTTATCAATATAAAACATGGCTACTGTACATCCTATTAAAAATAGCACTGAGATAAATGCTGACCCTATATGGGACAAATCGCCCTTATTTAAATTAAATGTTTCTAACAAAGTTGGAGCAAATGTATAAATCGCGAACATAGGTATTAATTGAAAGTTCCAGAATAACATGACAAATATCGTACGTTTTCGATATGCGGGCGAAAAAAGTCTCATTAAACTAGGCTTTTGAGCTGGTGCTGTTGGAATATCCGCTAATGTGATGTCATTTCCATAGATATTTTTCATTATTTTCAGTGCTTTTTCTTTCTGTCCTTTGCTTAAGAGCCATCTTGGTGATTCAGGAGTATTTAACCGCATTAATAAAACAATTATTGTAGGTATCGCGCTTGATCCTAACATCCATTTCCATGCGTCTGGACCAAAGCTTAATAAAAAGTATCCTACAAAGTATGCAACTGTTGCCCCGACATACCAAGATACTGTTAGGAATCCAATCATTTTCCCACGATATTTTTTAGGTGCAAATTCTGTTAACAACGAGGTAGCTATTGGATAATCGGCCCCAATGGCTATGCCTAGCAATAGTCGCAGAACAAATAGCATTTCCACACTGGTCGCAAATATTTGAAGGATAGATAGAACAAGAAACGCTATAAGATCTAAACGGTACATACTCTCTCGGCCAACTCGATCTGATAGATATCCAAAAACTATTCCACCAATGAATATTCCTATTAAAGCAGACGAACCTAGAAGCCCATTCCAAAAACTGTTGATTTCAAATGATTGATTTAATGGAATTAATGCCATTGCTACTATACTGAGTATATAACCATCTAAGAAAGGGCCACCTGATGAAAATAATGTTAATTTGATGTGGAATTTCATTAATGGTGAATCATCCACAATATTACGAGATTTTGTTGACATTCATTTTCCTCCTTTGTTTTTATGGAACAATTTATCTTCATGACTGAGATTCAATGAAATAATTTGCGAAAAATTCCTTTTGTCGCCATTTAATAAAATATGTCTTGAAGAACTAAGAAGGAAAAGTAATAAAATTCAGGGTTAAGAATTTATTTTTATAAACTTACAGAACAAAATTGCTTGGATCAGAAACCCTTAACCCTGTCATTGTAGTTTTATTTCGATTTTTCTTTATAAAGCATGTTCAACTTTCTTCGTGGATACTTCCATACCTCTTAGAGCTAATTCTTTGAAAAATGGAACGGTTTCAATGCATTTCTCCGGAGGGAATACTCCTTTTCGTAATATTTGGCCCTTCGCAAGCATTTGAGCTACAATGGACGGCGGTACAGACGTTTTCAATGCACCCGCTGGGATGTTCCACCTTTTTGCGGTTCCCACATAAACCTCTACAACAACCTTCTCATTACGTCCGTCCTTCGTCCCCGTAACATCCACACGCGTCACGCTATATTGCTCTTTGTCCACTTTTGGATGTTGTAATTGATTTACAACAGATAACAAAGCTTGCCTTGGAGAAACCTCTACCCCACCCATATTGATTGGCTCCTTACTGCCAAAACCAAGACGGACCAAAAATTCAATCTTCTCATGAAATTCCTTTGGCAGTGCAATACTGAATGTAGTGTTTTTGCAGCCAAGCTCTTTAAAAGATTCATAGAGAGTTACAGGTTCTGGATGAATAGTATAAACCGGGTTAGCAAGTCCAATAGGATCCTTAAAATCAACAGGTCTAGAAATTAACGGGTCGATACTAGTAATCTTGCCGTCCTTTACCACCACTGGATTTAACGTATATTCATCGATAATCGTATCCAACATATATGGTGTTACTAAAGGAGATTGGTATTCAGTTAAATCTTTCATGGCAATAGTGATATCAATATCCGAAACCGTATCTAACTGCTCCACACCAGCCAGTGCCATCATATTTGAAATCCCTGGTCCACTTCCCATTCCGAGAACAGCCGTAATTCCTTTTGCTTCAAATTCTGCTGCCAGTTCTAATTGTTCAGCTGTATCTTCTGGCCATGCGCCGAGGTCAACATAATTTACCCCTGCCTTTAAGGCTGCTCTTGTTACATTGGGACATAAGAAAGCTGGCCCGCTATTAATAACTACGTCAAAATCTCGAATGATATCAGCTGTTTCTTGCTCATTTAATACATTAATTTGCTTTGCTGTTAATCGTGGATCTCCAATCATATTCACTCTTTCTTCTGCTTTTTTAAATAAGATATCAGCAACCATAACCTCTTTTACTTCATTATTTTCTAGTAAATCAAAGATAGTTCCTAACGCTTGAATTCCCGCTCCACCAATAACAATAATTTTCATAATTATCTCACTCCTATGTTTAATTAACTATATTTTGAATATTTTTATTAAAAAATTGAACAAGATTATTAATTGATATTTTTAAAATTTCTTCCCCAGCCTCAGGGGTATTAAAACCCATATGTGGTGTCAAAATTACATTTGATAGTCCCAGTAGGGGGTTATCATTAGCTATTGGTTCTTCATCAAACACATCAATCCCAGCCCCAGCAATCTGTTTTAAAGCCAATACTTCTGCAAGTGATTGGGTATCAATTAACTCTGCTCTTGATGTGTTTATCAAAAAGGACTCTTGTTTCATAAGCAGTAGTTCTCTTTCCCCTAGAAGTTTTTTTGTTTTTTTCGTATATGGTAAATGCAGGGAAACAACATCTGATTGGGATAACAACTCTTTTAAACTAGTAAATTTCACCCCAAGTTTCCGAGCCCTATCTTCATTCGGATTAAAGGTCCAACAAATGACATTCATCCCAAGCGCATTACATAATCCAGCCATTCGCTGCCCTATTCCACCCAATCCGATTAAACCGATTGTTTTACCTCTTAACTCCATACTAGTTTTGGATTGTTCCCATATCCCACCAACGATATTTTCATGGTGTATTTTAAGATTTTTTGCCAGCACCATCATTAAGGACAACGCATGTTCCGCAACTGCATTATCAGCATATCCAGGTGTATTTGTCACAATAATACCCCGTGATGCTGCAAAGTCTAAATCAATGAAATTAGAAGCCCCAATGCATGTAAAGGATATGATTTTTAAATGACGACATTCTTCAATTACTTCATTAGGAATGGACCACCCTAGAAGAATACCATCTGCATCTTTAACCCTATTAATATACTCTTCCTGTGTTTTAGGTCTTCCCTCGTAAATACGAATTTCTGCAATTTGTTCTAATGGGTTAAGGAGATACTCTGTTAAAATCTCTTTTAATTGTGGATCCGCATCTGGAAATACAATTAACATCAGTTTCCACCTCTACTCCCTTATCCTATTTGTGATTGCACGAAAAGTCTTGAACTATTACTTTCTCAGGACTTCTTCTTAGATACAAAACAATGTTCTCATCTTCTTTCCTGACATCGTAGATATGCAGTGAAACTTGATTTGGAGAAAATACAGATCTACCTGTTTTTAAATCAAACTCCCATCCATGTAAAGGGCATTTAATTAATTCATTTTCCATACCATATTGGTATTCCTGAGGTTTTGATGTCACCATTGTTCCCGATATAGATCCGTATATCATCGATATTCCCTGGTGGGGGCATTCATTTCGAATAGCGTATATGTTTTCATCTACATTCATCACGGCTATTTCAATCTGATCTACTTTTACTAGCTTTCTTTCCCCAGGCTGCAGTTGATCAGCAGGAAATAATACCAAACGATTTTGATTTAGTGTTTTTTCTACCTGATCCAAGATCTATATACCTCCTTTGATAAAATTAAAATTTAAAAGTTTCTAAGGCATTTTCAAAGTATATTTTCTTTTTTAGCTCCTCTGGGAACCGTAAAAATAATCTTTTTAGATTATCTCCATCCCAGTGTGGATAGTCACTGCAGAATAATAGCATATCCTCTGCGTTTACCATTTGGATTAACTCCAACAGGTGATTTGGTTTATAGGGCTCTTCAATCGGCTGTGTACCTAGTCGGATATTTCTTCTGATATATTCACTTGGAGGCAGTTTCAGCCACGGGACTTCCTGTCTCAGCCCCTTCCAATTTTTATCCATCCGCCACATTAAGTGTGGTAACCAGGCAAAACCATATTCAATAAAAGCAAACTTCAGTTTAGGAAACTTTTCAAACACGCCTTCAAAAACTAAACTAGAAATCTGTCTCATTGCTATAATAGGCAAGGTAGTATGCCATTCAATATATGAAGATGCAGGCCCAATCGCTTGATCAGGTGCATACTCTGCCGTATTCTCTGCATCGGGATGGACAAGAATCGGAAGACCGTACTCCTCTGCTATTTCATAAATAGGCCAAAAATGTCGCTTTCCAAAGGGAATATTCACAACCCGCAAGTTAATTCCTGCTATCCCTGGCTTTCGACCGATTCTTTCAATTTCTTTAACGCTTAGCTGAGGATCAAGCGGGACAACTTCCATCGTCATTTTAAATCTTTTATCACTTTCAACCCATTTATCATAGAGCCAATCGTTTGCCGCACTTGTATATGCTGCAGCAAGATTTACATTATGATAGGCGCCCATCGTCCCGTGCCCGATATTTAAAATACCGTATGTTGTATTATAGCGATCAAATAAATCTTGAGTTAAAAATTTCGGGTCAGAACCAGGAATACCACCACTTGGCGTAATCGCATCCATTCGAAGAACGTGGCCAGGATTTCCGTAACGTCCCATAGGGAATGTAAAACTGCCATTATTTTGGTTTTTTAACATTTCATTCCTAAATTTACCAATATTAAGCTGCTTCTGATATGCTTCATCTAGGTAAGGAACTAATTCTTCTAATGACGACAAGTATGGATGAACATCACAATCTATCAAGCTGACTGCGTTCATTTCATTTATTTCATTGCTTTTCTTTTCTTTAACAAAAGTTCCCACTCTTTTCCCCCTCTTCCTAGTCCGGAAATAAACAGAATTGAAATCGTTTACAATTAGCTTTTTTCAAAAACATTTTGGTCTGACCATGGTATACCATTATTATACATAACAATATATGCCTAGTCAAAATATTTTTAATATTTTAAATAATCTTTTAAAGGATTATTCCTTTTTCTCATTTATGCAAGAATAGAGTAGTAGGCGAATGAAATAATTCATGCGCCTCTCACAGTTAGAAACGTGCCGGTCATAATCGTATAAGACTCCTTCACGATTATCCACATTGGGGATGATGTTCCATTGTAAACTTCCACAAGAAAGAAAAGTCCTATCCCTTTAAACTATTTATAAGGAGGTGCGATATGGAGTGGTGCAAATGAGATCTAAGCTTTTTCATATACGTAACTCCCTTTTTTATACTCAATTTTATCTTCAAACTTTTCTTTTATGGAATTTGTGTTTCTCTTCTTCCAAAAGCTGCCATCACCTGAATTTTCATTTTGATATCAGCAGCAAGGTTAGGTGTAATATACTACAAGTGGATTATTTTTATTTTTAAGACTACCCTGAAAATTACCCTCTAAAAAAGGCAACACAAAATTAAGGGATTCTAATTCTTTTTTTTTAAATCCCGAGTTTGCCTTTTATATCAGTTCGGATTAACAGGACTAAGCTGTTTTTTCTGTTAAAGTAACGTCGTAGCCTAAGCTTGGCAAGTGCTTAATTGCTTTTTTCTTTTTTGATTCAATCGACTGCTGTTCGTAGTGACTTGAACCGAATTCTTTATAAGGCTCATCCCTGGTTAATAGATGATAAGCAAAGACTAAAATTTGATGGGCAATGGCTACTCTCGCCTTTTTTGTTCCACGTTTTCTTTTTAATAGATAGTATTTTGCGGCTAAATAGCTATCTTTTTTGCGTATGGCACTGGCGGCTGCTTCAATCAGCGCACTTCTTAGATATTTGTTTCCGTCCCTTGTGCGTGCCGTCTTTTTTTACAGGCACTCTCGTTTTGTCCAGGTGCCATTCCAGCCCAGGATGCCAGTTGGGCTGGGCTTTTAAATCTCGTCATATCAAGACCAACTTCAGCTTGATTTGTTGGGCGGTCTGTATTCCAATCCCTCGAATTGAATCTAAAAGTTCAAGTTCCCGATTCGATGATTGTAAACGGTCTCCAATCTCCTTATCCAATTCTTTAATTTGCTTCTCGAGATATTCAATATGATTGAGTTGGTTCTTGAGCATAAACCGTTGGTGGCTGCCGATTAAACCGTTTAAGGAACGTTGAAGTAGGGCCATCTTCTTTCGTAATTTTTTTTGCGAGTTGGGCTATGAATTCCAGGGTTTACTTAGCCGTCTACGAGCTAGCGAATTATCAATCGTACTGAAACACCCAAAATATCGGTCGCAACGGAACCAAGCTTGATGTTCGCTCCTTCAAGGACATTTTTGGATACGATTTAACTCACGTGCACGTTCATCAATTAAGTTCCTACGGTAACGAACAAGTTCCCGCAGTTCCCTTTGTTCACTATTAGGGATGTAGCTAGGCTTCAAAAGACCGTGTTTTAGGAGATCTGCAATCCATTCTGCATCTTTGACATCAGTTTTTACTACCAGGTACCTGTTTAATGTGTTAACGACACAGGTGCTAATAGAAGATTCAAGTTCTAACAAATTATAAACTGGTTTCCAGTAAACCCCTGTACTATCCATTGCCGCATGAGTACAGCAATGGATTGGATCCAGTCTAAAAGGAGAAGAAGGTCATCTGTCATTGTACCAAAGGTGCGAATCTCTTTCTTCTTAGGAGTTAATACACAACAAGCAACTTTCCCTCCAATTTCGGAAGGAAGAGTTGCTTGTTTTTCTTTTGTTCACCCATAAAATATAAAAAACGTAAGCTTTTCAGTGCCCTCCGATTATAATTAAAAAAGCAGTTAAAGGTTAAGTAAATCAACCTTTAACTGCTAAAAAATAAGGGACTTTTTCAGTGCCCTCACTGCGTGTCTGCGTGGTCTCGCCTGTTTCGCTTCTCCCATAGGATTCTTCGTCCCTTCCACCGCAATCAACAAGTGGTTAAAAATCAACATTATTCTTTAACAAAGCCTTTATATAATAAAAACAGCCGAAGTCAATAGCTTTGATTGGATTTATGGTGTGATTCTGATTATATACGACAGACAAAGTGACAATGAACTATTTTATTAAGAAGACAACATAATTTTTTTTCATTTTCACCTTGATAAATTTAACTCGTCCAACAATGGAAAAAGTTCTTCCAAGTGTCTAATTTCAAATGTTGGGATGACTTCATTTCTCTCTTTATCGTGACGGTTTATCCAAACGGATTTAATTCCAACCGAATTCGCACCCAGAATATCCGTCATCAGATTATCCCCCACCATAATCACTTCGTCCTTCTCTAATGACATAAGTGACAGCGCGTGCTCAAATATCGAAGGGTCGGGCTTGCCTCTTCCAAACGCACCTGAAATAACAATCTGGTCAAAATACGGCACTAGCTCTGGTGTAATCGATAGTTTCGTATGCTGTAAATCTGGTGAACCATTCGTTAGTAGAAGCAGTTGATACTTACCCTTTAAGGATTCTAGAATATCAAACGATTCCTCGTACACAAACGGAAGGTTTCTACGCTCTTGCGGGAACCTTTCGGCCAGTTCAAATCCGAAATCGGGGTCATCCACACCCAATGTCTTTAGACCTGCAGTCCAAGCTTCTTTTCGATAACCTGGAACGATTTCTTTCATTTTCCTAAAATCATCATGATCATCTAAAAAATTTCCCCATAAGCCTTCGAAAGGATTAATCCCGATCATTTGTGTGAATGTATAAGTCTCATAGGAGGAGTATAGATTTCTTGCAGCCTCACGAACGGCTTCTTCTAATTCCGATGCTCCCACCCCATACCGTTCTTCTGCTGTCTTACAGGTTGCAACAAATGCCTCCTTAATACTCTTTTGATCCCAAAGCAGTGTATCATCCAAATCAAAAAAAATTGCTTTTATCATTTCTTCGATGTCTCCTTCCTACCAAATCAACTATTTTTCTAGTTTACCATTTTTAGAATTAAAAGAATATTCATTCTTAGAAAAACTCATGATTTCTCGATAAAAATGATTCAGAGCCAAAGTACTATTCAGAATTTTCCTAATACTGCTATAATAAAAGTAATATAGTTGGGTGGTGATAGTGCACCCATTAAGGGGTATTACCATGTTGAATTTGTTGATTACATTGGTGGAGCGGTTAGGTATTCTCGTGATGATTGCCTTTATTTTAACGCGATTCCCTTTCTTCCGAGATATGATTTATCAGGAGCGATTAAATAGAAAGCAGCAATTGACTGCGATTATTTTCTTTGGCTTTTTTGGGATTATTGGAACATATACAGGTTTAACTTTAAGTACCGACAGCCTTGTATTAAATCGTTGGACTTCCAATTTAACATCCGATGAAGCCATTGCCAATTCGCGGGTAATTGGGGTTGTACTAGCAGGACTCCTTGGAGGCTATAAAGTCGGGCTAGGTGCAGGATTAATCGCTGGTATACACCGCTTTACATTAGGAGGTTTCACAGCACTCTCCTGTGGATTAGCAACGATTATTGCAGGACTTCTTGCTGGTGTATTCTATCGAAAAAATAAACATGTAAAACTGACTTCCGCTTTTATTATAGGCGCCTTAGCCGAGGCACTACAAATGATTGTCATTCTTCTCCTGTCCAAACCATTTGAAAAGGCATGGACATTAGTGGAAATTATTGGAATGCCGATGATTTTAGCAAACGGGCTGGGTTGCACTCTGTTCCTTCTTATTATAAAAACTGTCTTCAATGAAGAAGAAAAGGCAGGTGCGATGCAGGCGCAAAAAACTTTAAGAATCGCTGAAAAGACTCTTACCTTTCTCAGAAACGGACTTACCTCCGATTCTGCTAAAATTGTCTGTCATATTCTCCATAATGAAATGAATACGAGAGCGGTGGCGATGACAAATTTATCAGAGATATTAGCTCATGTCGGACTTGGGCATGATCATCATCGTCCAGAAAGCCCCATCCAAACCGAAATTACGATGAAGGCGATTGAGAAGGGTGAAATTATTTTGGCAAACCAACAATCTATCCATTGCCGTGAAAAGAACTGCCCGCTTGGAGCAGCTGTCATCGCTCCTTTGAAACAACGTGGTGCGACTATTGGCACGCTAAAGTTCTATTTCCGTTCTGAAAAAGAAATTACACCCGTCATTATTGAACTGATTTCAGGGCTTAGCTCCCTTTTAAGTAATCAGCTTGAACTTGCAAATGCTGACCATTCCTACCAATTAGCAAAAGAGGCAGAGATCAAGGCACTTCAAGCGCAAATAAGCCCTCATTTCCTGTTTAATACGCTAAATACCATCCTTTCACTTGTTCGTGTGAATCCAGGTAAAGCGCGTAGACTTTTAGTCTATCTTTCTCATTTCTTACGTCAAAACTTATCGGTTACGACTCAAAACATGACAACATTGGAACAGGAGCTAAAGCATGTAAAAGCCTATTTAGCAATTGAATCAGCTAGATTCGAAGATAAATTGAATGTCCTTTATGATATTGAAGAGAGTGCCCTATTAGAAACGATTCCTCCCCTCACCCTTCAACCCATTGTTGAAAATGCTATCAAACATGGAATGAAGGATAAGGAAAGGGATGGCTTGGTAAAAATCACAATTCAAAAACAAAATCTAGCTATCTGCGTAAAAGTGGAAGATAACGGGATTGGCATGGATACAGAACGCTCTGCTCAAATTTGCAAATCCCCCCTCGATTCTGAAACAGGTAACGGCTTTGCCCTTTACAATGTTAATCGAAGACTGACCATCATGTATGGCGAACGTTCAGGACTTCAAATTAAGAGTGAGTTAAATAAAGGAACGGAAATTGGGTTTTTTGTCCCTTGTACGGAGGTAAGTTAAATGGAAACATTTATTCGAACACTAATCGTTGATGATGAACCTTACAGCCGTGATGAACTAAAACATTTATTAGGTGGGTATCAAGCCATTAAAATTGTTGGCGAAGCTGAATCAGGGGAATCTGCCATCATGAGTGCTATTCACCTTCAGCCTGATGTCGTCTTTTTAGACGTAGAAATGCCTAAAATGAACGGCATGAAAGCAGCAAAAGCTTTATCGGAACTTAAAAAAGCCCCATTGGTCGTCTTTGCAACAGCCTATCCGCAATTTGCCGCTGAGGCATTCCGGTACGACGCAGTTGATTATCTACTAAAACCATACGACGAGGATCAATTACAGGAGACCATTCAACGGATTATGGGAAAGTTTTATTCTCAAAGCGAACCTGATATTGGAAAAACAACAGGAAAACTTGCTGTAGAAGAAAATGGTGAAATCCTGTATCTTGAACCGAAAGATATTTTATATATGGTTAGAGATGATAAGGTAACCAGACTCATCACAAAAGTTGGTGAATTTGAAACAAAGACACCCCTCAAGGACTTAGAATTCAGGCTGTTAACCTATGGGTTCTTCAGAATCCATAAAAGTTTTCTAGTGAATTTAGAGTATATTAGCCGGCTGACACCCTGGTTTAATGGGGCCTATCAGCTGCAAATTGAGGGAAGAAGTGAAATGTTAGCCGTAAGTAGAAATTATGTAAAAGCATTACGATCGCGTTTGGAGATTTAATTATAAGACAGTGACTTTTATTTATTAATTCTCAATTTTCTTGCATCTTACCCATTATTTTTGACATGTTATCCTGACTTTTCTACTTTTTACACTCAATTTTTTCTTTTCTTTCTATTATTCTTTTAAAATTATAGATGTAATCGCATTCATTTTTTAAAAAATAGGGGGAGAAAAATTTGTATACATTTTTAGCGGCTATTGCACTTTTAATTGTTGGCTATTTTACGTATGGGAAATTTATTGAGAAAATGTTTGGTGTAAAAGAAGACCGAGCAACGCCCGCTTATGTCAATAACGATGGCGTTGACTACGTTCCAATGAGTACTTATAAGAACTCATTAATTCAGCTATTAAATATTGCTGGAACGGGACCTGTCTTTGGTCCGATTATGGGTGCACTTTATGGACCAGTTGCTTTTATCTGGATTGTTGTTGGCTGTATTTTTGCAGGGGCCGTTCACGATTATTTAACGGGTATGATATCTATTCGTAACCGCGGTGCCCATTTACCAGAATTAGCAAGTAAGTTTCTAGGAAAAGTTATGAAGCACGTGGTTAATGCCTTTGCTGTTTTATTACTCTTACTCGTGGGTACAGTATTTGTTTCGACCCCAGCAAGTCTGCTTCACGTTTTGATGGATGGAAAAGTTGCATTATCTATTATCATCGTCGCGATTTTTATTTATTATATTGCGGCTACACTGCTTCCAGTTGATAAAATTATTGGACGTCTATATCCTTACTTTGGAGCATTGCTTTTGATCAGTGCTTTAGGCGTTGGAATTGGAATGATTGTAACGGGTGCACCGATTCCTGAATTATCTTTAACAAATTTTCACCCGGCTAATGCTCCGATATTACCTTTGTTGTTTTTCACGATTTCATGTGGTGCATTATCAGGTTTCCATGCAACTCAAACGCCGATTATTTCACGTACTACTCAAAATGAGAAACAAGGACGAAAGATTTTCTACGGCATGATGATCGCAGAAGGTATCATCGCGATGATCTGGGCGGCTGCAGGAATGAGTTTATTTAATGGTTACAATGGATTGAATGATATTTTGGCTGCAGGTGGTCCTGGAGCGGTTGTCAGCCAAGCCTCTACTACTTTACTCGGCGCCATTGGTGGAACACTTGCCGTACTTGGAGTCGTTGTCTTACCAATCACTTCTGGGGATACAGCATTCCGTAGTGCTCGGATGATTATTGCTGAATACTTAAACATTGCACAAAAGAAATTTTCTAGCCGTTTATGGATTGCTACTCCATTATTCGTCATTTCAGCTGTATTAACACAGATCGACTTTAACCTCCTTTGGAGATACTTCAGCTGGGCTAATCAAGCAACAGCTGTTATTGCCCTCTTTGTTGGTGCTATGTACTTGTATATTGCTAAGAAAAACTACTATGTGGCCCTTGTACCCGGATCCTTCATGTTAGTAATGGTGATAACCTATATATTAAACGCTCCTATTGGTTTTGGATTATCGATGAATATTTCTTGGATTGGCGGTTTTATCGGAGCTGGGGTGTTACTTGCATTATTCTTTAATGCAGCCAAAAAAGCTCGCGCAGCTAATCTGCCTCTTGAAGAGGATGTTTCAGGTTGGAAGGCTGCCTAATGGGCTGTTGTAGTCCAGAATATCGTAAGGTTATAAAGGCTCAGGAAGAGAAACTCAATCACAAGGGAAAGGATTCCCTTCCCCTACCTCTAAAAATGCTGATTATTCTGGTAATAATCGGAACGATATCTGCCTATTACTTCTTATAGAAAAAAGTGCACCCAGCGTGCACTTTTTTAATGTAAATAATTCAACATATTCTTTTTTTATTTCTCATAAAATGGACAAGTAAGGTAGTCCGAAGAGGAGGAATGAACGTGGAGGTTATGACTATACATTTGAGGGTCCATTTCAACTATATATCATGAAAAAGCTATTAACCTATTTTTGTTTACTATTTGGAGCCACCCTGCAAGGAGTATCTATGTCTTTATTTTTATTTCCACATTCTATACCATCTGGGGGGGCAGCCGGACTGGCCATCCTCATCAATCATTGGTTCCATATATCCCTTGGGTTTTCATTATGGCTGGCTAATATTGTATTTTTACTTTTCGCCCTGCCCTATTTTGGTTTTACCTGGACATTTCGCACGATTATATCCGTGGCAACCACCTCAATGACCGTCGGGTACATAACCTCACAGTTTCCTCACATTCATATAAATATATTTCTCTGCATGGCGGCAGGAAGTGTTTGTTTTGGATTGGGAGTTGGTTTACTGATTCGAGCTGGGGCTTCTAGCGGCGGGATGGTCATACCAGCATTAATGATTGCCAACTACAAACATTGGAGTCCTGGAAAAGTGATGATGGGGATTAATTTTTTCATTTTTTTATTAACAGCTCTTGTAATCGATTATAAAATTGTCCTATATGCGATTATTTGCCAGTTTATTTCAACGAATATTATTGATTATATTTATGAGTTTAAATTCCATCGAATAAGCTTTTTATCCGTAGCTTGGAGAAAAAGATAAGATGATTCGTTATAGAATCTTCTTATCTTTTAAATACGCTATAATTTTCTCCACCGATTCCTCAATCGTCATGTTATCTGTTTCTATGACAATCTCAGGGCGGCTCGGCTTTTCATATGGAGAAGATATTCCGGTAAACTCAGGAATATCTCCTTTCCTTGCTTTTTTATATAACCCTTTTGGGTCCCTATTTTCACAAACCTGGATAGGGCATTTCAAAAAGATTTCGATAAACTCCTCTGCTTCAAACATGTCACGAACAAGCTTTCTATCCTCTTGAAAAGGTGAAATAAAGGCAGATAAAACAATTTGCCCACTATCGACAAATAACTTGGCGACTTCCCCAATTCTGCGAATATTTTCTTTCCGGTCCGCAGCTGCAAAACTCAAATCGGAATTTAAACCATGACGAATATTATCACCATCTAATACATAACTTCTTAAACCAATTTGAAACAAAGCATGATCTACGGCATTGGCTATAGTGGATTTCCCCGATCCTGATAGTCCAGTAAACCAAAGGACGCAGCTCTTGTGCCCATTTAAAAGGTGGCGATTCTTTTTGGTAACACTTGAATGATGCCAAGTAAGATGATTACCTTTTTTCATTTCCTACACCCTTTGTTATTTCGTAGGTATAAACTTCTTTCATACCTTGAATAAGAATTTCCACTACTTCAGGCCGACTGAATTCTTTTGGCGGCATCTCGCCGTTTTTCAACATGCCTCTCACCTTTGTACCGGATAAAATAACATGATCTTTTGGATCGTGTGGACAGGTTTTTTTAGATGCCATATTTTCACACTTATTACAATAAAAACTATGTTCAAAGAAAAGTGGTTTAATTCCTAGTTCATCTTCTCCAAATGCACTAAAAATTTTTTGTGCATCATAAGTTCCATAATAATTTCCTACTCCTGCATGGTCTCTACCGACAATAAAATGTGTACACCCGAAATTTTTGCGAACTATCGCATGGAATATGGCTTCTCGAGGACCCGCATAACGCATAGCAGCAGGAAAAACAGATAAGAATACCCGGTCCTTTGGATAATAATTTTCAAGTAACGCTTGATAACTTTTCATTCTGATATCACTTGGGATATCATCTGGTTTGGTCTCACCTACGAGCGGATTCAAGAAAAGACCATCAACGGTTTCTAATGCCGTTTTTTGGATGTATTCATGTGCGCGATGAACAGGATTTCGCGTTTGAAAACCCACCACCGTCTTCCAGCCAAGATGATTAAATTGGTCCCTTGTTTGAATTGGATCCAAATAATAACTTTCAAACATATTCTTTTTACTTCTTGTCACCATGGTAATCGGACCAGCGATATAAAGTTCACTTCTATTGAACAGTTTTTTAACACCTGGGTGATTCATGTCAGTTGTTTTATAAACCATTTCGGCTTCTACCATTTTATCGGGTATATAGATTTCCTCCAGTTTCATTACACTATAAACAATTCCATCTTGAATCAAGTTAATCGTTTCCCCAACCCTCAGTTCCATTGCTTTGTTTTTATCTATAGCTAGCGTAATGGGAATGGACCAGGGAAGTCCATTTGAAAGACGCATATTTTGAACAACACTTTCATAATCGGCTTTCCCCATGAAGCCCTCTAGCGGGCTATACGCTCCATTTGCGATTAGCTCTAAATCACTTATTTCTAAATTATCAAGCAAGACAAAAGGACGCGATAAATCTAAGGCTTCATCTAAGTTAATTCGATTTATCAATTTGCTGCCATGTGGTACACTTTTACTCACTATATTCCCTCCTTTACCGCCTAATCAGCAATTTTGTTGCAAAAAAATAAACTTACGACTCATGAAGTCCGCATTCCGTTTTTGATTGTCCAGCCCATCGACCAGCACGTGAATCTCGATTGTCTGAAACAGCCTTGGTACAGGGGGCACATCCAATACTTGGATAACCTTTGTCATGTAGTGGGTTATAGGGCAGCTTATTTATATCAATGTAGGTCATAATATCTTCTGAGGTCCAATGAATAAGGGGGCAAATTTTTACCTTTTGGAATTTATCATCTTTATTAAGGTATTGGGCATTCCTTCTAGTGAGCGATTGCTCCCGCCTTAAACCGGAAATCCATGCCTTTACTTCACCTAAGGCTTCCTTAAGAGGTACAACCTTTCTCATATGGCAGCAAAGATTAGGATTATGCTTCCAAAGTTCTTCCCCATACCATTTCGCTTGATCCTCCAAAGAATGCTGTGGTTTAACCAATTCTATTTTTAGGGAAGGATACCGTTTTTTCACTTTTTCAATTAATTCATATGTTTTTAAAAAATGGAGCTCTGTATCGAGAAAGATAATTTTTGCACTTTTATTTACCTTAGAAATTAAATCAATTAACACTATTCCTTCTGCACCAAAGCTGCAGGCATAAACAATATCATCGTCATATTCACGATAAGCCCATTTTATGACATCCAAAAAATCTGGCTGGCTATTCATGAAAGATGCTATCTTACCTTCATCCCAATTGTCATACATTAACATTTCAGACAATCCTCAGCCCTCCGTTTCTCTACTAACCCGCGGAATTCAATACCAAGGTATGGCATGAATTGTTTAAAACCTCCACCTTATTCATGTTGTTTATATGGCCACATTGTGCGTATGAAAGCAATGCTCTTATCCATGAACCATGACCGAACACTAATATATTTGAAAACTCCTTATATTTACCTAAAAACTGTACAATTCGGTCTTCAAAATTCTTTAAACTTTCACCTAATACCAACCCTTTTGGATTTTCAAACCATGTATCTCCATACTTATCAATCATTTTTGCCTTTGGGATACCTTCAAATGGCCCGAAATCTAGTTCGTCCAACAATCCCTCTGTCTCACATTTATATCCATAAAGCTGAGCAGTTTGGTGGGTCCGTTTTAATGTACTTGCCAAAACGAGGTCAAAGGGGGACAATTCTTCAAGTATCTTCTGATTCTTGTCTATTCCCTTGATTACTTCTTCCGAAACTTGAGAAACACTTATATCCCTTCTGCCTTGAAGCAGGTTTTTTTTATTCCATTCCGTTGGAAGGTGTCTGATCAAAGTAATTTGCATTCATCTTCCTCCAAATAAAAAGTTTCACACCTTAGCCCAAAGCGCTGGGTTTCTAACACTAATACATCTTGAAGCTTCACATTTCCTAAATTAACATTCGTTCCAACTTCATTAATAAAATACATTTGCTGCTTAGGTGTAGGGGCTTCAAAAATGATTTTCTTGCTATCTAAATCCTTAAGTAACTCTTGAATTAAATTTGAGTTTATTAAGCCGCTTTGGTCGTAAATGCCAGAAGTACCTGAATCCCTTCCCTCAGTTATCACGTAGTCACAGCCTGCATTAAGTAAAAGGTTAATTTCTTCCTTCCACTCCGAAATCGGGATTTCCTTATTGGTATCTTTTGACCCCACCTCAGCTATGACATGGAAATCCTGCTGGATTTGTTTAATCAGTTGGAGGCGTTCTTGTAAAGGAATATCCAGTGTTCCATTCGATATTTCAATCAATTCTATACCTAGATTACGTAAAAACGTTAAATATTCAGGAATTTTATTTTGATAAAAACACTTTTCAAACAAGGTTCCACCACAATAAGGTTTGATTTGGTATTCCTTATATAGTTCAATTTTTTTCTCTATGTTCCGTGTTACATAGGCTGAACCGATTCCTATTTTGGCGATATCTATGAGATAGCCATAATCAGATAGTATATTTTTCAACTCACCTAAAGGGGTTCCGAAATCGATCACCGAGGTCAAGCCGTACGTTCTATTTCCTGACGTCCTTTCAGGCAGTTTTAAAAAATCCATAGAAGAAGCGCCTCCTCTTATTTTTCTAGGATAGATTATTCAATTCTTAGGTGAATGTGTAGAATTTAGAGCTATATGGTAGAAATTGGGCATTTGTCTTGCATAAACACTTACGTCATATGTAAACAATAAAAAGGCTTATTCTTAAGGTAAGGGGTGAACATTCAATGGCAAAGCAAAAACATAAAGGCTTGACGATTCTTGCAATCGGTTCTATTCCACTCATCCTTGTGTTAGGGAACTCAATGCTTATTCCCTTACTTCCGAAGATGAAATCAGAACTTGATATTTCTCAATTCCAGGTTAGTTTAGTCATATCAGCATTTTCGATTGCTGCAGCCATTTCTATACCTATATTAGGATATTTATCCGATCGGTTTTCACGAAAAGCGATTATTATCCCTTCCCTCATTCTGTATGGAACAGGCGGTCTCTTAGCAGGTGCTGCTTCCGCTTGGTTCGATAATTCATACACGTGGATCCTCGCAGGGAGAATCATGCAAGGAATGGGTGCTGCGGGAACGGCCCCCATTGCCATGGCATTAACAGGGGATTTATTTAAAGGCGGAGAACAAAGTAAAGTTTTAGGTTTAGTGGAAGCATCCAATGGTTTTGGGAAGGTTATCAGTCCCATCATTGGATCCCTGCTTGCCTTACTCTTTTGGTATGCGGCATTTTTTGCTTTTCCGGTTTTTTGCCTTATTTCTGTTTTGTTGACAATCTTTTTCATTAAAGAAAAAAAATCCAAAAAAGAACCGCCTCCGGTTGGTAAATATGTAAAAGGTCTAGTGTCTGTTTTTAAATCAGAAGGACGCTGGTTATTCGCCGCTTACCTTACTGGAGCAACCTGTTTATTTACCCTTTTTGGTATTTTATTTTACATCTCCGATATATTGGAAAAAGATTATCAAATTGATGGAGTATTAAAAGGGAGTATATTAGCTATACCACTTTTAGTTATGACCATCACATCTTATATAACCGGAAGTAAAATCGGCAAAAAGATGAAGCTAATGAAAACGCTCATCATCTTAGGATTATTATTAATGACAATTTCCTTTGCATCGTTGATTTTCTTCAAGAAATTAGTTCCATTTTTTGCGGTCCTTGCCGTTAGCAGTATTGGTACAGGACTTGTCCTTCCATGTATTAATAGTTTTATTACTGGTTCTGTTCCAACTGACCGAAGGGGATTCGTTACCTCCCTCTATGGATCAGTAAGATTTTTAGGGGTTGCGATTGGTCCCCCCGTGTTTGGTTCCCTTATGGCATGGTCACGCTCAGGAATGTTTTTAGTAACAGCTGGGTTAACCTTGTTAAGCGCTTTGATTTGCATGATTCTTATTCATGTGGCTAAACCAAAACCATCAGAAGAAAATGAAAATGACTCACTGTTTGAAAAATTGCAATTTACCTAAGAGAACTATGCTGGACTAAAGGAGTAGATCAAGTTGCAAATATATTTTTCACCCGAGGTGATAACTCCTCATTATCAGGTATTAAATGTTGTGAATTCAAACAACAAAGCTGTAGGCAACGTTGCATTTCTTTTCGACGAAAAGAAACTTTACGTTTATGGAATCTTAGAGGATGAAGAAGTGGGTGCTGATTTCAAAGATTTAATCACACCTTATGTAAAAGGAATGGCAAAAGCAAAGGAAGGATTAGATATTCTCTCTTGTTTATACGTTGGCTGTAAGAAAATTAAGCTAAAAGAAGAGGAAGAAGAGAAAGAATAGCTAAAGTGGCGGGAGGGTGCAAGAGGCACTCTCTTTTAAATTTGGGTTTGGGCAATAGTAGCAAGGCATTTAACCACTTCATAACTTACTGTTAAGCAGTTAGACAGATATGGAGTGTGTGGCATAATGAGTATTGGTATCATTCTAATGGGGCTATTTATTGGTTTTATGGTTGGTTTGACAGGTGTTGGCGGGGCAGCACTTTTAACACCGATCTTGATATTATTAGGATTTAGTCCATCAATCGCAGTTGGAACAGACCTGATTTATAACTCTATTACCAAGCTTTTTGGTTCCTTTCAACATTGGAGGCAAAAAACCATAAACCTTACATTGGTAAAATATCTTGCAATCGGTAGTATTCCAAGCGCTATTTGTGCTGTTGGAGTACTCCATCTATTTGATTCTTTTTTTCATAACCAGGAAGTGGTAATCAAACATGCTTTAGGGTACGTTTTAATTTTGGTAGCCTTGACTACCTTAATTAAAACATTCGCTAAAAATAAGTTAGAAGAGAACCATTTCCAAAAAAAGCCACTTCATGAAAAACGAATATTAACCATTTTGATTGGTGTAATTTTAGGCTTTATCGTGGGGTTGACTTCTATCGGATCGGGTTCTTTATTTGCTTTAGCCATGCTTTATCTGTTCAGAATGACACCTTCAGAGCTTGTTGGCACAGATATAGCCCATGCATTTTTATTGGTAACCGCCGCTGGATTCATGCATGCTGGAATGGGCAATGTTGATTATTTCTTGGTTTTGAACCTACTAATGGGTTCCATTCCAGGTGTCTTATTAGGTAGTACACTATCATCGAAATTTCCTGCAAAACCATTAAGAACCATTATGGCTATCATGATTTTCATTAGTGGTCTTAAACTCATTTAAAAAACAAAGTGATTACCGTGTTTTTAAATAAAAATGAAAAACCTGTCCTTCTCCTGAAAAACCAATCATACACTTATGTAAGAAATGGTAGTTCAGGAGGTCATTATGTTTATAATTATTGAAAAGGTAGTACTAGGAATGGCTTTTTTACGATTAATATCTGGAAGTATTGAAATATTTGCAGCCATCCTAATGATCAAATTTAATACCATAGAAAAGGCCCTGATGGTTAACTCTTTGCTTGCACTTATTGGTCCAATCATATTAGTTTTGACTACATCTCTTGGGTTAATAGGGCTGGTCGAAAAAATATCGGTCATGAAATTCGTCTGGATTGCGCTTGGGGTTAGTTTTATATTTATCGGTGTAAAATCATCCTAAACACTCTTTAAAGCTTACATAAAAAGCCTTTCACCCTTGGTGATAGGCTTTTTAATTTATTGCCTAGTTCTATCTTGTACCTTTAATATCCTTGCCCGCGTATTTTTTAGTGGAATTGGTGTTCTAGCAAGCATAATTCGAAAATCTTGTGGATTAAAGGGAATAAACGGGTATAAATAGGGGGTATTCATGCTCTTAGTTCTCACAAGCATAATCAGCCACAATGTTATTCCGATAGCAAGACCTGGAACCTTAAGGAGTGCGACCATAATTAAAAAGAATACGCGGAATATTCTATTGGCGAGACTTAATTCATAACTCGGTGTTGCAAAAGTTCCAATTGCCGCAACGGCAACGTAAAGAACTACTTCATGTGTAAAAATCCCTACCTGTACGGCCACTTCTCCTATAATAATCGCTGAAACGATACCAAGTGCTGTAGCGAGTGCATTCGGGGTATGAATGGCAGCCATCCGCAAAATTTCAATCCCCACTTCCGCTATAAGGAACTGCCAGATTAGACCAATCTCTCCATGATCTTTGAGCCCAATAAATTTCCAACGATCCGAAAGTAATTGTTCATTTGTGGCATATGTATACCAAAAAGGTAAAAGAAATAATGAAGCCAAAACCGCAATGAACCGAGCCCATCTTAAAAAAACCCCAACAATTGGTTTTTGGCGATATTCTTCAGCATGCTGCAGATGATGCCAATAGGTAGATGGGCAAATCATTACACTGGGTGACCCATCCACTACAATAAGCACATGACCTTCCATTAAATGAACCGCACTCGTATCGGCTCTTTCTGTGTAGCGTACTAGTGGATAGGGATTATAATTTCGCCCGAATACAAATTCCTCAATGGTTTTTTCCCCCATCGAGACACCATCAACCGATATTTTCTCAAGCTCATTTCTTAACATTTCTACATGGTCAACATTGACTAGGCTATCAATATACACTAAAGCTATATCTGTTTTTGACCGTTGACCTACCTGAATATATTCATTAACGAGAGACCGATCGCGAACACGTCTTCGAATTAATGCCAGATTAAAAACAATGGTTTCTACAAAACCATCGCGCGGACCTCGGACAACACGTTCAATATCAGGCTCTTGAGGAGAACGAATCGGATATTCCCGTGCATCAATCAGAATAACTTGCTCACAGCCTTCAACCACTACAGCAGTCTGACCTGCAAGTACTTGAGCAATAGCTTCTTCTAAATCGTCTGACGTATTAACCTCTATATGAGGAATGAAGGTTTTAAAAAGCTTGTCGATTGGATTATCTGCAAAATCTTCAGGTTTGCGCTTCTCAATTTCCTTCATGATTAACAGCAGGATATTCGCTGTAGCGAAACCATCAATTTGGAACATCCCAAACTTTAATCCACCATACTCTAGAGGACGATGGATGACATCAAAGCTTTTGCCAATCCGTAGTTCTTTTATTAAATACTCAATATTATCTTCAAAGTTTTCTTTAACTGGAATTTGCGTTCCTTTTTTCCCCAAACTTGCCAACTCCTAAAATTTTCATAATGATATTTTGCAGCAATTTTAGGTGTTATATACTAAGATTTGTTTAATCAAAGTAAAAAAGGAAGGTTTCCCCTCCTTTTTATCAAAAAACTATTCGATTAAAAACTTTTCAATTGTCTTTTGTATGTCATTTTCTGAATAAACAAATGAAATTTCACTGCCCTCTTTTAGTGATGGTAATTGCTGTATGGCCTCTTCTTTTAACTGAAATGCTATTTTTTCTCCCTTCATATCTAGCTCAATAGAATGGGGATCGATTTGACCAACGAGCACACCAGATCCTTTAGTGAGTAAAGAATTTTCCACATATAAATCAGTGACTACTTTTGCTTGTTCTTCCTTTGCTCTTAAAAAAACTTCTATTGAATAGCGCCCATTATAAAGGTCAGAAATAATAAACTCGTTTGTTATCTCTTGATTATTTTCAACTATAACATCAATGATAGCCTGCGTGGACATGACTTCATCAGAATATTGTTTGACCTTTTTTCCTTCTTCATCATAAATAATGAAGTCTGCTTGTAAACCACTTGGAAGGGTTAGCTTTTGAGAAGCTCCAGATACATTTTTAACTTTGTAGTTGATCTTTATCGAGTTGTTCTCTTCTTTTGTTTCAATGGAAGGATGAAATTTAGCAGTAATTTCAGTTTGCTTCTCATTTTTTACAGGCTCAGAACTTCCATTTGTATTATTTCCAGTACCACAAGCACTCAATAATCCAACTAATAATACAATCATCAATATTTTAATAGGCATAAATGTAAATCTCCTTTTTTACGAATTACCTTAATAGTCGTAAAAAAGGAGGTTCCCGTTACATGTGTATTTATTTTTTTATAGATATATTTTGAACGTTGTTACAGTCCACCAAGATAGGCTTTTTTAATTTCTTCACTAGCCTGTAATTCTGCTGCTGTTCCTGAAATATCAATCCGACCGGTTTCGATCACGTAGGCACGGTCCGCAACGGATAGTGCCATATTTGCGTTTTGTTCAACTAACAGGATCGTTGTTCCGTCTTGACTGACCTGCTTTATGATTTGAAAAATCGTTTTAACCATTAGTGGAGCTAAGCCCATTGAAGGCTCATCTAGTAAAAGTAGCTTAGGTTTTGCCATAATCGCTCTTCCCATTGCCAGCATTTGCTGTTCTCCACCTGAAAGTGTACCTGATAACTGCTTTCTGCGCTCATGAAGTCTCGGAAAAAGCTCATAAACACGCTGGATGTCGTTTCTAATTTCCTTTTTATCCGTCCTTATATAAGCACCTAATTCAAGATTTTCCTCTACACTCATATTGGCAAATACACGGCGTCCTTCAGGAACATGAGAAATTCCTGCCTTAACAATTGATTGTGGTGCCTTCCCGGAAATTGAACTACCTAAGTACTCGATGGTTCCTGACTTTGGTTTTAGCAGTCCAGACAAGGTTTTCAGCAGTGTACTTTTCCCTGCCCCGTTTGCACCAATCAGTGTAACAATTTCTCCTTCATTTATTTCTAATGATACCCCCTTAAGAGCATGAATATTTCCATAAAAAACATCGATTCCATTCACTTTAAGCATGATCGCTCGAAACCTCCTCTCCAAGGTATGCTTCAATTACTTTTGGATTATTACGAATAGCATTTGGAGTACCTTCTGCAATCAGTTGTCCATGGTCTAATACATAAATTCGTTCACATATTCCCATTACCAGGTTCATATCATGTTCGATTAAAAGGATTGTTAAGTTGAACTGCTTACGAATAAAAGCAATCAATTCCATGAGTTCATGCGTTTCCTGTGGATTCATACCAGCAGCGGGCTCATCGAGTAACAACAATTTTGGACTTGCAGCTAATGCCCTGGCAATTTCCAATCTACGCTGTTGACCATATGGCAAATTCTTTGCTTTTTCATCTTTAAAGCGATCTAATTGAAAAATCTTTAAAAATTCTAATGATTTTTCCTCCATCACCTTTTCTTCGGAAAAATGGGAGGGCAGGCGGAAGATGGAACTAAGAATGGAATGCTTTGCTAAAGAATGATAAGCCACCTTAACATTATCTAAAACAGACAATTCACTAAAAAGACGGATATTTTGAAATGTACGGCTAATTCCTTTCCGGGTAACTTGATATGGCGCAAGACCATTAAGTCTTTTTCCATCGAACGTAATCTCACCCTCAGTCGGTTCATATACACCCGTTAACAAATTAAAGCTTGTCGTTTTCCCTGCACCATTGGGACCGATTAAACCAACTAATTCTCCTTGATTGAGGTCCATAGAAAAGCCTGAAACAGCCTTTAAGCCTCCGAACTGGATCCCAGCATCTTTAACCTGTAATAAAGCTCCCACACTAATTTCCTCCTTTCGCCATTTTCTTTTTACCAAAGAAATCAGTTATTTCTCGAGTACCCATTAACCCCTGTGGACGGTATAACATGACAACAACTAAAACTAGACTGTAAATAATCATCCTTGTCTCAGGGTATTGCTGTAAGTAAGTTGAAATAATTGTTAAAAGAATGGCAGAAATAACGGAACCTGATAAACTTCCAAGTCCTCCTAAAACTACAAAAATTAAAATATCAAATGATTTTAAGAAACCAAAATTAGTTGGTTGGATAATATAAAAATTGTGAGCAAATAATCCCCCGGCGATTCCTGCAAAAAAGGAACCAATGGCGAAAGCAACAACTTTATAGAACGTTGTATTGATCCCCATTGCATCTGCCGCGATTTCATTTTCTCGAATCGCAATACAGGCCCTTCCATGCCGTGAGTTTGTAAAGTTCACGATTACGATAATGGTAATGACAAGACATACAAATGCGCTTGTCCATGTAGTCATATTTGAAACCATCATTCCTGCTGCGCCGCCAACATAGTCAATATTTAAAAAGACAATTCTTATGATTTCTCCGAATCCTAATGTTGCAATAGCGAGATAATCCCCTCGCAGCCTTAAAGTAGGAATACCGACAATCAGACCTGCTAATGTAGCTACAATTCCTCCGATAATAATCGCTAAAACAAAAGGAAGTTCAAATTTCATCGTAATAATCGCTGAAACGTAGGCTCCGACAGCAAGGAATCCTGCATGTCCTATTGAAAATTGACCCGTTATTCCAATTACCAAATGAAGACTGGCTGCTAAGAGAATATTAATAATCATTAGGATCAGCATATTGCTATAAAATGCATTTAATATACCTGTTTGAATTAAGATCTGGCCAACTCCATAAACAACTACAGCTAAAATGAGAAATAGCCAGAATCTAGTTAATTTTTTCATCTGTCTTTCTCACCTACACTTTCTCTCTTGTATTTTTACCAAAGATGCCTGAAGGTCTAAAAATAAGGATTAGGATTAAAATGATAAACGCCGCTGCATCTCGCCATAAGGAGAATCCCAATGCACTTACGATTGATTCCACAACACCTAGTATTAATCCACCAACCATCGCGCCAGGGATAATGCCGATTCCACCTAAAACAGCTGCAACAAACGCCTTTAATCCAGGAATAATCCCCATTAACGGCTCAATTTTTGTATAATAAACCCCGAAAATTACACCTGCTGCCCCCGCTAACGCAGAACCTATTGCAAATGTATAGGAAATGGTTCTGTCTACATTAATACCCATTAAACGAGCAGCATCCATATCGTGTGAGACAGCACGCATTGCCTTACCAATCTTTGTCCGATGAACGATGAATTGTAAAATAATCATAAGTCCAACGGATACGGATAGAATTAATAATGATTGACTGCTAATTTGTGCACCAAACAGATTAAATGTTGTGCTTGGCAAAACGCCGTCAGGATAAGCCTCTGGCTGTGCCCCTCTGGCATAGATAACACCGTATTCAATTAACAGTGACATCCCAATTGCTGTTATTAAGGCAGCAATTCTCGTCGCATTACGAAGGCGTTTATAAGCAATTCTTTCAATTAAAACTCCAAATACTGCACAAAAAGCCATTGACAAAAGTAATGCTGGAAAGAATCCAAGACCCCATCCCTTAATCGCATAAAACCCGACGAACGCACCTACCATAAAAACATCACCATGAGCGAAGTTAATTAATTTTATAATTCCATAAACCATGGTATAGCCTAACGCGATTAAGGCATAGATGCTACCGAGTGAAATTCCGTTTATTAATTGTTGTAGCCACTCCATTGTAATCACTCCTCAAACTCCAGTATTTACTCTTTAGAAAAGTAGAATGGAAGGAGTTCACCCTTCCATTCTACTAGTTTAGTACTTTTAAGGATTTACTTTTGTATTAAACACTTGTTTACCATCAACGTATTCTAAAATAGTTGCTGTTTTAATCGGGTGATGATTTTCATCAATCGATAAAACCCCAGTAATAAGGCTTAGATCTTTAGTTTTGGCTAATTCTGCCTGAATTTTACTTGAATCTGCGCTGCCAGCACGTTTAACTGCATCCGCTAAAAAGTAAACTGTGTCATAGCCAAGTGCATTAAAGGCATTAGGTGCTTCACCTTTGTTCTTGTCTTTAAATGCTGTTACAAACTTTTGCACCTTTTCGTCTGGATCTTCAGATGAGTAATGGTTAATAAGGTAAGTATTATTTAATGCTTCAGCTCCAGCTAAATCAACTAACTTTGGAGAATCCCAGCCATCAGCGCCCACTAATGGGACATCAATACCTAATTCACGGGCTTGTTTTACGATTAATCCTACTTCTTCATAATAGCCGGGGATAAAAATGAATGATGGATTTTTCGCCTTAATACGAGTTAATGTCGCACGGAAATCCGTGTCCTTTGCTACATATGCTTCTTCAGCAACAATTTTACCGCCTGCAGCTTTAAAGGTTTCTTTAAAAGCATCAGATAAACCTTTTGCATAATCACTTGAATTGTCTGCAAAAATTGCAGCATCTTTAATTTTTAATGTATCTAAGGCAAAATTTGCAGCGACCGTTCCTTGAAATGGATCAATAAATGAAGTACGGAAAACGAATGGTCTTACTTTTCCTTTATCATCTACAGTAACAGTTGGGCTTGTTCCACCAGGAGCGATTAGAACTGTTTTTGTATCATTCGCAATCTGTGCTTGAGCTACTGTATTTCCGCTTGTTGCCGCGCCAATAACAGCTGTTACCTTATCCTGACTTGTCAATTTTATGATTCCATTTGTCGCTTCAGCTGCTTCTGATTTGTTATCCACTTTCACGATATCGAACTTCTTGCCATCTACACCGCCACTTTTATTAATCTCATCAACAGCCATTTCAATTCCCTTTGCCATTGATTCACCATAAGAGGCAACATTACCTGAGAGTTCCAAATTCACTCCCAATTTAATAGTATCCGAAGTACCACCTGATGAACTTTCTTTTGCTGCTCCACATCCTGCTAACATTCCAGCAAAGATGGTTGACGCCATAAATACACTTGCTAATTTCTTTTTCATGAAATCTTCCCCCTTTAATTGAATTTTCTGATACTAATACTCGTAGTTTAGTATCTTTCGCTGACCCAAGAATTTTGTTTACTAGCTAAATTAATAACATAAGTTATTGTAGTACTTTTTTTTACATTAGTCTAGTATATTATTTTAATATTTCTGATTTTTATTTCTATTATAAATATTGAAGCGCTTTCTTTGTTTTTAATCAATAAACGATTGGGAATATAAAGATATAAATATTAAAAACTTTACTGGTATATAAAAAAGAGATTTTACTATTATTGTAAACATTCCTGCTACTACATAAAGAAAACATAAAAAAGAAAGAAGACAACTTTCGTCTTCTCTCTTTTTACTCAGAAATACCCTTTACCACTTATGCGCCTTTGCATTTGATCTCAATATAATGTTATGTTGAGATCTTTGTGTTTGTCCATTTACCTGTGTAGTTACACGCTTAGGCCGTGTCCAATTATGATGAAACTTTTGAGACTGTGGATCCAAATTATCTTGATAACTCACAATGAATCACCTCAATAGTTAGGATAGGATACTCTGAAACATGATATTACAGGAATATCAGTTATAGTATTTGATTTGCTCAATATAATAATACCCATAATATTAAGACATGATTCGCTTTTCACCATCTAACTCTTTAATTGGTGCGATATTTTGTGTAAATTCAAGCGTTCCGATGTATTTACCCTTCTCATCCCTAACAGCAAAATAACGAATATATACATATTTATCACGAAATTTAATCCAGAAGTCCTCTGTGTCCTTCCTGCCTGCTTTAAAGTCTGCTAGCAGTTCTTCCACGACGTGCACACTTCTTGGCGGATGACAATTTTGGACAGTCCGTCCAATTACCGCTTTTGTACGAGCAAAGATTCTTTCTTTTCCGTGAGAGAAGTAACGTACTACGTCATCCTGATCAATGAATGTAAGGTCTACAGGTAAATGATTTAACAGCAGTTCTAGCTGTTTTAATGATAATATCCCTGTTTCCATCTTAATGTATCCTTCAGAGATGGCCTTTTCCTCGAACGCATGCCTTTCAGGTTTCCAAACTTCTGTAGGAGCAATGAGACAATATCCAATTTCATCACTTTCACGGGCGATTTTTACCCATTCATCTTCTGTGAAATTGGTAATGGCCATTGGAAAAAGAATGTTTTCTTCTCGATAAATCATCGTAGTTACTTCTTGAATAACAAAATTTAAGACGTCTATGACTGCTTGTTTTTCCCCATTATAGGTAGTTAACTTCTGTCTTGCGTCTTTAATGGCATCACGAATAAAATCATTTATCCGCCACATGTTCGTAGTGGGCCCGTAGATGCCATACGTTTCTAAATAGGGGAAAATTAAATTTTCTTTCCGACTATAGTGCTTATCGATATCGAGAAGTAGATTGATGTCTTCTATAAGCTTAAACACATTTTCAGGATCATCAGATTGTACAAATTCCACTAAATGCCCTTTTAGTTGGACATTAACGAGCTTATCAAGCTCTTTGTTTTCTAAAATAAATGTGTGGATTGGATGACCTGGCTGCTGCTCAGGCTTATTTGTTTTTTCTATTTCTTCTATAGAGCCTTTGAATATTTCTGTGTGCTTTGCATGTAAATGATGTATTTCCTCTATTGTAAGGTCTCCGAAATCATGTTGCAGCTGTGAAATTTCGTCTATAGTAATTTTCCCAATAAAAGCATCAAAATGTGCTTTTACCTCTGCGACATTTTTTCCATCATGAAGGTCTTTAAAAATTTGTTTTAAGATTTCTTGGCGTTTCGTTGGATTATTTGTTACCTGTTCCCGATTATTAATAATTTCACTCATAGTTATTCTCCTCTTCTATCATGCTTTGGCTAATCAGTAATGATAATTAATCTCATACACATAAAATAACACCTTTTATTTAGCCTGTTTGTGATTAACATCATTGTTATAGAAATAACTTTGAAATTGTGATAAATTTAAGAACAAATATTTCTGTAAGAAGTACCATAGATTTTAAAAGGAAAAGCGGACCCCCTTGGGATCCGCTTTTAGAATATATTATAATGTTGTAATGATGGGTCCATTTTTTGTAAGGATAATTGTATGTTCATACTGGGCTACGTAACTTTCCTCGGTCACATAGGTCCAGTCATCGCCTTCAACTTGAAATACTTCCTCTTCTTTCGTTGAGATAAATGGTTCAAATGCGATAACCATACCTTCCTTAAGTAATTCGTCATCCCAGGTGTCATGGTAATTATAAATATGGTCTGGTGCTTCATGGATTCTTCGACCAATTCCATGTCCTGTTAAATTCATAATTACCGTTAAGCCATGCTGACGAGCCGTTTGGATGACAGCTTTTCCAAGTCCGCTTTTCTTTGAACCAGGTTTTGCCTTTTTAAGACCTGCTTCAAATGCTAATTTAGCAACATCACAAATTTTAGTTAAAATCTCTTCCCCTTTGCCTACAACAATAGAGATACCTGTATCCGCGAAATAGCCATTCTTAGAACCAGAGACATCGATATTGACAATGTCACCTTCTTTTATGACCCTTTTACCAGGAATGCCATGAGCTACTTCTTCATTGATACTTATGCATGTGTAACCAGGAAAATCATATTCACCCTTTGGAGCAGATATCGCCCCTGCCTTTTCAAAAAGTTCACCTGCAATATCGTCAAGTTCCTTTGTTGTGATCCCAGGTACCGTTCGTTGTACCAATTCATCTCTAATCTCGGCGCATATTTTGCCAATTTCCTTTAACGCATTAATTTCTTCTTCTGTTTTTGCTATCATGTGTTTTCCCTACTTATCATTTATTTATCGTTATAACTTTCCATTCTTATATTTTAGGCTTACTTATTATAAAATTTCAAGTATGTTTCCTTTTGGATGTACGACCCATTTACCAAAATTACTATTCTTCTTGATTCCAGTGTGCAGGCACCTCTAGCGACGGAGGCAGTTTTGTAAATTTATTCCCTTTCGATGCGTTTACTTGTGCTTGGGTAAGAAAAATACTACCAGTAAGATTAGCACCACTGATATCTGCATCTCTAAAATCTGCACCTATCAAATCACTCCAGCGAAGATCCGCATTTCTAAGGTCAGCAGCTATAAGTAAGGCGCCTCTTAGGTTTGCTCCTTTTAGATCTGCCCCTTTCAACTTTGCACCTAAATAGTCCATTCGCCGACGGGGATTTTTTTGTTTAATGCTGACTTGATCACGTACCAATTCACTTATAAGAATTAATAACCTATTTACATTTGCTCTATGACCAGAAACATCAATTGTCATGATAATTTCAGGAGTTTGGGAGGTAAGCAATTCGGTCTCTTCAATCATTAACTGTATATCTGTATGAATCGACTTTACAGCTTCTATCGTAAGTGCCTCATTTAAATACCATAGCATCTCATGAAGCTGCTGCATAATCGGGTATACGTCAAACATCTCCTGAGCAATATCTTTGTTTGAGCGCCAATCTTTTCCACTATAGGTGACTTGAGATACCTTTTGACCAGCGCCAAAGCATTCATAAGCGGAACAGCCTCGAAACCCATTATAACGAAGGTCTGTATGGATACTGCAAAGATAGTTAGATTGTAAATTTTGACATGGAGTACCTACGTCTTTATTAAATGGGAAGTCTGCCGATTTTGCATATGGTAAGGCAACGCAGCATAACCCAAAACAATTTTCACAGTCCGCACGTAAGTGACGTAATCGATTTTCGTCTAACGATTTTGAATTAGACAATTTGAAACACTTCCTTTTTAATAAGACTGTTTGGAGCAAATTCACTTATATAATATTAACATGAATATAAAAAAACGTCTTTTCTTCATTCATATATGTTCTTGTCCATTTATTCCAGGGAGTATTAGACAACAATTGCGCTATAGTAGTCGTGCATATTTTCATTAGCCACTGCATACTGTTTTAAGAATGGAAAGGAGAGTCACACCTATGCCCAAAGAGGAAGTTATAAAAAAAATAGACAGTATTACTCATCCAAAGGTCCGGAATATTGTTAGAATATGTGTGGAACAGGGCTGTCGGTTTAAACCACATCCAAGTAATCCTAATTTAGTGAACTTATTTGACCCCGCCCGACGAAAAAACATTATCGGTGATATAAATCCTTCAAGTCCTAGGGGATATTTCACACTTGAAGTAGAAAATGGACGTTTCAAGTCCTTTAGAAACGAAATCATCGGATTAGACATAGATCAAGCTGGGTTCGAAGAAAGCGTACTAAAACGATTGAAACGTTAGTTCAAATTATTAAACTTAATATAAACCTAAAAAACGCTTGGATCTACAAATCCAAGCGTTTTTTCATAATGATGGTAGGTAGAAAATCAAGCTGGCAGTAAAAAAGCTCAATCCTTGGTAATTAGGATTGAGCTTGGAATTTAAACGGTAGCTTTTATTTGCCCACCATCAACTTGCAAGGAGGCTCCAGTAATGAAGGAGGCTTTTTCCGATGCTAAAAAAGTGACAGCATTTGCAATTTCCTGCGCCGTACCATACCTGCCTAATGGAATTTCCTCTGCAATTTCTTCCTTGATTACTTCGACAGGAACACCACGCTGTACAGCTAATCGTTTAGTAATTTCCTTAGAACGATCAGTCCAAGTCGGCCCTGGCAGTACTTGATTTACGAGTATATTATCCTTTGCTAGTTCATTTGAAAGATGTTTAGATAATCCTGAAACAGCACTTCTGGCCATTGTTGAAATCACACCACTTTTTCGCGGCTGCTTTACCCATGTTGAAGTCATGAAAATGATACGTCCCCAATGATTTTCTCTCATCTTCGGAATAACTCTTTCAGTCATTTTTAGAACTGGAAAAAGCATCATATCGATACCACTTTTCCAATCCTCAAAACCAGTATCGACAAAATCAGATGTTTTTGGACCACCTGTGTTACAAATTAAAATATCCACTTGGCCAAAATGATCGAGAACCCGGTCCATCAGTTGGTCGACATCTTCTGGCTTTGATAAATCAGCAGGTACATAAAAAACATCATGTTTTCCATGTTGGGATAGTTCTTCAGCTGCCTTTTTAATACTTTCTTCACTTCTAGAACTAATCGCCACACGTGCTCCTTCTTCTAACATCGCCTCTGCCACTGCATACCCTAGCCCCTTACTAGCTGCCGTTACAAGAACTACTTTACCATCTATTCCTAAATCCATTGCAAACCTCTCCTATCAATGATCAATCTCTGTCCAGTTATATACATCAGGACGGCGCTGCGATAGGGTGGGTACCCTTTTCCTGACATCCTCCACCAAATCCAAATCAAGCTCAACGGTTACAACTCCATCTTTGTCTGAGATTTGCGCAATCATTAATCCCCATGGGTCAATGGCCATACTTCGACCGTAGCTCCATTCCTCATGCGGAGGAAATTTCCCATGTGTAGCAGGTGCGACCATATAAACTTGGTTTTCGATTGCTCTAGCTCGTAATAGCGTTTCCCAATGATCCTTTCCTGTGTGGAGCATAAATATCGCTGGCACAAAGATCACTTTAGCGCCTTTTAAAGCAAGAATGCGGAACATTTCTGGAAAACGAATATCAAAACAAACACTTAGGCCGACTGGAACTCCTTTAATGTTTGTAACGACAATCCTATCACCGGCTTCTTCTACTTGGCTGCCTGCATAGGTTCTGCCGCCAACTTGAGCGTTAAAAGTGTGTATCTTATCATAAACGTCTTGAATCTCACCATCTGAATTGATCACGCAGCAACTATTTCTTAGTTTTTCTTCATTGTTAACCCGAAGCTTAATCGTACCTGCAATAATATAAGTGCCAAGCGCACGAGCAACTTCTCTTAATTTCGTAATGGTCGGCCCATCAATGGTTTCCGCTTTTTCAAAAAACTCTTTCTTTGTCCCCATAAAATGAAAGTTTTCAGGGAGAACAATGACATCAGGATTGCTTCTAGCGGCATCTTTAATTAGTTCAATCGCTTTTTCAACATTAACATCAACATCATTGGTCACCTGCATTTGAACCATAGAGACTTTTAATCTATTCGTCATGTTATCAGCCCTTAAATAAGTTTTAGACTCGGTTCCACAATCGTTCCTTCTTTAATAATCTCTTTTCCATCTAGTTCGATGGAGCAGCTGCGCATCGGGATATCATAATGGCACTTCGTAAACCGCTTGACATGAGCATTCGGGCCAGTGGACCACATGAAATTCCCAGCAAAAGCACGCGCATCCATCCCATATGTTTCATTTCCATAAAAGCTCATTGCTTCCCATAGGGCATTTTCATCTAATCCCCAGCCAAAATGGGAAGTGCCATACACTTCTTTATCCTTCCATGACTCAAAGTATTGTTTGAATAATAAAACATCAAGACCTTCACCTTTGATATCCGTAATAAATCCATTTTTAATGGTGATATCAATTGGTGATTGAACATAGCGGTTCAGTGGTAATAAGATATCTCCTACATCTAACACGATTCGTCCATTCACGCTTTCTTCAATTGGGTAAAAAGCAGCGAATCCACCAGCAAAATGATCCCATCTTCCCGGCTTGTCGGTATAGCCATATTGGCCAATAATCGGTGTGTTACTTGCAAGTCTAACCGATATATCAGTACCTGCTGCAGAGGTAACCCTCATTGACTCCGATTGTTTCAGCATATCCATGCTTGTTTCCACACGCTTTCGCAATGATTCCCTAGGAAACATTCTTTCAAGAATTTCAGCTTTTTCCCAAACCATCAACATCCTAGCTCCATTACCCAAGGTAACAGCTCTAGCTTTTGTGTGCACAAGACCTTCAGCTGTCACATCCACTACCATGTCTGCTTTTCTTAATGTTTCCATGGCTTGAGGAACGGAATCTATAAAAATATCAATATCCTGTGTTTGTCGTCCACTATACGGAAGATGTGCATGTCGAATTCCTGGGAACTGAAGATTCATTCCATGTGCACCTAAGGATTCAATTGCAGCGAGAAAAGCATCAACATAGCCTTCACGTGATTCCGGCTGACTGGCTACGACCACAAATTCCCCTTCTTTTACATCGCAAAGAATTAATTCGTCTCTAAACAACTTTGTTAATTGTGTAAAATTTGTAAGCATTGCAAACACTCCCTCGAAAATTTTGACTCCACCTTATTACTGGAGGTTAAATAGATTGATCAATTGGAATTGTATTTTGTGCAGACTTAAATTGGCACATTTTATTGCATTTCGTCTCGGTTGCACAGGCAGTAGACGAAATCCAATTATCCCCGTGAAATGGGCATAGAACAAAATCACTTTTATGTTCCGTCTCCCCTGTAACAAAGCAAGTCATCGTCTCTGTCTCAACCATTGGAACTTCAGGAATCCGTTTAAAGTACTGCTGTATCGTTTTTTCTTTCCCAAGAACAGCAGCAAGCGTTACTGGAAAAATAAAAGCTAATAGTAAACTTACAAACACAGATGTTGCTCGTAGTACATCACCCCAAACACCCATCGTTGCCATCATTCCAATAATGATGGGAATGATTAATGAAGTAAAACCGATCCAATTGATATTCGGAAGGTATGCACGGCGGAATTCCGACCAGTTAGGTATTTTATAAAGTGGACGGACTAACAGCGACTCTCCAAATGTAGAGCCAACCCAAGACGCAAAGACTACACCTGCAAAAGTAGCAATCGTTGAAAAGTATTGTAAAAATGAACTAACAACCATGATAAAGCCTAACAGTACAAATGGAATTAAAAGCCAGGATCGCATATAGCTTTTCTTGGTGATTTGCGCCAGGACATTATCAAAGGCTAACGTTCCTAAATACATATTCATCACATTTCCACGTAACTGTGTAACAAATACTAGTAACAGCCCTAATGGTCCCAACACCCAGACAAATGTCACGCCTGGATCTGGATTCACACCGTTTGATGAGGCAAGAAAGAAAATACCCATGGCACCAATTAAAAATGAATTAATAACAGAGTTAATGACGACCTGGAGGACAGCAATTTTTTTCCGTTCACTGCGACGGGTCATCCTTGTAATATCAGTGGAAGCGAAAATATTCATAAATCCAAATGCACCCATCCAGGCACCTGTAGCACCTATAATCGTCATCCAGGACGCAGGGACATTATTTGGATTTAACTTCCACCATTCACCTGCAAATGCTGCATTGGTTAGTTCAGACCAACCACTAAAAAGCCCCATAAAAACAAGTGCAATTCCAATAACATAGAGGAAAAAGGTAACTGTTTGAAGCTTTGCAATCCATACCATTCCGTAAATACCTAATGGAATAAACACTGCAATAATGAGTAATGCAACCAGCCAATATGGTACTGATGGCAAATATTCTGCCAAAGATCCAGCAATTACTGAGGTTTCGAGTGAAAAAAGAATGACTAAATAGATTCCAACAAATAAAGTATTAAGAACTGAACCGAAATACCCATATGTGGAGCGACTCATTAGATCTTTACCGATTCCCTCATTTGCAGACTTCAACGATGTATAGTACACCCCGAAACCAACTAAAACCATTGAGATGAGAAAGCCTATCATGACAGAAAATGCTCCGAAAGCTAGAGTTAATAATGCCCCTGTTAACGGGTAGGCAATCGCTGTGGATAGACCCATCCAGCTCCAGGCGCTGCTCATCGCGCTAAATCTCCAATCACCTGGTACTCTAAGCGTGCCATAGTCATCCTTTTCACTTGAAGAATCCTGTCTTCGTTCCATATCTCTCGTATCAAAAAAAAGACTCTCTGAATGGTTTGCTAAATCCTTGATATCTCGATTTGCCATCGATTATCCTCCCATTATTTTAAATATTTTGGGTTAAACATTTCCCAATACTAGATTCCACCAGATGGTTGAACCAATCCTCTAATACTAATTCCATTATCCGCTTGGATAATTGTTCCAGTCATTGCCTTAGCCCCTTCGGAGGCTAGTAATACATAAAGCTCTACATAATCGCTAGACTCTGGGATAAACGGTAAAGGTAATGATTGTTCAACACCTGATATAATAGAAGGAATCTGGGTGCCCAAGGCCTTAGGCATTCCCATAGCTGTGGCAATAACCCCTGGTGCCACCCCATTGACACGAATTTTTGGTGCCAGCTCATAAGCCAGCTCTTTGATTAAACCTGCGATCGCATGCTTGGATGCTGTATAAATCGGACCGCCTCCAGCTGAATAAAAGCTAGCATGGGAAGCGGTAAAAATCATACACCCCTCCGATTTAAGTAGTTCTGGAAGCACCACTTTTGCCCCCAACAAGTATCCCTTCACATTTACATTTATTACTTCATCAAATGCTGCTTCAATTCGGTTTAGTGGTAAGTCATTTATTCCCACATTCCCATCGTAAATACCAGCATTTGCTACGAATATATCAATCTTTCCAAATGTTTCAACTGTAGATTCCACCATTTTGATATTACCTTCTAATGTACTTACATCTGAATGTACAGTTAAGATGGTATCCCCAAACCTATCTTTCATTTCTTCTAGTCTTCCCAGCGACACATCAACGACACAAACTTGTGCCCCTTCTTCGACAAAGCGCTCGGCGACAGCCCTGCCTAATCCAGAAGTCGCACCCGTTATCAAAGCAACCTTACCATTCAAGCGTCCTATATTTCTCACTCCCTTCTTCATTTATGATCCTTTAATAAAACTTCCTGGAGGCTTACGTAGCTTTGACCATGATTCCAGCGTATCCGCCATGCTTCTCCATATTTTAGGCGGGGAGTCAGGATCTAAATATGCCTGCTCAGAGACATATTCAAAACGATTTCCACCCGGTTCAAGGTAATAAGCATATAAATTTGGACCTATTGGATGACGACCCGGCCCCATCTCTACGTCAATTTCAAATTGTGAAAGGACATCGCAAGCTACTTTTATGTGTTCAAAATTACTCATCGTCCATGAGAGGTGATGCAAGGTATCACTCGGATTTTTCGTAATCGTAGTTGCAACATCATGATGATAGCCCCTAAAGCGCATGAAGGACATCATATATTTCCCATTCATTTCAGGGTCAACAATATCAGAGATTTTAAAATTCAGAACTTCATGAAAAAAATCTGTTTCCTTTTTTACATCAACTGTCATCAGATTAATATGATCAATGTTTAACGGTGCAGAGGCTACATTTCGCGGGTACGCCGGTCTGGCTGGGTTAACATAGCTATTATCTGCAACAAGAACGAACTCCATCGGTATGCCGCTCGGCAGAGGGAAGCGGATTCCTTTTACCTGCCCGGGTTCTGTGCCATTATGACGGTCCACTCGGACACCAAGGTTTGTAATTTTTTTGTAAAAATACTCTAATTCTTCCTCATTATCCACTCGGACTGCAAAGTGCTTTACCCCTGTGCCTCCTTCAGAAATGGCAAGATCATAGTTTTTATCATAACCACAGCCTAAATAAATGACCCCGTCCTCTTTCCCAATTTCAACCAACCCAAGGCCCTCTTTATAAAAATGGATGGCCTTAGAAAGGTCATTCACTTTTAATTCTACGTGTTCAAATCTTTGTGCTTTTGAATGCATGAGCTTTCTCCTTTCTTACAAGCGAGGTTGTATCTACTTTTTTGATAAAGAATCATCTAGCCCAAAATGTATTTCGAAAAACTTTGAAAAGTGTTCAGGAGACAAAAGTGTCAAGCTTTCAAGCTGCATAGCGTCTAGTGTAATTTTTCCGTCGTTTTTTTTCGATTCAATTTCAATCATTTCACCGTTTTTGGTGTGGATTTTTCTTACGTGGACACATGTAAATTCATTTGCAACTTGTAAGTAATCATCATTTTCATTCATATTGATTTCTCCTATTCAAGGTATAGTTGCTTACCATCTAAATGAAGATTGCCAGGTTATTCATTGGTATCGTTGCGTGATCAAGCAATATTAGCCTTTTTGATAATTTCCATTCACCATCAACGCGGCGAATAGTATCATGTTTTTCACCACTTAAAAACTGGAAAGTCGGTAAATCAAATTTCCCTCTATATAAGAGAAAGTTTGTTTTAAAATGAATTTCATTTTTAGCATTTTGATCCATTTGAGCCCTGAAATTTGTCAGGAAATGCCTTGTTCTAGAGGCAGGATCCTCCGCCCAGTTATATTCTGAATATGCGCGGAGTACACGGATTTCCATAGTGTTTTTTGTTTCATCCATATGACTGGCCAGATCACTGAATTCTGTGGGAGCTGCCTTTTCACGCGTAACCCTAACTGGGATTCGATAGGAAAAATCATCTGTCATTAACCCCAGCCAATCCTTAAATTTCCCGGTATCAATCAATTCCGCTTCATGAAGAAAAAATTCAATTCCCTCCTGATATAACTCAAATGGCACTTTCATAAAGATTCCTCCTTTTAGTCTTCAGCGAGCATTTCTTTTAAATATTGTCGATACATATGACGCTGATTTCCTTCCTCATATCGTGGATAATAGGCCGTACCTGGAAAAGGCCAATCCATTACTTGGTTCGCAACCCCCATTCCTTCCATACCCATTTGAAGGTTTAAGTTCATGTTTTTCTTTGCAAAGCTTCCTTTTGCATTTTTAGTTATTGATTCCCAGGGGATTGCATCATCGAGTTCAAAAGTGCCGGCAATTCCAAAGGTTGACATCGCTGCCCGGTAAGAGGCCCTTTTAAATTCCTCTGACGTATTTTTATACATCATGAACCAGTTCCAAACCTCAATTTCATCCTTACCTTTCGGCTGCCATACCCTCCACGTGAAAAGTGGTGTTGGCGGAATCGTCTTAGGGTCAGGACTTAACGGAAGCATCAAGAAGGAAATGTTTGGAAAAATATTCCCGACACATACACGAGAACCACGAGCAAGTTCGAGCTGTTTTTCAGTTAAATTATCTAAATTAAAGGTCTTAACAATTTCCTCGGGATAATAGAAGAAAAGCGGGTCTTTACTCTCTAGGTCAATCGAAAAGCTGACACCATGGCCATTTCCAGCTTGGATATGATAGCCCTTCATATTTTCCCGAAGAGGGATTTGCATAACGCCGATTTCATAGGTTGATTTATGAAGTGTCAATAAGTGATAATCATCCCCAGAAAAATTTTCTGCAGCAATCTTCCAATTGGCTTTAATAACAAAACGCTGAGGATCTCCAAGAACTTCCATCCCTTCGTCCTGTAACGAGAATATCATGTCCAAATACCAGCCTATTCCAGCTAAGGAATCTTTTAGATCTGGTGCATTCTCATCTAGGCACACAAACACAAATCCATGAAAAATTTCCATTCGTGGTGCCTGTGTCAGACCCCATTCCTTCCGGTCCAGTCCACTATAAGCATCCTTAAATGACGGGGTTCCCACTAAATCACCATTGTTCTTAAACGTCCAGCCATGATATGGGCATTGGAAATGGGAAGAGCTTCCCTTTTCTGCTCGGCAAATGCTAGCCCCGCGATGAGGGCAAACATCTAACATAACACGAATTTCTCCATCACTTCCCCTGCTGACAATAAATGTATCATCACCGATACAGCGAAGCACATAATCATTTTTGTTTGGAATTTCAGATTCATGTGCTAAATAGTTCCACCTTTTTCCAAAGATTCTTTCTAACTCTGTTTGATGAATCTCTTCATCATTTAATGCTCCCATTTTGGATATCCCTTGTTCGAGACTTGCTTGAAACTCTTCTAGGATGGCTTTTACCCTTGGAGAAAGCGGTGACATCGATTGCTGACTCATATTAAACACTCCTTTTCATTAATGAAATTTATGAATCTAGCAAATTCAATTCTACTTTTGCTAGATACGTAAGCCTGTTAAATAACCTTCATGAATCGCATCGTAAATCATCCCAGGACTCTTCCCATCCCCAATCTGATACACATCAAGATGTGCTAGATTCTGTAGATGATAGTATAAATTTGTATTTGCTGTGTATCCTGTTGCCAAAATAATAGTATCAGCAGAAATAGTATGTTCGTTACCGGCTTTATTCGTAAAAGCCACGGAATTCTCACTTATTTCAATTTCTTCTACGGATGTGTGAACGGTTACTTTCCTTTGGGCCAGGAACTCAAAATAAGAGATTTTGAAAGTAATTAAATCATTACCCATGATTTCAGCGGCCATATCAATGATTGTGACGTTTCGTCCTTGATCGGCTAGAAAAAGAGCTGTTTCAACTCCAGTCATCCCACCGCCAATAATCACTACATTTTGTCCAATTTCAGCCTTTTGGGATAAAACATCTATTGCTTGGATGGTTTTGGCTGTATCTATCCCCTTAATATGAACGGCGTTTGGAACCTTGCCAACAGCGATAACTGCTGCATCAAAGCCACCAGATTGAATGGAATCAAGCATTGCTTCTTCATGAACAATGTCTATTTTCAACTTTTCCATTTGGGCAGAAAAATAGTTTTCTAAATTGCGAACATCAGCTTTAAATGGTGCAACAGTTGATGAGTTCAAGGCTCCACCTAGTTTACCTTTTTCAAATAATGTAACCTTATGACCGCGAAGCGCACTGACTCTGGCAGCTTCCATTCCTGCAGGCCCGCCGCCAACAACTATAATTTTCTTAGTGGTATTAGCTGGGGTAATCATTAACTCCCCTTCTCTGCCCATATTCGGATTGACCGAACATCTTATGGAACGGTAGTTAAAAAATGATCTTTCCATACATCCGTCGTTACAGCGGATACAAGGGATAATATCTTCCGGCCTTCCTTCCTTCGCTTTCAACGGGAAGTAGGGGTCAGCAAGTAAGGGTCTACCCAGAGATATAAGGTCTGCCTTATCTTCTTGGAGAATTTTTTCAGCGAACTCCGGTGTGGTAATCGAACCTGAAGCCATAATTGGAATAGAAACAGAACGTTTTATTGCTTCCGCTGCCCAGACATTTGGCCCTTTCGGTACGGTCATTGGACTTACTTGATAATTCATCATGTGATGGTCACCGCCTGATACATGAAAGGCAAAAATACCTAGCTGTTCAGCTTGTTTACAGACTTCTATCGTTTCGTCAATGGTAATCCCATCAGGTTCATAATCAGTGCCGTTAATTCTCATCGTAATGGGGAATTTCTCACCAACTTTGGCTTTCACGTTCTTGATGACTTCCAATAAAAATCTCATTCTATTCTCTAAAGATCCACCGTATAAATCTGTTCGCTTATTTGTGTGAGGGGAAAGGAAATTTGTTATTAAATATCCGTGTGCTGCATGAATCTCTACTAAATCAAAACCAGCTGTCTGTGCTCTCTTAGCTGCATCGCCGAAGCTATCAACGATTTGTTTAATTTCTTCAATAGTAAGTTCTTCTGGCACCACCCCAGTTTGCTCGTAAAGAGTTGGCCAGGGAATTCTAGATGGTGCTTTAATCGGGGGAGTTCCTAGGAATTTTTGCCTTCCACAATGTTCAATTTGTATACCTGCCTTTGCCCCTGCATCGTGAATAGAAGATACTAGCCAGGATAATCCGGCAATATGTTCATTATCACTAATACCTAATTGGCAGTACGCTGATTTACTAGCTTCATTGTCGATATACGTGTATTCAACAATGATCAACCCAGTACCACCACGAGCAAGCTCTTTGTAATGTCGAACTAATCTTTCTGAGACTGTTCCATCTCGATTACTAAGACCTGTGGATTGCGGGGCCTTTACAATTCGATTTTTCAACTCAAGACTGCCAATTTTCAAAGGAGAAAATAACTTTGAATATTGTCCTTTCATTAAGTAACCTCCAATTTCATTGATAGATTTATTGAGATTTACAAAGAACCTGAAAGTAATTTACCAGCGTTTGGAACCTGTGCTTTTAAGTTTAAACTCTTAAGTATTTGGTAAACCGTTGCTGTACCTGCAGAAAGGACAGGTAATCCAAGTCTATCTTCCACTTTTTGAATGGCTGGCAATGATGGCATTTGAACACATGCAGATAAAACCACTGCGTCGGCTTGACTAATATCTAAATCCTTTACGATTTCTAGTAGATTGAGAGGATTTAATCTACCCACTTCTAAATTATCAGCCACTTCTAAACTAATTGAATCAGTTACCTTGATACCACTATTCTCTATATAATCAACCACCATTTGTGTAAGCGGTTTCATATAAGGCGTAATAATGGCTACTTTATTGGCACCTAAAGCCTGAATACCCTCGATAAGTGCACCGGCACTACTTATAACAGATACCTCTGCTCCATTTTCCCTTGCTATCCCAGAAAGACGTGACTCCGATAGACAATGGTAACCAGAACCTTGGGACATAATCGCTACTAGACAGGCATAAGCGATTGCATCGCATCTTGCATCTGACAGTTCTACAGCACAGCGGTCACTCTCTGAATCCATTTTTGCTAATTCTTCCTTAGTCACATGCATCATTCGCATACGACTTGAGTGAAAAGTAAATGTCTCGTTTTCAAAACCTCTTGATTGCAGCATCGCCGGTATTTCTGTTTCCATCGTTGTATTTGAACTTGGAACGATAAGGCCAATCCGATAATTTTTAGTCATAATTTACACATCCTTTGCTCTATTTTGTAATCTTATATTATTGGTGAAAGTTGTTTTAGTTTCTCTATTACTTCCTCCGTTTTTACTACATCAGCATATTTCTGCTGCATGTCAAAGAGATTAATAGCATGTGAGGTGATGCTCCGATCAAAAACACATTCTTCTGGAACAATCACTTTGTAGTTATACGAAAAGGCATCTACAACGGTGCTTCGGATACAACCGCTCGTCGTACAACCTGTTACAATAACACTATCAACCTTTTCAGCCATTAAATGAGTAACCAATGGGGTTCCAAAAAAAGCACTTGGTTTCTTCTTTGATAATACAATCTCACTAAGAGCGGGCTTAAGCTCATCCACCACCCAGGTACCTTTCTCCCCTTCCAGTAAGGATGGGTGGGAAAAAAGATCTCCCTTGACAGCAACCCGCTCATTAGAAGAATTTTTATTACCTTCAATGATGGTATAGTAAACCGGAATTCCACTATCCCGAGCAGTATTCAATAAACGCTGAATATATTTAATAGATTCCCAACTTACAGCACCACAGCTTGCAGGATACTTTTTAATTGACTCTTCAATCGGTTCCGCTTCTTCTCCCGTAAACCCATATGTAACATCGACAATAATTAATGCTGGATTTTCACCAATACCGTAGTTTTTTCCGAATCCACTACTAGAATAGTTCTTTAGATCACGTTCATCGAGATATTTTTCCCATATAGCAGTCATCCTTTTTCTCCCTTCTTTAAATGTAGAAAACCTATAGGTCATTGTCAGATTGTGCACTCAACTTCTCTTTTAACTGTTCCAGATCATTTAGGATATGCTGTCTCATTTTTTCAGATGCAGCCTCTGCATTTCCAGATTTTAATGCATGAAGCAATTCATAATGTTCATTAATAAAAACATCATCGCCATAATACTTTGCAAAAAAATTATTTCGATAGAGAAGAATCAAATTGTTTATCTTACCCATCATTTCTTGCAGTCTCCTATTTCCACTAATTTTTATTATTGAACCATGGAAAAAGGTGTTTAATTTAATAACTTCCATCGTATTTTTTTCTTTAATTGCTTTTTTTACGAGTACAAGTGATTCCTCAAGTTTTTCCAGTTCATCATTCGCTATCTTTTTTGTCGCAAGGAATATTGCCATTCCCTCCAATCCTGCTCGAACCTCAAAGAGATCAATTAAATCGTCTACATTTGGTTTATATACAAGAGTTGTGCCCTCCTGATTCACTATGAGACCATCCTGTTCAAGTTTACGAAATGCTTCTCTTACAGGACTCCTGCTTACACCTAATTGTTCTGCTATCCAGCCATCAACAATTCTTTCTCCCGATTTAAAATCGCCTTTAATGATGGATTCTTTAATATTCTCGTAGATTTGTTCATATAAAGGATTGGATTTTTTCACTTGGATCATTTCTATCTCCCCGTTTCAAAGACTGTAGTCTGACTACTGTCGACAGTAGTCTGACTACTGTCGACAGTAGTCTATAAACTAATTATACAAACATTCAGAAAAATGACAATACTTTTTTATGGAATTTCTTAAAATATTTTTTTCTATTCTTTGAATGATACTTCATGAAAAATAGCCTACCCCATTTGGGATAGGCTATTACTATTTCTTCAATGAGCATGCGGATGGTGTCTGTTAAATATGCCATGTTCAATTGTCCAATCCGTTAACAAAAATCCTATAGCCAACTCTCTGCAAGACCAACGCCAAGGAAAATCGGTTGTCCATCTTCTTCCAATTAGATTAGGAAAAAATTAGGCCGAACAAATGAAGTCGTTTTCCTACTCCTAATTTACACCTTGTTTCTAAAAAACTGAATTCTCCACTATTTATAAAATAGGCGAAAGTAATCTAGAAATTGATTCCTTTAGTCGAACCTCTAAAGACCGTTTTTGGTAGTTTTCAAACGTTAATAGCATCGACACTTTGATATCCTCTTTAAAAATCTCTGTTAGTTTTCTAGAAATTCCTTCATTATATAAAAAGGCATTTACTTCAAAATTAAGTTTAAAGCTTCGATAGTCAATGTTAGCCGTGCCCACGGATGAGATTTCTTCATCAACCACAAGTGTTTTTGCATGGATAAAACCATTACTATAAATATAAACCCTTGCACCCACCTTTAATAATTCACTAACATGGGAGAGCGTTGCCCAATAAACAAACAAATGATCAGGTTTATCTGGAATCATAATATTAACCTCAACACCTGATAGGCAGGCAATTCGAAGGGCATCTAACAAACTTGAATCCGGTATAAAGTAAGGCGTTTGGATATATATCGTTTTTTTTGCGGACATAATCATTTTAATATAGCCATTCTTAATTTGTTGAAATTCTGAATCTGGCCCGCTTGTAACAATTTGAATTCCGATATTCCCATGCGAAATATCTTCTGGATAAAGATTTGGAACATAATCAACATCTTGGTCATCGGAAGCTTGATTCCAATCAAGGATAAATCGAGTCTGAAGCTCATATACTGCCGTTCCTTGAATACGTAAATGCGTATCCCGCCAATAGCCAAACTTTTTATTCAGACCAAGATATTCATCCCCGACATTAAAACCTCCGACATAGCCAATTTTCCCATCTATGATGACTAGTTTTCGATGGTTCCGATAGTTCATCCTTAAATTAATAAAGCGGAACTTAGATGGAAAAAAGACTTCCACCTGTCCTCCAGCCTTGCGAAATTCTTTAAAAGATCTTTTCGGCAAACTTCTTGACCCTAATTCGTCATAAAGTATACGAACCTTTACCCCTTGCTTGGCTTTTACTGTTAGGGCATCTATTAGTTTTTTACCCAATTTATCATTTTTAATAATGTAGTATTGTAAATGAATATAATTCCTAGCAGCCCTAATATCTTTAAATAGCTGTTCAAATTTCTCTTTACCATCCGTAAAGATCTCAACCGCATTATCCTCTGTTAATACCGCTTGGTTGTTAATTAAATGCATATAAATTAAATCGTTGTTGTCTTTTGTTGCAGCATTTTGAAATTTAAATTGTTTTGTCCGGAGTTTGTAAAGCTGTGTTTCAAGTGTTTTTTCGAAACCTGTCTTTTTAAGATCATCCCATTGAAATAAATGTTTTCTACTCAAATTTTGCCCTAATAATAAATACAAAAAAAATCCGAGGATAGGAATGAAAAATAAAACCAACAGCCAGGCCCAGGTTGAACCAACGTCCCTTCTTTCTTGAAAAATAACAATGAGGGCCAACATGATATTCAATATAAGAAGTAAACCTAATAAAATTGAAATAATATTCATGGCAAAAACCCTCTCATCTGACATAAAAAATACATTTTAATACCTACTTCTTTTTCTCTTCCACCCGATGAAAACTATAAAGAGAATGAATAGTAGAAAATAAATATAATTAGAATACTGATCCATTCTTTCTACAACAACTTCCCAATTTCCCCCTACGCGAGCTCCGAGATTAATTAATAAGGTATTCCAAATGATGGTCCCCATCGTTGTAAAACTGATGAAAAGCCAGAATTTCATCTTCGCCATTCCCGCAGGAATTGAGATTAAACTGCGAATTAGTGGAACAAATCGGCAGAAAAAGACTGTCCATATTCCATATTTATCAAACCATGAGTCTGCTCGATAGAGGTCTTCTTTTTTTAAACGAAGGATTCGGCCATAACGTTCAATTACTACTTCTAATTTGTTTATATTTAGGATAGACCCGATTTGATAAAGTATGACAGCACCAAACACAGAACCAACCGTGGAAGCAGCGATTACTCCAAGAACTGTCAGATTTGTTTGAGACGTCATATATCCTCCAAAGGTAAGAATAACCTCTGAAGGAATAGGAGGGAAAATATTTTCAAGGGCAATAAGAAGAAAAACTCCCACATACCCAAACTGTTCAATAAACTCTTTAATCCATAAATCCATAAAATCCTCCATTTAATTAAAAGTAACTTTATAGTCTTACGTTCAGCTACTTGAAAAGTTTCAAAATTGGACATCTTCTTCTACTTACTATATTTTTCGCTTGTAAAATTAAAACCCTTTCAAACGAAAAAAAGCATTTGAATGTCCAAATACTTTTTAAGGGTTCTTAAATATGATGGGATTATCGCAGATATCTTTCGTTTAACGCAGAAATCTCAAATCAAGTGCCTGTGTTATAGTATTTTCAGTGCTTTCCCAATAGGAACTTTACCTGCAACGAGGTCAAACGACTGGTAATATGTATTTTCTTCCGTAAGAGAATGAATGATCGTTTTTGCTACATCTTCACGCGGTATTTTCCCGCTGCGAATGTCACTTGCAGCCGCTATCTTTCCAGTCCCCGGCTCACTCAATAGCCCGCCAGGACGGATGATCGTATAGGTTAGTTCACTTTTTTCAAGCATTTTGTCTGCATAGTACTTGGCAGCATAATAAGGCAGCATCTTCTCATGCCAATTTTCCCTTCTATGTGCCTGAATCGCACTAACCATGATGAAGCGCTTTATACCAACTTTTTCAGCTGCTTCGATTGTTTTAACGGCACCATCAAGGTCGATTAGCAATGTTTTATCATACCCAGTGTGGCGGCCAGAACCTGCAGTGAAAACAATAGCATTACAGCCTCTTGCTGCCTGAGCAATATCTTCGACACTTTGTTCTAAACAAGCGACAGCTACATCTATATCAAGTTTTTTTAAAGCCTCAGCTTGTTCTTCTTTCCTTACCATGGCTTTAACTGTATGTTCCTTACTCTCTCTTAGTAGGTGAACAAGAAGATTTCCAACCTGCCCATTTGCCCCAACTACTAGTACATTCATAAATGTAATCTCCTTACCTTATTTACAACTATTATTTCATTGTGAAAACAACTTATACAAACAACTCTATCTTGGTTATCATAACACTATTCCTTTTAAGAAGCAGTTTTTTTACTTTTACTTGGTTTTCTTAATACTAAAAATACATATATCAGAACTGCTCCAATAGAAGCACAGGCAATGACCAGTCCCATAGGAAGTGCCGATTGATCACCTCCAATTCCAACTAATGGAGAAGTGATTCCACCTATTGATAGGGAAAGTACACCAAGTAGTGCAGCGGCACTGCCTGCATTCTTACCTTGCGACTGCATGGCTAGAGAGAACCCTGCTGTATTTACCACACCGACACTGGAAACGACGAAAAATAAAGGCATAATGACAATCCATAGTTCTGCCTGAAGTACTAAAAGGAGTAATAACACCAGAGCACCAAAGACAGACATAGATAATCCGAAGATTAATAGCCTCGACTCTTGTACTCTGCCTGCTAACCTTCCTGTTGCTTGGCTGGCAATCATTATGCCAATACCATTGAGTGCAAAAATAAGACTGAACATTTCCGGTGAAGCACTATAAATGCTTTGCACAACAAAAGGAGAGCCTGCTATGTATGCAAACATAGATGCACTAACCAACCCTTGAGTAAGGGCATAGCCCAAAAAAATTCGATCACCAATCAATTTTTGAAAGATGAGAAGCGTATTTTTGGTACCACCTTTTACCCGATTCCCAATTGGCAATGTTTCCCTTAAGCCGAACAAAACAACAATAAACATAATAAAACCGATTAAACCTAATACAATAAAAATCCCCTGCCACGGAACAAATCCTAATAGTAGAGCACCTAATACTGGAGCAAGAATAGGTGCAGCCCCGTTCACTAATGAAAGAAGAGCGAAGAATTTAGTAAGTTCCGTTCCTGAATATAAATCACGGACAATCGCCCTGGAGATAACCATCCCGAATGATCCTGCAAGGCCTTGTATAAAACGCAACAAAATAAAGGTCCAAATCGACGGACTAAATACGCACAGGATTGAAACAATAAAATAAATAATTAATCCAATAAGTAGTGGTTTCCGTCTCCCGCGAATATCACTAATCGGACCGGCAAACAGCTGTCCTAGAGAGATCCCGAGCAGGAAAAATGTTAAACTTAACTGAACAAAAGAAGCGCTGGTGTAAAAGTAATCCGCGATAATTGGCAGTGCTGGCAGATACATATCAATCGATAATGGCGCAAAAGAAGCTAACGAACCAAGAACAACGGCCATCCATAACCGTTTGGATCGAGTAATCGTATCTGGATTGTCTAGTTGACTGTCTAATGTTGAACCCAAATTTAAATCAACCCCTTCATTTCTAAATTTATCTAATTTTCCGATTATTAAGTCAAAGATAACAACTTAAAGAGGTCTTGTAAAGTCCGCATAATTCTTTGGTGTAGTTAAAATAAAAAGGTTTTATACTTTAAAATAGAATATTAATTTTAATGTTATTTTTTCAAAAAATTTTAATAATCATATACCATGAGATGTTTCTTGATGGAACTAGCTGAATAAGAAAATGCGTTGGTGACTTTGTGCTATAAGGAAGGAGTCCCGAATGGAGGATTATCGTTTTTCACATCGATTAAAGGTACGTTATTCGGAAATTGATGGGCAAAAAATCGTTTTTAATTCGCATTATTTAACGTATATTGATGTTGCCGTTACAGAATATTTCCAGCAGTTACTTCAGCCAGATGAAGCGTTTGATTTCGTACTAGCAAAATCGACAATCGAGTATAAACGATCAGCTTACTTAAATGATTGGTTGACCATTTGGTGCAGGGTGGAAAAGGTTGGAAACAAAAGCATGACCATGAATTATATGATTACCAGAGAGGATGAAATCGATCCTGTTTTGTTGGCTGAGATTATCTACGTAAGTATTGACAATGAAAACATGGTCCCCTGTCCTGTTCCAAATTTTATTAGAGAACGAATTGAACAATTCGAACTTGACTTTCAAAAAAATTCCCCATTTTAAAAAATGAGGAATTTTTTTGTTTTTTGAATTCGTGTTGTTCATAAAACTTGTAGGAAATATAACCATGAAGATTATATTAATTGTCCTGTTGGAGATAATAACTTCGATTACCTTGAAAGGATGGGATGTTAATGTCATTAGAATGGTTTGACAGAGTTTGCAGCGAACTGCAGGAACACCTGGAATCGATTTGTGAAGAGTATGATCAGGTTGGTCAAATGTCGATTGAGAGAGCTGCCAAACACCCGAGGATCGAATTTTTTGTTGAAACAGAAGATATTCATACAGAAGATATCGATAGAGACTATTTTTGCACATTATTCTTTGATCCAGGGAACGAAGAATTTTACATCGACACCTTTGATGTTGACAGTGGGCATACTGCTAAAATCATCCTTTCGGACATAGAAGAAATAATCGATGAAGTACATGCCAGTCTTCATGATTATATGAACGATGATGATCATTTTACCGATGATGGTGTCTACCTCACCTTAGACGATGGTTATGAAGACGGCGATGATTGTTTTGGGATGGTTGATGACGGTGTTGAGTATTATGAGGCTGAGCAAGTAAACAGTGACGACATCTTTGAAGAAATCGAAGTTGATTGGAACACTCCTGAGGTTACAGCCTTCAAGCATGAGGATGAAGTTGAGGTTACCTATCAATTTGGTGTTGTCCCGGAAACAGGTGATGGTGTTCTGAAAAGAATTAACCGGATATGGACAACCGATGATGAATTAATCAAAGATGAATCCCATTTCATTTTCAGTAAAGAAGAAGCAAGCACCATTATCGCGATGATTGCTAGTCATATGGATCAATTAAGTGAATTTAATTTTGATGATCTTCCATAAAACGAGGAGCATACCATTTTGGTGTGCCCCTCATTTTTTTAATCAACCGTATAATCAATTTCAATCAAATCCCACGGAGTGACAATTCCAAGCGGAGTCTCGTCTTTCCTGCCGTTTTCGGTAATGATAACCGCTTCTAATTTCTTTTTAACTTTATGTGACTTTTCAAAAATCGTTTCAACATCGAAGATATTCGTGCTTTTTGAAACAAAGTCAATCGGATGGTCTTTTTCGTATTTCATGATATCGAAAATATGAGTATCAGCTAGATTCACAGAACTGCTCACCATATTTTGAGCCAGCCATTTTACAATCGCACCTGCTGTTAACAGCCCAACAAATTCTTTATTTTTGTAAATAGGAAATTTGGAATAGTTATATTGCCGAATCCCCTCTGTCACTTTAAGGATACTATCATTGTAATCAAAATACACCACATTTTTCGTCGCGATCGACAATGCATAATTGGGACGGTTAAACACATTTGCGATTTTCTCTATATGTTCGACCACTTTTGCATTCGGTTCGGCAATATAATAGCCGACCTCCATTTTTTCATGGACAATGGCATTTCTTAGTTTTGCATATTGCTCAAGGTCCTTTTTAAATGTTTCGATAATTTGATATTTCTTTGCTCCAACCTTAACCAATACTACAAATCTATCATCATTAATATTGACAATATCCTTCATCGCATCATGCACTTGATTAAAGGCTACCTCAAAACGTTCTGATAGTATTTGTCCTTTTTTTACTTGTTTCATCCTAATCCCTGCCAAATGTTTTTCTTTTATTATATATTTATTGTGATTATTTAACTAGTTTTTCTACTCTTTTTACTACAGCATAATTTCTTTAAACTGAAAAAGCCCAAGAATCTCATCTAACAATAAGATAGATTCTTGGGCTCTCTATTCAACGTTGGATTCTTTCTAGTAAAACTGCTCCACTGTTGTTTCTTTTACTGAAATACTCTTTTTCTTTGACTTTCTATGAATCATGTTTTTAGATTCACTTTTGCTGTAATATTTACCTTTTGTATAAACGGCAATGATTACCGTAAGAATGGAAGCTAAAATGGCTGCAAAGAAAGTGGCTGTATTTTGTAAGAACGTTCCCATATACCCTAAAGCTGCTATCGTGCCCAGAACACTTGACACAATTAATGGGACAACGCCTACTGGATTCCATTTATATAATTTTTCTTGTCTTGCTTCATATTCTATCGGTCCAATTTTCAATAATCTTTTTACAACTAAGGCGTCTGTAACTAAAATGGCTGCCCATGCCATCAATAGGACTCCTTGGAATGTCATCGCACTGCCTAAATAATCAAGAATCCCACCTAACATTAACGCAATCGAAAGGACACCTGAGACGACAACCCAAAAACGTCGACTTGGTTTGAAATGAAATACATTCTCAAAGAAATTTGATAATGAAAGGGATGCACTGTAAATATTTGTGACATTGATTCTTATTTGTGTCAACATCGTAAATACTACGCCGCCTAGTCCGATAAGTGTAACAATGTATACCCCCGGATTAGATTCAGCTAAACGGACGCCAAACCATATTCCTAGTAACCCCATGACACCAAAGCAAAAAATCTGTGGAATAAAACCGATCATAATCGAGCCAAGTTTAATGTCCTTTGGCTTTAGGAAACGTGCATAGTCTGACGCTATTAGAGCGGTTAAGCCCATAATCCCGTGCTGCATACCAATACATAAAAGTAAGGCGGTTCCACCTGTTTGTACACCCTCTGGTAAGTAAGTCCAAAAACTACCGTCAAAATTTGATGGTGTATTGTATGCAAAGATAATCGTGAGAATTAAAAAAATACCAAATATCGGCAACGACCATTTCTGCAGCTTATCCAATTGTTTAATTCCAAACCAATTCAATGGAATAACAATGGATCCGAATACAATAATTAGCAGCCATAATGGAATTGCGGGGAAATATGCATGTACTGCCGCTACGAGAATCATCCCTTCAAAAGCACAATACATGATAAAGTTAGATGCGTAAATTAATGAAGTTAAAGAGGCGCCTATATAGCCAAACCCTTGCCTAGACATGAGATTGACATTCATTCCTGTTTTTGCCGATAAATAAGCAATGACTGTACCTAATAAGCCGGCAATAATAATAGCATAAATCGCTGAAATGATAGCGTTTGTCGCACCAAACTGAAGGGCCATTACACTACCTGTTTGAAAATAAAAAATGGCTGTGGCAATCCCAAACGTAATATTGGTGACACTAAACCAACCCATATTCCGCTTTGCTTCTGGAACCTGTTCAAATGAATAATCATCTTTCTCTTTTTCTTGGAGACCTTTAGTTTGGTTTACACTCATGTAACCATCCTTTCATTTCTGTCCCCTTTTCTAAACTTAATTTTCACATTCAACTATCCCCTTTCAAGACTGAATGCTTGTTTAGAGGGCAACAGAATGTGTTTTTTATTTGGAAATAAGTCACTGTTTCTTCAGCAAATTCCCATAGCTTATATACTATTATATACACAATCAGTTGACATAATCAAGCTACCATCAAGAACGGGTACCAAAAATCCTTTAAAATTCAAGAAATTAATTCGTGTCTCTAAATTATTTTATACATTACTTTGTATAAATATCAATTTTATAATTTTGATGAAGGACTCAAAAATAAAGTCGGTTTTTTCTTCTAATCGATGCTAATAATAAAATTGTTAAACAATGAATGGAGGCGGTCTCATATGCAACTTGATCAAGAAGCAAAAGTGAATTTGGGTTCTATAATGAAACCAGAATTTGCAGGTACGGATGCACAAAAAGTAAAACAAGAAATTCAAAAGGATGTACGCGAAGGAGACGGTGCCATGACTTCCCGAGAGGCAGGAGCAATGCGCGATTAAAAACCAAAACTCGATCCTACCGTGTTCTGATTACTGTAACAAAATTCCAATTTACTCTGGGATATGTATAAAGATATGTACAACAATTGCACTGCTTTTATGCAGTGCAATTGGTTACGGACCCTTTATCAAAAAGGGCCTTTTTTACCAACCAGGATACTTTTCATTCCATTCTTTACTGTCTTCATACGTTTGTACTAAATCATCTGCTAGTTGGGTCAATTCATTAGAAAGTTCAACTTCTCTTACCCAATTTTGAGGAATGCCATTTAAACAAAGATAAGCCCCTAATATATTGCCTGTAATCGCTCCGGTACTATCGCTATCACCGTCATGATTAACGGCTGTAATAACTGCTTTTTCGAAATTCTTTTGATATTTTAAAGCGCAGTAAATGGAAACAGCGAGGGCTTCCTCCCCTACCCATCCTTCTCCAAGGCTCTCGATTGCTTGCAGGTCCGGAGTGTCTGATTTCGCTAGATTGATCGCTTTTTTGATCAACTGACTGCACTCATCACTCGAAGGGTATTTTTCGCATTCTGCTAGTGCCAATTCAATAACGGTTTCAATATCTAACCCCTCAATGATGGCCGCAATGATATAGCTTAAAGCGCCGGCAGACAGATAGCCGCTTGGATGTCCGTGAGTAATCGCAGCACACTCACAGCCAAGCCTGAATGCCTGTTCTTTCTCATAAAATAAACCGATGGGAGCGGTCCGCATCACACCACCGCACCCTTTACTATCATTAATGGGTTCCTCCACTTTCCCCATTTTTCCTGTATTTAGCGCACTTAAACATGTATTTCCTGGAGCTCTTCTTGTATGTAAACCTTTTATAGAATAAATCCACCCATCCTTTTCTACTTCACTAGTCACTCCCTGCGTTTCAAGCCAACGCAAATAGCTCCGATGAACCAGCGACGGAATATGTGCAATCCCTTTATTTCGTCCACGGTTTTCTGCTCGAAGTATTCCTTCCGCTGTAAAAATCGTCATCTGTGTATCATCGGTAATTTCTACTAGATTACTTCTTCCTCTTTCAAGGTTGGTAATCCCTTGTGGTCCGTATTTTTGTTTGATTTCATCGAGACTCAAAAATTCTACTGGCCAGCCCAACGCATCGCCAATTGCCCCGCCGACCAAACATCCCTGGTTGCGCTCATTAAGAGTTACCATATGTATGCCCCTTTCCAACTACATGTTCTTTCTATATTTTAACAGAAAAAGAGGGATACTTCTGATCAATAGCTAGCTATGATCGAAATCAATTTATCTTCAATTTTTTTTCCTTTGGCTTCATCCATTAAATTATTTAACATAATAGAAAAAATCAAGGTTTGTCCGCTTTTCGTGTTAACATATCCTGATATCGTACTTACAGTAGAGATTGTTCCGGTTTTTGCAAATACCTTTCCTTTTACGTTTTGCGTTTTCATCCGACTTCGTAAGGTGCCACCAACCATTTTTTCACTCATACCTGCTACTGGCAGTGAGTGAAGAAAAGCAGGAAACCATGGTTGCTGCTGGACGGCAACTAACAATTGCGAAAGCTGTGTTGCCGGGACTAAATTGACATGTGAAATTCCTGAACCATCCCGCAGGACCAATGTTTCCGTGTTGATCCCGAATTTGGCTAGCTCTGCTTCCATGACCTCGAGACCTTTTTCCCAACTTCCTTCTCCTGTTACCACTTTTCCCATTTCTTTAACTAAGGTTTCCGCATGCCCGTTATTGCTCAATTTCATAAATGGGACAAGTAACTCCGAAAGCTTTATTGAGCTATGGGTATACACGATCTTTGCATCAATTGGAGTGGTTCCCTTTTTTATTTTTCCAGATACTTCAATGCCATTTTCTTTGAGTGATTGTTTAAAAAGTGCTAACGCATACCGGGTCGGTTCCCAGACCCCAATCCATTCCTTTTGACCCTTTGATGTAACAGGTAAAGTTCCCGTTATCGTAATCGTGTTCTTGGCGTGCTCCCGTTCGTACGTCAGTTTCTTCTTACCATCCTTTGCAACCGTTACAGTTTGATTGATGATTTTCACAAAATCAGTAATGGGCGTGGTTGTTAATTTCGCCTTATCACCTTGGCGGTTGCCAGGTTTGACTTCAATCATCACCGAACCAGAATCATAATCATTAGTGGGCGAAGCCGTTAAGGCGGAGATTTGTGCACCGTAGTACGTTTGTTCATCACTCCAGGGTAAATCTAAAGAATAGCGGATATCATCGTACCAAGTATCGTCGCCAACTAAATTACCGTTAATTTTTTTTATGCCCAGTTTCTTAAGTTCTGCTGCCATTCGATCGAAGTCTTCCTTTAGCAGTGTAGGGTCGCCTTTGCCCTTTAAATAAAGATTCCCTAGCAGTATGTTCTTTTCCACTGAACCTTCGATGAGCACTTCTGTTTTAAACTTGTAATCTTCACCTAACACCGATAATGCTGCTGCCGCTGTTAAAAGCTTCATATTCGATGCCGGGCGCAAGCGGACATCTCCAAAATGATCATATATGACCTCGCCGTTTGTGGCATTTCGTATACTCACTCCAGCAATCGCCCCATGTAAATAGGGATCTTCGCTTAAAAACTGATTTAATTGCTGCACCAAGTTATTCTCCGCGAAGACTGGTTGAGTTTGTGGCAGTACTGTAGCTAAAAAACTAATTAAAATGATCAAATTCACTCTTTTCAGCAAAATCCATTTCCAACTTTCTCTTTTTTCATTAATTCTTCCCCAAAAAACTAACTTTCTTTCGATTATTAGATAGATTTACAATTTACTTTTTCAAAAAAAGGATATATCTGCGATGTCCCAATATCCACTATTTCACAACAGTAATATTTCGACTCAAATACGCCCAATTCTGCGGTGCAGCCAAACTAATCTGCCAATAGGTTGTTCCTGACAAGTTATAAACGTCAATCAAACGATATTTTTCTATGAAGCTTCGAATATCCTCAAACCAAACAACTTGTTCTACACCTCTACGCCAATGCCGATACCAGGGTGACTTCGCCCGCTGATCAAATTCAATCGGCGACCCAGTCGCAATCGCCTGGTTTTGGGCAGTAGCCACAGACATCGCATGGGTTACATTCGTTCCAACGACTTTATCATAACCATAAAGCGGCATTGCAATCTGTAGTTTACGAGGATTCATTTTGGTAAGGGCGTATTGAACCACTTCCTCCATCCACCAGATAGGAGCAATCGGATCAGGCGGTCCGCCAGGATATCCATAATCAATCGTCATAACGGCCATAATGTCAGCCACGCTTCCAATCGTAGCATAATCGTATGCTCCGACAATTCGATTGGTTGGGAGATCTGCCGTTTTCGCATGGACATTTACATGCAGGATTAACCCCCCCAAAGCAATCTTTAATTCTCTTAAAAATCGATTAAAATCATTGCGCTGTGGCGGCGGAATAAATTCAAAGTCAATACTGACACCGCCAAATCCTCTTTGCCTTGTTAAATTCACAATACTAAGAACTAGATTTCTTCGATAGGTTGGAGTTCCAAGCACATGCCCCGCCAACTCGGCACTAAAATCTACTCCTGTAAAATTACGAATCATCAGCAAAGGGGTGATATTCAATTGTCTACTCCGCGCTACAATCGCTGTATCCTCAATTAAGTTATATGCATACCCCTCTGACGTAAACGAATAGGCCACTACCGCTAAATAGGTTAATTGCCGAGCCAATGATTCTAATACCCCTAGAACAGAGCTATCCCCTGATGGCACCAGAAACCCCAATGTCGATATTTCTAATTTCACCGGGGATGGAATGTTAATCATTTGGCCGATGGTAAGGTTATTCGGATCAAGCCCTGGGTTTGCCCCTAAAATAGTGGAAATGTCAGTGTTGAACTGCTGAGATAACTGCCAAATTTGATCTCCAGGTTTGATTTGGTAGGAGCGGACAGGGAGCTGGTTGTCTGGAAGGTACAATGCGAGACCTGGGACAAGGGAACTGGCTGATCGCAGACCATTTAGCTCGACAATGGTTTGAATAGGCACACCATATCGATTTGAAATTGCCCACAAATTTTCTCCTTTGCCAACCACATGAACCCCCATACTCTCACACCCCTTTTTACCTACATCATATGGGGATTCTCCACAGAATATTGCTCTTTAAATAAAAAAAACGAGCTGGGATAACCCAGCTCGTTCAACTACCTTATAATCTTGGATCAATGGGTTCGGCCTCTAATGCGAGTACACCTAACACACATTCATGAACACGTTCCAATGATTCTCTTTTTACAAATCGATTAACAGCCTCTACACCGAGAGCAAATTCCTTCAACGCGTTACGCTGTTTTTTCCCTAGATTCCTTTTCTTTAACCGAGATAAGTTTTCAGGTATCTGATAGTCCATTCCATAGATGATATGCAAATACTTTCGGCCCCTTACCTTAATCGCTGGCTGCAGGAGTTTTCCTTTGTGGCGAGTAATAAATGAATCCGGTTTGACGACAAAGCCTTCATGTCCTTCCTCGGTTATTTCTTCCCACCACTCAATCGCTGCTTTCATCGAGGCTTCATCATTTACAACACGGTATTCAGTTTCTATAAACAGTCGAGAAATCCCACTGAATTCTTTGTTTTTTTCCATATGCCATATGTGTGGCCTGTCAAAAAAGGTTTCCGTGCTATGTGCCAAAGTATGGAAAGGTGCAATTTGAATACCTTCAATGCCTTCTGTTTCCCAGCAGTATTTCTGATACACCTCATTAAATACTCTGGCATTGTCGATTCCGCTTTCGATTTCCTTTAACCAGCGCTGAACATCTTTTCCACTTTCGACTGCCTGCTGAAGTGAATCTATTAATTTACTGCGGTCAAGCAGCGCCATTTCCCCAACATGTGCATACTGGTTCAAAATCAGGTCCTTTGCCTTTAAATTCCATGGCAGAATTTCCGCGTCAAGTAATACAAAATCTGTGTTGTGCGTTTCGAAATAGCCACTTTTCACAAGATCCTCATTCAAAACGCTAACCATTTGTTCTTCTAAATCCTTTTTAAAAAATGCTCTCCCTGTCCGGGTATAAATAATACCTACTGTTTCCCTACCAATGTAGTCCTTGGCAACCTCTTTATTTTTGAATAAAAATAGAATTCCCCTGCTGCCCATAAGTTTCTTTTCAACAACCATTGTCTCAACGCCATTCGATTGATAGTATTCGAATGCTTCCATTGGATGTTCAAGGTATCCTTCCAGCTGAGAGGCTTTGGGTGTTGGACTCATCGTAGGCGGGAGATAGACAATTTCCTCAAGCGGACGGGTGTAATGGGATAAATCATCCAAGGCAGGTTTCACCCCGTCATCATAAATCATAATCTCGCCGTATTGCTCGGTAAGGACCGAATATCCTCCTATGAATTTCATGATATTTGGTGGGTTTAGACGCTTCCGTTCCCATTCCTTCAATGGATTGTCAGGTACATTTGCATAGTCCTGTTTTGCTTTTACCGAAACAAACTGTTTTTCTGGGTATCGATACGCGGTTAGACTGCCCCCGAATACCACACCTTGGTCAATATTCAGTGTATGGTTTACTAATAATGGCTGTGGTTTTGGGTCATGTCCCCAAAGAATAAGTTCACTAGATTTATGATGGATCGACCAGTCTTTTCGGATTGGCTTTCCATTTTCATTAAGCCCCACATTATCTCCATACCGGCAAAAATCAGAAATGCGGCCAGACTGTTTCCCGATATAATGGTCCTTGATGCCTGCATGGACTGCGACCGCAGCATTTACCCCATTTTTCCGGATGATATAATGGGATTTTGCTTCTACTAGCAGCATTTTTAATTGTTCTTTTAACTCCTCGGTTGCTTCCGTACCATATTTACGCTCATATTCTTCAAATTCAGCGGCCACATTTTCATCCCCATGTGCCATCGTTACATTTTTCCCATCTAGCCAGCGGGCGATTTTCCAGCCATGGTTGCTGTCAATCATATAGGCATGTCCTGCTGCAACATGCTTTTGGAAAAATTGTAGCGTTTCAATTGACCTTGGCCCACGACTCATTACATCTCCAAGAGAAAGAATTTTCCGTCCTTCTGGATGGATGTAATATCCTTCTTCGTTTTCTTGATAGCCAAGTTTTGTTAGGATTTCGAGAAATTCTTCATAGCAACCGTGGATATCTCCGATAAAATCGATCCCGTTAACCAATTCAATGAATAATGGGTTTTCTAATCGGCTAATATTCAATACTTCAAGTTCATCCTCACCAAGGAGGTACACCCTTCGGTAAGGTTTCTTTTTAATGAAGCGAAGCGCATTTTTAAAATGTTGATACTGCTGTTTTATTCGGTTTCTGCCACGAGGAAAATCCCGCTCCGCATCTCGTCTTAGCAATTCAGTTTCTGAAATATTTAAGACAATGGCAATGACAGGGACATGATATTTCTTTCCCAATTGCAAGTATTTTTCATGTTCCTCCTCACGGAGATGGGTCGCGTCAATAAACGTTAATTTATTCAGTTTACAGCGTTTTGAAACGACATAATCCATGGCATCAAAGGCAGCACCAGAAATTTGCTGGTACTCATGAAAGAGTGCGTCACTTTCGTCTTTTGGTCGTCCGTTCCAGCTAATAAACTCAATATTACTGACGAGAACGCGGAACTGATCGGAGCTGACCACTTCAGAGGCAAGAATTTGATTTTCTTGGATTAATTGATTTAATAAGGTTGTTTTTCCGGTATTAGAAGGCCCAACTAATAAGACAATCCCCCCATGAGGTAAGTGCAGTGTTGTCATCATGCCTCCTCCCTTCTTAACATCGCCATTTGTGTCGGCTGGCCATATGTAGGATGTTCCTCGCCAATCCCTTGAATACTGATTTGGTAAGGATAGTTTTGCGTCCACGCTTCCACATGTTGAGCAAATTCCGCTCGCGTCCATTCAAAACGGTGATCGTTATGACGCATGGCTTCATCCATATCATAAACGACATTGTATTCTTGGTTTGGTGTGGTCACAATCAGTGTCTTGGGACGATAATCATTAAAAATTGTATTGAAAATTTTAGGGAGTCTTTCCTCGTCAATATGTTCAATTACTTCACACAAAATGATAATGTCTTTATTTTGCAGGCGGCTATCAAAATAAAATAACGATCCAATGAGTGATTGGGGGTCAACATATCCCTCTTTATCAATCACTTGTCCAAATCTTTCAATCGCCTTAAGGCGGGCTTTGCTTGAGGGCTCTATTGATAAAATTTCTTTAACACCTTCGACAAAACCCAGCTGGACTGACAATCTCCCTTCCCCTGCACCAAGATCAACAATCGTCTCCCGTTGTGGCAGTGTACTAATCACATTCAGTATTGCTTCATAACGCTGGTCATTTAGACGAATCCTCGGGCTCTCATCCTGGTTACGAATAAATGGTTTCTTTTCATAGTATTTAGATTGAGAAATTAGCGCATTAAATCGAAGGGCACGCTTGACGATCATTTGCTTTAAAGGATGAGTTTCTAGCCAGCCTTCACCATAGCGTTCGAGTTTCTCTACTTCTCTTTCATCTAAAAAATAGTGTTTATAGTTATCGATGACAGGGATGAGAATGGAAACATGCTTTAATGTGTTTTGAACGCTTTGCCTCCCAGATATCGTAACAAAACGTGCCGAGCTTTTTCCGCGGATGGCGCTTTCTCCACGCTCAATTTCCACTTTGTATCCCATAGGTTCAAACAAGTCAGCAATTTCCTGATTCCGCAAATCCGTAGCGACAGGGCCAAATTCCAATTTTATCTCAAAGATCTGGTCTACCCATTTCTCATATTCTTCGTCTGGCTTTCCATTTAAAGCTGTTCCTAATGCCTTGCGGATGGACGTGATGAATAAGCTGCTGACGGCGAACTCGCGATCATTGATGTAATGGGTAATATCAAATAAATCCGATGAATTCCGAACTAAATCAATCGGGTCTGGCTTCACAAAAATGACAAACTGGACTTCTTCTTTCGTAAAAACAGGGTAGGCGAGACGAACTTTGAATCCTTTCTCATCCCGCTCATATGGATTATTGGGGTTTTTAGCGATAAGATAAGAGACGACCTCTGCATCTGAGCCCCTTACCGTTACTGAAAGCTGCATTCTTTACACTCCATTTCTTCTGAAGTACTTTTCTCCTATCTACCATAATTACACATAAATGGAAAATTTAAAAGGACGTACCGTTTGAACGGTACGTCCTCATTAAAAGTGTAATTGTTTTGTGGTTTGAATAGCGTGCAGTGACCGAGTTGCCTATTTATTTTGGGTTTCGGTCACTGCAGCTCGCGACTCAATTAAATAGTTCCAATAAAATTTAATGACGCAATATCCTTAGAATCCAAAGCACCATCTAAAATTTTCCTCACGTCATTCAATGTATCTTTTAAATTAACTTCTTCCCCTTTAATCCCCGTAAACTCTTCCGCAACATAAAATGGCTGTGTCAAATAGGCTTCTAATCGTTCGCCTCGATGATAGGTTTCTTTTTCTGCAGCTGGTATCCCGTCAATCCCCTTCACATTTACGAGTGACCGTAATTCGCGATAGCGGCGTAACAGTTTTTGTGCTTTTTGTTGGATAGATAGATGATTTTGATCTAGATGTGCGCCTTCCAGCACCGAAGAAGTAGAATAGATTGGGTTTACCGCTGGGTAACGATGTCTAGCAGCTAGATCCATATCGAATTGCCATAGTGTTTCAAGCGGACCATATGGAAGGTCCTCATCCACCGATGCACCTTTTAAATCGAGTAAAAACGTAGTTACCGACTTGATGTCAGCATCATGTAATCTTTCCTGAAGCTCATAGATTTCTCCCGTTAATACATGAGATCGGTCGGCAACAAAAATAATATCTTTGTTTTTTCCAACAACCGACATTTTCGCAAAGGCTATATCAATCGATTCAGCTATAATTTCAGCATCATCCGTCACATCTTCAATTTCAGGTGGATTTCCTTCCGGCATTAATAATACCGTTGTATAGCCTTCTTTTTTAAATCGATAAAATAACTCGGCAAGTACAACCAGCTGACCCATTCCTGGACGAGCTACAAGCCCTATGGTTCCTCCCTTTACAACTGGCGCAAACAAATCTAATGTTTTAATTTTCGTTTCGATCATCTCAACATTCTCCCCTCTTAAAATCAGCTCATCAAGACTACACTGTGCCAATTCTGCTAATGCTACAATCGTACGAACTTCAGAGCGTCCAACCGGAATTTTCCCCGTACACAAATTTGATACGGTTGCAGGCCGTAAACCTACCTCACGTGCCGCACTTGTCAGGTTTGGCACCCTTCTTCTCAATAATGGAACATTCAATCTGATATTTTCCATTATTTTCACCTCCCTTACTTTAAATAGTAATTTATATTACTCCAAAACGCAACAGTTAATTACGCTAAAGAGTAATTATTTTTAATTTAAACGTAAAATAAGCAAAGGAAAATATCCTCTGCTTCAAATGTTTGTTTCTATTAATTAGACTGTGTTAAACATGGCTGTGGATTTGCGCTACAGGTGCTACGCTTTCCGCGGGCTCGCCCGTGAGCCTCCTCGGTCGTACCTGCGGGGTCTCACTCAGCTCGTGCATCCCGCAGGACATTGAATTTACATCCTTGAGTTTACCCACGCACGAAGAAAATGCGATAGCATTTTCGAGGAGTCGAGCGCCTTTCGCTCCAATCAACAGGTTCTAAAAATCAACAGTATCGATTAATACAGCCTTTAATTAAAGAAAGTAGTAAATTAGTGTAACAATCCCCGCAATAAGCGTGTAACCTATTGCCACATAAAAGGAAGGGGTCGCATTAAATCGCCTTTCAATCTTTTCTATTTTCGTCCAAACTTCCACTTGAAGGTCATTGTCTTCATTTCCACTTTGTAGTCTGGCATTTGCAAATTCCGATGCCATTCCGCCAGATGAATTAAAAAATTTAACTAATACCACTGAAGCAGCCCCTGTCATAAAGGACCAATCGAGGAACTGATTATTAAAAAGTTTTGCTATTCCCCAATTCGCAAAAAGAATGAGACCTAATGTAATAACAGACCAAACAAACGTCTTCATGGTCAACCTCCTCGTTTATTTCACTAATAAAATTATATCATTTAGGAGAAGCACCATGTTAAAAATTCCCATTCCTAACAGTAAAAAGGAACAAATCATTTGAGATTTGTTCCTTCAATGTGTTATTTTTAGAAATCTTCTGCAAAACGTCTTCTATATTTTGCATGGAAGCAGGCCTCACAAGTTGGAAACGGGTGATCCCATGGAAGATTCTTTCCACAGTTTTTGCATTTCTTCACGAACTTTTTAATATCAGTTTTTAACTTATCCTGTACCTTGTCACTCATTTCCTCACGCAGCCGCTCCCAATAAATCGCTTCAGTTCGCTCACCTAACCGGTATAAAAAGAGCAGATGCAATCCGAGGGCTTTGTATGCTAACTCGAGATCCTCTAAGCTTCGTTCTTTGTATGGGGGTTCCGGAAGAGGATTCCCTTGGATAATCGCATACATTGTTTCTTCCCATTGCCTTGTTAAGGTTGGTTCATTTTTCGAAAACGGAAGATGTAAGAACCCATATAGGTCCATTAATGGTAACCGGGCTTCAATCTCTGTACCAGCAATAAGCTGATAAAGTGACCGTTCTTCTGTTAGTGAAGCTTTTTTTGTACCTGGCGGGCTATTAAATTTCCCCCAAAGCTCGAAAAACGTACCTAGATCACGGTAGTACCGTTGGAAGCGCTCAAAAACCGAATTCGTTGGTGCGATCGCAAATGTATGAACAGGCTCATCCTCTTGGTTTAGCAATTGGTTCATCATTCGAATATCCTTTGTGAAGGCGACTTTCCCTACATCATATATCCCTTTCCGTCCAGCGCGTCCAGCGATTTGTTTCACTTCCTGTGAAGTTAACAGCCGCCTTCTCGTTCCATCGAATTTTTCATTTTCTAAAAATACAATCCGGCGAATCGGCAGATTTAATCCCATTCCAATCGCGTCAGTCGCAACCACTACCTTTGTTTTTCCGCTATTAAATTGTTCAATTTGCTTTTTTCTTGTTTCTGGTGGCATACTGCCGTAAATCATGCTGACAGAATGACCATCATTTTGCAGCCTTGATGCCGTTTCAAGTACCCGTCGCCTTGAAAAGCAAATCAATGCGTCCCCTTTTTTCACATGTTTAATATGAAATTCCTTGGATTCCACTTCAAGTGGGATTTCACGGCTGTACTCGTGGATACTAATATTCGATTCACCTAACAACTGCAAAAGCATGGGCTTTGAATTCCTGCTTCCGATAATATGTACTTCTCGTGCATTCGCTTTTGTGATTGCTTTATACCAGGAGAAGCCACGGTCTTTATCGGTGATCATTTGTGCCTCATCAATGACGACGATTTCATAGTTTTCTTTCTCATGAAACATTTCTACTGTGCATGAGAAGTGATTGGCACCAGGAACAAGTTTTTCTTCTTCCCCTGTTTTTAATGTGCATGGCGTTCCTTCAGCATTTAACTTATCGAACACCTCTAACGCTAATAATCTTAACGGAGCTAGATATAAGCCACTGTTTGCTTGTTTCATTTGCTCGAGGGCATGATGTGTTTTCCCCGTATTCGTTTCACCAATATGAAGAACATAGCGGACCCGTCTCCCGAAGGACGGATTGTATTCCTGACCGAAAATATCCTCCATCATCCGTTCATCTGCTTCTCTTTTTCGTTGTAATTCTGCTTCTTCCTCTGCCTTTTTTCGCTCTCTATCAGCAAAATCCTTTTCGAAAATTTTCTGTTGAACAGAGAGGTCAAAAGGAATTTCGTTAATTTTTAATAGATCTGACAAGTATTCCTCTTGAATATCTTCAATAAAATAGTCTTGCACCTCATAAAGAAGCTCCTGAATACTTCCCTTAATAAAAGAGGGGGTCAGTTTTTCTCCAAAAGTTTCTTGGAACTGCTCCTTTATCGGATGTGGCAGCTTTTCGAGAACCTTTTTGGGAATTAGCTGAGACAGGTAATCAGAGATTAAGCTTTCATATACAAAGAAATACGTTTGGTATTCATATAAGCTCCGGCCCCAATTCACCGTTTTATGAATATCACCCGTTAATTCTTCAAAAAATGTTGCAACTGTAGTGTAGGAGGCCGGATTAAACTGCCCTTCATTGACTAATTTTTCTTCAAGTGCAAAGGTATCGACTGATTGAAATTTCACATTGTTCTTGATGTCTGCTGCTAATTGTTTTGCTGTAAAATACCGAACATAAAGATAAAACTCTGAATAATCCTTTTCAAGCATTTCAGCGGCAGTCTCTTCTATTTCTTCTGTGAGAGCATGGCGAACTTCTGCCAACCGATTCATTTCCTGCCTTTTTATAAAATCAGCTTTCGCCTGTTGATATCTCTGTTCCCATTCTTCCTCTTTGCCAGTAAAGGTTTCTTTCGTCCATCCGATTATATTAAATGGCTGATATTCCCTCATTTCATCGCGAAAAAGTTTGTTAATCAGCTTTCGGTCTACCCCCTGGACTTCAAACCCTTTTTCACGCAAAAACTCTTTCTTTTCATTCTTTGGGACATCATTTGTGACTTTATTTAACCAAACATTAACCCATATTTGCTCGAGATAGTGCCCCCGTGCAGTTAAATATTCGTTAAAGGACGGCAAATTTTCTTTTGTCTCTAAAAAGTGGTCCATGTCCTCGATTACTATATTCTTTGTATGTTCAACGGCTTCAGGATATACGGCGGTTAATTTATTCATGTTCTTCCCTCCTTATCCATTATTAATTACTTTTAGTATAACAAAAAACAAGAAACCGAACAAATATTCGGTCCCTAGATTTGTCGCTGATTGCAGTACTCATTCACTAAATCCTCAATTTGATCCAGTCCAGGAAAATCCCCTGAAAACTCAAATTTGATTTCTTCAATCAAACGCTCTTTATTATTATATACATGTATGGCTCCGTTTTGGTGACTGACACTAAATTCTGGTACAAACCGAAATCCGTTTCGTTCAAT
>NZ_JBALNQ010000026.1:75529-116724 GCF_036961885.1 Neobacillus niacini | reverse complement strand
GTTTTTCCTCTTGTGATAAAGGTAACTTTGGTCTTTTTTCTCTCAAGAATTACCCCTCCCATTTAAGAAAGTGGTTTTGACATGTCCATCATATTTTTAAATCCAAGATTTTCATAAACTCTTCTCCCAGTTGAACTTGACCACAGCCTTGCCCGTTTTGCCCCTTTTTGTTTAAGCCATAAACAAATTTCATCTACTAATCTATAGGCTAATCCATTATTGCGGTGATCTTTCAACGTATATACTGCTATTACCCAACCGAATAGGCTCTGTTCCTCGGCAAGTGGGTAGGAATACTCTGTCCTAATTAGACCTCCTGCACAAGCCACAATATTATCATTGCTATCTAAGGCAACCCTGAACATTAAATTACCTAAATTAGATTCTTTTACAAATAAGTTTTTAACCTCTTCAACCCTATGTAATTCTGGCTTTGGTATTCCATCAGTTTCTCCCATTTCACTTGCCATTCTGTACCAATAGTCTGCCATAATTGTTATTTCTTCATTAGTAGTCCATCTTGTTTCATACATTCTATAACCTCCTAACTTATAGTATATTTGATTTTGTTTATTAAACTAAACTGCATCGTTAGCTTAATATGGAATTCAACCAAAGAAGGTGGCTAATCCTCTGGATCAACGCACCCGTTAAATAACAACATTATCTATTATTTTTAAGTAACGAATAAACATATGTATCAAATGCCTTTCCATTTTGGTACATATAATCTCTTAGAACGCCTTCTTTTTGAAATCCTACTTTGTAGAGCAAATTAGTAGATGCTTCATTATCTATAAAAACAACGGCTCCTATACGAGTAAGACCCAAGTCACCAAAACCATACTGAATGACCTTTAATACTGCCTCAGAAGTATAACCCTTTCTCCAATGTTCGGGATGGATTTCATATCCTATTTCTGCTCGTTTATTTTTAGGAGACCAAGCATTAAAACCAATGGTTCCAATTATTCCTTGAGTTCCTTTTCTTTCAATTCCCCAACGTATTCCTTTTTTCTGCTTGTAACTGTTTGAGAAAAAATTAACAAATGCCTCTGCTTGTTCCATACTTTTTAAAGTTTCTTGACCATAATATCTCGTTACCTTTTCATTAGAAAAACAAGCAAATATTCCCTCAGCATCATCCTTGGATATTTCTCTTAAAACCAACCTATCTGTTTCTAATGTTGGAAACATTTTTTTCACCTCATCTTTATATAATTTGTAGTATCTTATTAAAAAAACCTGCTCCGTTAGCTTAGGTACACTATTTCACAAACTTTATTGAATATTAACTCCTTTAATATTTAGCCTTAACATTTTTTATAGGCGAGTTTCATATCATCATGCAGATAAAGTTGCAGGGTACAAAAGCCATTGTACCCTTACAATTTGGCACTCATTTTAAATTACATTTTTAATGTCTGCGAAAAGTAACGGAACCCGTTAAGCTGCTCACCCTCTAACCCTTTTCAAGATAACATAATATAAAAATAGGACAGGCAATAATATAAGGGCACTTACCAATATGGCAAGTTTGATCGTAAAGTTTGAAGCAATCACACCAATCACTGGTCCTCCGCCAATTTGTCCAATTGCATCAACCTGACCTTTGACTGAAAAAAAAGTAGCACGAGTAGAAGAATCCGGAATTAGTTTATTCAGCCAAACCGTCTCCAATGGATACATAATACTTCTTGAAATTTGAATGATAATATAAAAAGCAAACAAACCAACAGCGAATGTGGAAAAAGCAAAGCCAATTAAGGAACTGATAATTAAAATGCTTCCTATAAAAAGGGCCACGTAAATACTGTTAAGGTGCTGATGGATGGAGCTATTATCAATAAAATGAAGTGCCGCAAACGTCAGAAGGACGACAATGAATTGAACTCCGCCCATCAGCAAAACTAACTGACTATCTGATAGATTTGCTAGACCTGATTGCTCAATAAAGTGGGGAATCCACAATCGATCAAATCCCTCACTATAAAAACCAAAAAACAAGGCAATGAGAAAAAGGATTCTCATCAGATGATTTACTTTGGAAAAATAAAGGATTTGGCTCATATTTTCCTTGATACTCTTCCAAACCGATACTCTCTCCACCATTTCAGCAGGTTTAAACTTCTCTTCCTTCATAAAGAAAATTAAGAGGATGGATAGCACGACCAACCCGATACCGCCTAAGACGATCGGCAGATTAAGGAAGAAATACCCTGCCAATATACTTAATGGAATGGCAAGGATTTTCCCCAGATTACCTGCCTTGGCACCTTTCACAAATGCTGAGGAAGCGCGTTCTTCCCCTATTTCATCAGCAATCCAAGCTTGATGGGAACCACTCGTAAAAGTATAGCCAATCCCCCAGATGATTTGAGCCAAAATCACAGCCGTAAAAAACGGAAACATCCCCTCAATAATAAAGCCAATTCCAATTAAGAAAAAGCCAATAACGACGGAAAGCTTTCTACTTTTTAAATCGGACAGAATTCCAGTTGGAATTTCAAAAATGAAAACCGTCGCCTCCAATACGGTCCCCACTAGTACTAGCTGCAATGGATTCAATTGAACGGTTTCCACTTGATATAACAAGTTGACCGTAAAAATAAAAGTGAAAAACAATTGAGATAAAAAACAGGTATAAATATAAACCTGATAAGGATCCTTTTTCTTTAATAACTTCATCTTCCTTGCCCCCCTATTTTAATCATAAAGCAAGGGAGCCAACATTTCTTTTCCTATTTTGCGATTCTTAAATAAAAAAACAGTATATCTCCTTATCAAACTTTAGGATTTACACTGTTTTTATATATGGAGACTTAATGAAGTTTAACCACTTTTCCTGATTTAATCGATTGATAACATGCCTCGATTACACGCATATTTTGAATCGCATTTTCACCTGTATAAGACGGTTCACCGTCTTCCAAAATAACTTGCGAAATATGCTCAACCTCAGACTTATAAATGTCAGCGGATATTCTTTCTTCTCTTGTTACCCCATCCTTTTGAACAATGACGAGTCCTTCTCCCCCATGATTGTCTGGACGGAATGCTCTTGGAACTTTAATTTGACCAATGGTTCCAATCACTTCATATTCTGCTCTAAAAACCATATCAAAGCTGCAATCAAAATAAGCATGAACACCATTATCCATTTGCAAATAACCAAAAGCAGATGTATCTACTTGGTAGTCTGCATTTATATTTGCATGGGCGTGAACTTCCACTGGTTCAGCATTTAGTATATTCCGAATGGCATGAATACCATAGCAGCCGACATCATAAATACTTCCTCCACCTTTTTCGGGATCTGTTTTTATATTTCCTTCAGGTTGAGTTAGTAAAAACGAAAAACTGGCACGCATGTATTTTACATCGCCAATTTCTCCAGATTGGATGATCTCTCTGACCCTTTCATGCTGAGGGTGAAATTGATACATAAAGGCCTCCATAAATTTAACATCTTTCTCTCTGCAAAATTCAACCATTTCTTTTGTTTCTTCTGCATTTAAGGAAGCTGGCTTTTCACATAAAATATGTTTTCCATACTTTGCAGCTTCGATCGTCCACTTTTTATGTAAATGGTTTGGAAGTGGGATATAGACAGCATCTATCTCTGGATCTTGCAGCATTTCTTCATAACTAGAATAGGACTTTGCTATATTAAATTGCTTTGCAACATCCTCTGCCTTTCCACTGCTCGAGGCAATTCCGGCAACTACTGCATTTTCAGCACGGCCAAATGCAGGTATCAATGATTTTTGTGCAATTTTTGCCGTACTTAAAATTCCCCATCTTACCTTTTTCATCGAATTTCCTCCTTAGAAAAAGCACCTTTAAGGGTGCCCTGTGTTATATTATTATACTATCTTTGGTCCAAATAAGCGTATTACCTTAAGAGCCTCTTTACCATGATTTTGAATAGTAAAGCTTGAAACATTTGCCGGGATAAAAAACTGATCACCCTTATTAACAAGCTGACTTTCTCCATCCGTGATGATATTCGCATGACCAGAAAGGATATAAATTCCCGAAAAAACTCCATCACCGCTGACCGCCATTTCATTCTGGACTTCGACAAGAGTCATGCGAAAGTAGGGGGTGCTTTTGTATCCAATTAATTCGGTTTCTTTATAATCCGTTGCATCATTAATGACAGAAGGAGCTATTTTCCATTTATTTAATGTCTCTTCCCTCGTATAATTTACATAATTAAAACATTCAAACATTTTTTCGAACCCAAGTCCTTGATGGCACATAAAATCATCTATTTTAAATCCGGAAGGTGATGTTTTTTCGATTCGTATCGTATAATCCGTTGGTTCCTGAATCTCAACCAACAAACAGCCAGAACCGATTGCATGCGGGGTACCACCTTCTATGAGAAAGGTATCCCCTGGATGAACATAGTATTTATGCATACAATCAAGCATGCCTTGGATATCTTGCTCATAAAATAATCTTTCCCACTGTTCCCTGGTGACACTCGGCTTAAACCCTAAATATACATACGGTGGTTCCCCATCAATTTCTCTCCCACCCAATATATGCCAGGATTCCGTTTTACCATAGATTGAATTAAATAATTCCTGAGCCTTGTCCCTATCTGGGTGCACCTGGACAGTTAAGCGCTCAGCGGAATCAATAATTTTCACTAAAACTCCGGTTTGGCTGCCAAACTTCTCAGCGTGTTGTTTTCCTAAGAACTCCTCAGGACTTCTATCAATTACATTTTTCAAGGCGATATTCGTACCGGGGATATCAACTTTGCTTAAACCCTCATCCTTAATATGCTCGCGGCCGATATTTCGGGCTGATACAATCGACATAATCCATTCTTCAGGAAAATGATTATCTACAGGTTGATCGGCTCCATGTAATTCTTCTATTAATTTTCCTCCCAAATAGGTACGCCATGCTCGCGCGGAGGTTAATTTTATGGGCTTTAAGCCATCCAAAACAATTGTATTCTCGTCCAAAATTATCTAGTCCTTTCTAATAAACTACACGCCGGAATACGCCATAAATCCTCCGTCAACAGGAACCGTTACTCCTGTGACGAAACCAGAGTATTCCTCGTCAACTAGCCATAATAACGCACCTAATAAATCTTTCGGCTGACCAAAACGTTTCATTGGTGTGTGTGTGATAATCTTTTCTGATCTTGGAGTATGTGTGCCATCCTCATGTAGAAGCAGGTTACGGTTTTGAGATGTTAGAAAGAAACCTGGTGCGATCGCGTTTACCCGCAAGCCTGTTTCACCAAAATGCACTGCCATCCACATGGTAAAATTGTTAATCGCAGACTTTGCTGCACTATAAGCCGGAACTTTTGTCATCGGTGAATATGCACTCATCGAAGAAATATTTATAATGTTTGGTGACTCCTGCTTTAAAAGTTCCAACCCAAATACTTGGCTGGTTAAAAAAGTTCCCGTGAAATTGGTTGCGAACACTTTTGAAAATCCACTTTCATCAAGTTGAAAAAATGATTTTTCTGATGGTCCCTCCGTATATGTCTCAACAGCTGTTATTGCATCCGGGTGGTTTCCTCCAGCTCCATTTATTAAGATATCAACGCCGCCAAATGCATTAATAACCGCTTCCTTAGCCTTTTCTAGGGATGAACGATCTAGAACATCCGCTGCAACAGCAATTGCTTTTCCACCCGCTGCTTCAATTTCACTTACAATCGAAACACCTTTTTCTAAGGTGCGGTTTATAATTGCCACATTAACACCTTGGCGCGCAAGCTCTCGAGCCATTTCAGAACATAGTACTCCGCTTCCGCCAGTGATAACAGCCGTTTTTCCATGTAAATTCTCATGTATTGGAAACATTTAGTTCTCCTCCTTTTTAACTGTTTGAAATGCATCCCATAATCCCAGAAGGTGCATGATACCAAGTGCTCGGTCGTATAAGCCATAGCCTGGTCTGCATTTTTCTCCCCAAATATGACGGCCATGATCTGGACGAACATACCCATCATAGTCAATTTCAGATAGCTCTCTTACAACCCCTTTAATATCGATAGATCCGTCTGAAGTTAAATGCGATGTTTCAATAAAATCGCCATTTTCAAAAATTTTAACGTTGCGGATATGCGCAAAAGGTGAATGACGGACAAATTCGGCTGCTAGTGTCACCATATCATTGTGGGGATTGGCCCCAAGCGAACCAGTACAGAAAGTAATCCCGTTTGAAGGGGAATCAGAAATTGCTAACAATTTCACTAAACTTTCTCTTCCTGTCATAATCCTCGGCAGACCGAATATTGACCAGGGTGGATCATCTGGGTGAATGGCCATTTTTATACCAACCTCTTCTGCTACCGGCAGGATTTCATTTAAGAAGTACCGTAGATTCTCCCACAAATCATCTTCTGTCATATCCTTATACGCTTTAAATAATTCTTTGATACGTCCAATTTTTTCAGGTTCCCATCCTGGAAGAGTCATATCGGAATAGGACGAAAACGTCTGAATAAGTTCTTGTGGATCACGGTTTTCAACGATATCCTTTTCATAGAATAATGCTGTCGATCCATCTGGCAGTGCACGAAATAGATCCGAACGGGTCCAATCAAAGATTGCCATGAAATTATAGCAAATCACTTTAACACCGAATTCACCTAAATTTCGGATCGATTGCTTGTAGTTCTCTATATATTTTTCTCGTTCTTCATTTCCAAGTTTAATAGATTCATGGACATTCACACTTTCAACTACGTCTGCATGAAATCCAAAAGACTCGATATAGCTTATTTCTGACTTAATCTCATCCTTTTCCCAAACATCGCCAACTCGCTTTTGATGAAGTCCCCATACAATCCCTTTAACACCAGGAATTTGCTTTACCTGGTCAAGCAGGACGGTGTCATTACCGCGGCCATACCAGCGAAACGTCATTTTCATAATGATAATCCCCCATTTACGGTGTCCACTTACATTACATCCTTAAAATAATCTGGATGTTTCGTCTTTAATTCATCTATATGAAAAACAGCTTTGATTAAATGTTCTTTCATTAATTTCTGAGCCAAACATGCATCACGATTTTTCAAGGCTATATGTAAACCCACATGCTCCTTAACGATTTCTTCCCATTCAGAGGTAGATGTTGTACTTAGTCTCAGACTTCTAAATCTCTTATATTGAGAATTCATTTGATCGATCGTCTGCCAAGTTCTCTCTTTTCCTAAACTATTAAAAATAGTCTCATGAAAATAATCATCAGATGTTAAAAATTCTTGAAAATTTCCCTCTTCAATCAACTTTTTCTGATTATCAATACAAGTTTCTAGTTCAAACAGATCGGTTGTATTTAATTTTTCTGCTGCCTCTTTTATAATGGCACTCTCTAAAATTTCTCTCATTGACCGTGATTCTTCCACCAATGCAGGGTTAATAAAGGATACAAAGGTTCCTACTTGTGGAACAATTTCAACCAAGTCTTGTTTTTCTAATTGAATCATTGCCTCTCTAACTGGTGTTCTACTTACATTAAGCTGCTTGGCAATTTCATTTTCAGAGAGGCCAATTCCGGGTTCCAAGTTTAAATTTATTATATTTTGATATAAATAGTTATAGACATAATCCCTCCTTGAGCCAATCTCATTCTTTCTCATTGCTTTTACTATCATGGTTTACACCTCTTAAACAGGAAATTTGTTTTTGTTCCTGTTTTTATTATAGAAAAAATTATGTAAAGAACTAGAATTCTGAACAGGTAAAAAAAAGCAACGGTTCATCCCTTATAGCTCTTCCTGAGGAAGCCATAATCTGTGGCTTCCTCAGGTAAGAAACTATATGGTTGATATCACCCAATTGCTTGAACTTCCTTATTTACCAAATACTATATCTGGTACAAATAATACTAAATCTGGGAAGAATACCATAATGGCTACAACTAACATCGTTGCAATATAGAACGGTATTGCCTCTTTTACCGTATCCTGCGGTGAACATCCCATGATCTGAGAAACGGTAAATAATGAGACTCCCATTGGCGGTGTAATGATTCCAAATGTAGTTACCGTCATCATTACTAATCCAAAGTGAACAGGGTCAATCCCAACACTTGTAACGATTGGAACAAAAATTGGTGTAAGCAATAATGTGATAACGGTTGTTTCAACAAACATACCCGCTACAATTAAGACCATAATAATAATTCCAAATAACATTAGTGGTTCTTGTGTAAATCCGGTAATAAGTGCTGATAACCCAGAAGTTACGTTATCATATACAATTCCGTAGCCAAAGATTCCTGATACGGAAATAATCAGCATAACTGCACCAATATCTATAGCACTTTCTTGAACCGTCTCAAAGAATTTCTTCCACGTCAATTCCTTATAAACAACAGCACCAATGAAAATGGCATAAACTGCAGCAAAGGCACCTGACTCTGATGGGGTAAAGATTCCATATCGAATACCGACAATTAGAATGATAGGGAAAATTAATGCCCAAATACCATCTTTAATAGCAATTAAAACTTCCTTTATACCAGGAGGCTTTTTTCTTTCAGGCAAATAGTTATTTTTTCTGGCCGTCATGGAAACAGCAATCATGAGAGCAATCATGATCATTATTCCTGGCACGATACCCGCTGCAAAAAGTCTTCCGATTGAGACCTCACCAATTGAGCCATAGATGATAAGACCCATACTTGGAGGAATAGTGGCTGTAATAAGAGAAGACACTCCATTAATTGCCGCACCATAAGCTGGCTTATAACCTCTTTTAATCATATCCGGACCTAAGATTCTTGATTGCATCGCTGCATCCGCAACGGCAGAGCCGGATACTCCACCCATTAATGTACTGAGTACAACACTAACCTGTGCGAGATTTCCGTACATATGACCCGTTAGCACATTCGCTAAAGTGATTAACCGTTTCGTAATTCCCGTACTGTTCATTAGATGACCTGCAAAGATAAACAAAGGGATCGCAAGCATAGTCCATGATTGGGAAGTCGTCAATGTCCTTTGTACCGCAATCGTAAGCGGTACGTCAGGCGTTGTAAGGAAAAAGACTAAACCTGATATTCCAATAGCAAAGGCTACTGGCATTCCAAAAAACAAGAAAAATAAGAATACACCTAAGACTAGTAACATACGCTCCCCCTACCAGTTCTCTTTTTTGAGAGCTTTAAATATTTTTATGCACGTACTAATAATCATTAATAACGCACCTACAGGTATACTAATGGTCGCCCATGAATAACTAATTCCTAATGTTTGGAATTGTCTGCTGGTACTCTCCATCGCTAGGGGAACTCCATGCCATATTAAGAAAAATAAGAAAAGGATGATAACAATGTTCCAAAAAATATAAATTCCTTTTCTAACCTTCGCTGGGAACTTATTAATAAATAAGTCAACATTCACTAATTCAGTATTTCTAAGTGCCATATTGGCACCTAGAAATACTACCCAAGCAAACAATAACATCGACACATCTACTGCCCAATTCAAAGGGTATTTCAATGTTCTAAATATGGCGGATATAAAAACTAGAAACGTTATAGCTACCAAAAAACCTTTTACAAGCGCTTCTTCAAGTCTGCAAAAATACCCATATAAATTTTTCATAATTTCCCCTCTTTAACGCTTTTACTTGCCCATCTCTTTATGGATTTGGTCTTTTAACTTCGTTAATCCTAGGACATCGTATGCCTTTTCAGCAGCCTTTTTGAATGCTGCTACATCTGGTTCAACAATTGTCATGCCTTCTTCAACTAACTTTTTTTCTAATTCTGCCTGCATACTAGCAATTTCTTTAGCATTAATTTCAGCAACCGCTTTTGCTTCTTCTAATAAAAGCGTTTGCAAATCTTCAGGTAAAGTGCTGAACCATTTTTCACCAACGATAATACCATTAATTAATTGGAAGTGACCTGTCTTGTTTACATACTTTACAACTTCATACATTCTTGATGGATAGGTTGATGTATGCTGCGCTTCGGCTCCATCGATAGCACCTTGCTGTACTGCTGAATACGCTTCTCCCCAAGGCATTGCAATTGGAGTTGCGCCCATTGCTTTAATAGATTCCTGCCATACTGGTGAACCAGGTGTTCTGATTCTAAGACCCTTTAGGTCTTCTGGTTTTTCAATAGGTTCATTTGTAAGGAAGTGTCTTGGCCCATCATACCAGTTGAAAGAAAGGACGCGAATGCCATGTTCTTCAGCTAATGCTTTTTCCCAAGTTTTAAATGTATCACCTTGTGTAATTTTCAAAACATCTTCATAGTTATCTGCTAAGTATGGTGCACCAATTACACCCATGTCCTTAACATAAAGACCCATACGACTTCCATCAGTTAGTACAGCTACGTTAACTCCCTGTTCAGCTTGTTCAATTACATCATCATCTGTACCTAGCTGAGCACTTGGGTAGACTTCCATTTTTAATCTGCCTTCTGACTTTTCTTCTAATCTATCAGCTAATTCAAAGAATCCTTTTACGATCGGCGATGTTTCTGCCTGTTGTGTTGACATTTTTAATGTATAAACTTTATCATCTTTTTTCTCTGTATCTTTTGAACCTGATGACTCTTTACTGCTACAACCAACGGCAATAATACTTGCAATTAGGAATAATAACACTAAACTAAGTTTTTTCATTTTTTCCCCCTGATATTTTTTATTTTAGTACTGAAATCGCTTTCAGTACACTAGTATACTAGCATATATATTTTCTAATTAGCAATACTTTTCAGATAATTAGTTTACTAAATTAACAAATTTTTTTCGACACTTAAAAAAAGAGAGACACCCTCAAATTTTAAGGGATTGTCTCTCTTAGAATTACTGCTTGTTTTTGAATGTCAATTTTTAATATAGCCGATTTTACCAACAATTTCCTGACCTTGAGGGCCCTTCATCCATGCTAGAAAGTCTTCAATCTGAGGGTTGGAATTTTCCTTTAATGAAATCGCATAAAGGTTAGCAGTGAAAGGATATTTTCTGCTGGCAATATTCTCAGGGGATGGTTCGATACCATCAATTGCTAGAAGTTTAATATCCGGATTATTCCTCATTCCTGTTGCAAAAAAACGGAAGGAAAATCCGATTGAATTATCGTAATTCCGGTAGTCAGCCACTTGTTCAATAATTCCGCCCATCCCTTCAGGAACATCTTCCTTTAATGGTTCCATGATTGGCGTGTCACCCATTATCTTTTCTAGCAGCGTTTGGCTGCCTGAATTTTTCGGCCGCTGAAAGGCTACGATTCTATCACTTTTCCCACCAAGCTCTGACCAATTTTTTACTTTTCCAGAGTAAATGTCTTTAATCTCTGAAACGTTTAAACCATCTATTTTATTATCAGGGTTTACAAAAAAAACAAATGCTTCCTTGCCAATGGGCGTCATTACCAATTCTTTTCCCTGTTCTTTGGCCATTTTCTGCTGCTCTTTTGATGGTTCCGCACCGAAGTATATATCCACTTCACCAGATAAGAGTCGTTCATAGGAATAAATCGTATTGGTGAATGAGACAATATCCTTTGTTTCCTGGACATTATTGATATTTTCGTAGACTGCATTCGCAAAAGCAGAATAAACAGGGAATGCTGCCTCTGCCCCATCTAATATAGGCATTTCATTAGGATCCTTAATGGTAAAAACAGAATGCGATTCCAGCGTTGGTAGTTTATTATCTGGATTCATAACTTCATATGGTGATAAATCAGTTGAAGAGTAACCCCCTCCATATTCAAAGCCATAGGATGGCAGTACCGTCTTACTCCGCTGCCATTGAACAGCTGCCCCTGTGCCAATGGCTAGGGCAAATACAGTTAATACCGTCAACACATGCTTTTTGTTAAAAGACGGCCATTCTCTTTTTAAAAAAATTACTGCGAAGAAACCAAACACAAATGAAACCTCATAAGCTAAGGGTGCCCAAAGAAACAATCTTCCTTCGCCCATTAGCATGGTAATGAAAAAGATCGGTGCCATTGCTATATGTAGAATTGCATAACCCAACCAGATGTCTTCCCCATAAAACCCGCCGCTAATTAACATGAAAATTGCCCAAGTGACTGCAGTATATGCGAGCGGAAGTAAGAACAGAAGAATAAGCCCTCTTTTATCATCTGATTTGCGCAGCGTTCTACTTGCAATTCCACCTGCAATGCAGCTGCCAATGATCAGTTCTAGAATACTAATTAAAAAATTATTTGTTGTATTAGTCAGTGTGATGAATGAAAGAACAAGTGGAACTATACCAAAATACAAAAACATCTGAAGCATATTTTTCCCCATAAATACCACTCCTAAAAATTATTTTTATGTATTTAGTGTAATTTTACACTTTATTCTATTTTTTTACAATATGTCCTTTTATCTAAAAAGTCTTAGTGTTCGGCATTCGGACAACTTCGGTATTTCCTCAGGCGTTCGGGTCCGAATCAATGCGCCATTTGGACAAATTCTGTATTTCCATAAGCGTTCGTGTCCGAATCAGTTGTCCTTTTAGTAAAAGGACAAAAAAAAGCGCTAAACCCTGACTAACCAAGGTTTAACGCTTTTACATCCTATTAATATTTTAATCCATGACCAAGTTTATAGACATTACCGTCGCTGTCTTTATATGCGTATTGAAGTCCTTCAGGCATATATTTGTCCTTGTCATAACCAGGGACGTCATTTCTTGATACACAATCACCGTTTTCATCTACTGCAATCACTGCCTCACTTGCTGGTAATGTCAGCGGCAGGACGCCTACTGGTTGGAAATTGCCTGTGATTACTTCAAATTGTGGCTTAAAGAAGGTATCGTAACCAGCAACCACTGCATCAGCTAAAGGCTCCACATTTCCAAGGATCCACGGCAATGTGATATTCACACTGATAATGACTTTTCCATCACGATTATGGATACTGTCACAAACTTCCTTCAGATGCTCCAAACCACTTACTGTTGTATCTTGATACTCAGAACCATCTAAAGCTTTTATCGTTTTATTTTCAACTAATTCAAGTTCTAACAGTCCAGGTGTCGCATGGAAATAGTTTCCGGATTTTGGCTGTAAAATCAAAATCGCAACATCTGCTTCTTCATGATTTTCAGTCAATGTAATGGTTCCAAGTTCTTTCCAATCTTTCCTTGCTTGTTCCGTGTAAGTATCTGCTACTTTTTGTTCCTTATGGAAAACTTCGATATACACTTTCTTATTGTTAAGGTTTTCAGCTGTTAAAGGTAAAGTTTGATTTGAATTTTTAAGAACTGTTACAGATTTTTTATGAGCTTCATAAGCAGCTTCCCAATGAGCTGGAGTACTAACTACTTCAGCAGCTTGTTGAGGAGAAACATACGTACGATCATCGAATAGTCCTAATGTAAACATTTCTTCTAATAAGCGTACATTAGCTTCATTAATACGCTTTTCACTAATCCAGCCACTTTCGATTGCTTTTTTAAGATTTTCAATATCATTTGTATCCGCAACAAGGTCTGTACCAGCATTGATTGCTTTCGCAAAACGCTCAGCCTCAGTTTTTGTTTCTTGGCCCCACGCCATATTATTAACAATTCCACTGTCGCTATTTACATAACCTTTGAATCCTAGTTTGTCTCTAAGAATATGTTGTAAGAAATAATGATTAAACGTAAATCCAACTTCTTCAAATGGAATATCCTCACCCTCGAATTCTTGCACCGCACTCTTATTGATACGAGGGATTGAGTAATATGGCATGATCGATGAAGTGCCATGTTCGACTGCTGCTCTAAATGGTGGTAAGTGATAATCTTCTAAGCTACCTGGAGTTGGATATAGATTCCATTTTCCTTCTGCATAGTGAGGGTCGAATCCATTTTCCCTTGCACCACCGCCAGGAAAATGCTTGGTTGTCATGGCAATGCTATGCTTTCCAAGTTCTTTTCCTTGGAATTCGTCAATAATGCGGCCAATCGCATCAGAAATAAATTCAGGATCTTCACCAAACGTACCATATGTCCGCTGCCATCTAGGATCTGTTGCCGTATCCGCCATATACATATAGCCTTTTCTGATTCCAACAGCATCCCATTCATCACGTGCAATTTTAGCAAATTCACTAATCAATGAGGCATCGCCGCCATTTTTGATATCGCCTTTTGCTGCAGCAGCAAGCCCTAAAGTACCTGGCCATGTAGAAAAAATCCCAACTGCATCGTTCATCCCGAAAATGGATTCACCATTTTCATTTCGTGAATTGGATGCGATTAAACAAGGAATACCAAGGCGGGTTCCTTCACATAATTCATTCATCTTATTAATCCACTCTGCCATTTCGGCTGGACTAAAGTTGTCTCGATGAATGAAGTGACGTAAATGCCTATTTTCAATAGTATGGGTCGTTCCATAGACTTTTGAAGTAGCAAAAATGCTTTCGCCTTTTTCAACAATCGCTTCATCAAGCACACCATCATGACTTGTCTTACTCTTATCTTCCTGGGAAAGACCCATTTTACGCGTATTGATCAGCATCATGCCGACCTTTTCATCAAGGTTCATTAATGAAACCAGGTTTTCCGCCCGTTCTTTTGGGCTTAAACGCCAATCTTTATATGGTTCTAGTTTCCCGCTATTATTTAAATCTTTAAATTTTAAACCATCAACTTCAATAATTTTTTTGACTTTGACTTCTAAATTCGGTTGTTTATGTTCCAATTTAGTGCCTCCTAAACTTGTTCGGTCCACCATTAGGATGTCCCGTGTAGTTAATATAGATTCATCGTACCAATTTTAAACCGCTTTCACACACAAAATTGCTAACTTTTATATAAAAATGAGTCCTACCTCTAAATATTTTTTTACTGCAAAAAAGAGGCCATAATCATTCATGTGCCTCTTTTGTATTTTAGATGCTTTTATACTCACTAGCTGTTCTTCCTTTTACATCCTTAAATACCTTACAAAAATAATTATAGCTGCTAAAACCCACTTGTATTCCAATATCAGTAATCGATAACTGCCCTTGCTCAAGTAGAAAAATGGCTTCATCGATCCTCTTTTTATGAATATAATCAATCACACTTATTTTCATTTCTTCTTTAAATTTTTTCGCCAGGTAATTTCGATTAAAACCAATTTCCTCTGCTATTGATTGTACTGTGATGGACTCCTTAAAATAGAGGTTTATATGCATTAACGCTTTTCTCACAACTGGGCTGTGCCCTTTTACAGTGAAATTTTGAACCGCATCACAATATTCTTCGATCATAATGAATTCCAGCTTATCTAATTCAGACATTGCCACTGCTGCCTCAATTTTAAGCGCAAATTTTTCCGAAATCGCATGTAAATATTGAGGTTCAACCCCACCTCTAGCAGCCGCTTGCCTAGACATGGTGTTACTTGAAAAGGAAAGGTTTTTTTTTGCCCGCAAAGGATTACCTGGAACTCGATAGGAAAAATCACCCGCAAATTCGAGGAATGCTTTCATGGCATTTTCTTTATCCCCTGTTTCGATAAAATATAAAAACTTCTTTTCTGCTTCGTACCTAAGTCTTACATCTAGGCCACTCTGTGTATAATCCTGTGGCTGAACAACGGGTTCGAATGGTTTATTGGTATTATTTAGACTAACCAGTTGAGAGTCAACACGCGGGTTTACCACTATACTCACTAGCAAATCACTGATTGCTAAATATGACTGCCCTATATAAGCTATTGATTTATAAAACTTCTCCAACGGGTTAAACCAATTATTTTCTAAACGATTGTCCTTCAAAACTTTCCAAACAAAATGGTCTGTGACCCGCTCATTCAAGAAAGGTCCCACCAAAACCATTCCATGATATCTATTATTATGGTGCATAGCCACTGCCATAAACGATAGTTGGAAACGGTCTGAATGCAAACAAAAACTATGTTTATTTGCCTTTTCTAAAGCGTTTTGAAGGTGTAAATACATTGCTTTTCGAGCCTCCACCAAAATAAGAGGTTCACTATCATTAGAAAGGTGGTAGATCGTTTGCAGGTGCTCATCGAAAACTTGAACATCAATATTAAACGCATTCTTAATAAGCCAGCATTTACTCAGCAGTTCATCCACTTTTATCATCCTTTAAATTCATTAAACGTATAAAGCAAAAAGCAGTGAAATTCACTGCCTACAAGGTTGTTCAATAATTATTTTACCCTATCTGAAGGTTGATGGCACCTTAATAAGGGCTTTTGCATATCTAAAAAGTAAGCCAAGGAGCCCTCCAACTACACTTGGCAGCAGCCATCCTAAACCGTTCGTATAAAGCGGTATGACAGCTAAACCTCCAGATATAGCAGCTATTTCAATACCTGCTGTTGATAACCCATCATATAGACTGACAAGCCCAGCACCGACAATAGCTCCGATATAAACCGTCTTCGACACGGGTAGATAGGAGTGTACAAAAGATAATAGGATTAGGACAATCGCTATTGGATAAATCATGATTAATAATGGGATAGAAACAGAAATCAATTGACTTAAGCCGAGATTTGCCATCGTAAAACTAAACAAACAGAGTATGGTTACGACCACTGGATAGGAAAATCTAGAAAATCGTTGGCTTAAATATTCACTACATGCGGCAACTAGGCCTACTGAGGTTGTTAAACATGCACCGGTAATAACCAACGCAAGAATAATGGACCCAAAAGGACCAAATAAAAGTGACGTAACGGATGAGAGAATCTCCCCGCCGTTTTCTTGCATTCCAACCGCATCAGCACTTGTTGCACCAATATAAGATAGTGATATATAAACAAACGATAACCCCATCCCAGCAATGATCCCTGCTTTAATGGTATAAGAGCGAATGAATGAGGTTGTTTTTATACCCATTTCTTTCACCCGGTTGATGATAACAACGCCAAATATAAGAGCAGCAATCGCATCCATTGTTAAATATCCTTCGACAAATCCCCCAAAAAACGCACCCTCTTGATATTTACCTACAGCTTCACCCATAGATCCTATCGGTGAACTAAAACCTCGAATTGAAATAATGATAATTAAAAGTAAAAGAATAGGGGTTAGAACTTTTCCCACACGATCTACAAGCTTGGCTGGATTAAGTGCAAGCCAAAACGTAATTAAAAAGAACACCAATGTTGATAAAAATAAACCTAAGCTGCTGTCATTGGATAAGAATGGTGCAACCCCAATCTCATAGGTGACGGTTCCTGTTCGTGGAATCCCAAACAGTGGCCCAATCGTCAAATAAATGATAACAGGAAAGACCTTCGCGAAGGAGGGATGCACTCTGTTCGATAGCCCATCTAGGTCGCCGCCTGATCTTGCAATGATGTAAACAGCTAAAACAGGCAGTCCGACACCTGTGACCAAGAACCCGATAATAGCAGACAAAAGGGATTCACCCGCTTGCTGCCCAAGTAATGGCGGGAAAATGATATTTCCTGCTCCTAAAAATAATGCAAACATAAAAAAACCTAAAGCAATGACTTCTTTTAATGGTAATTTCCGTTCCATGAAGGACCTCCGGTGATTATAAAAGGCTGTTTTCGTAACGATTGTTGTTAAAATCTTAAAGCCGATTTTAACGTGGCAATAGTAATTCTGCGCCTTTGAATTTAGTTTACAAGCTCTTTTCTTATTAAAATTTTGCTTTTTTTAAGTGAAGAACAGCACAATCATTAATTTTTGTTATAAAAAGCAACAAAGTTTAAGAAAAGAGCCTTATAAAAAGGAAATAGTGAATTCCCACATTTATATAATGTTTATTAGTAAAAAAATGTGCTAATTAAGTAAATTGTTAAAATATTAACTATACTAATATACAAAATACCATTGCTATTTGCAAAGAATTTTTCAAATAGTAATTCAATTTTTACTGGAAATTCAATTCTACAATTCTCTGTAATTCCGATGATGACCAAAATTCTTGGAGAAATCACGAAAATGGTCATCATAACTCAGATGATGACCAAAACTCTTGGGGAAATCATAAAAATGGTCATCATAACCTAGATGATGACCAAAACTCTTGGGGAAATCATAAAAATGGTCATCATATGGCTTCCTAGACTTTCTCGACAGCCTAGTAAGAAACCCTTCCCAATTTTATTTCGATAGCAATGCTAAAACGGTGTCTAATAGAACATTTACGCCTTTTTCACATTCTTCCCAGGAGGTCAGCTCTTCCTCACAATGACTTTTTCCATTTACACTGGGAACAAATAGCATGGCTGTTGGAATCAGGCTGGCAATAAATTGCGCATCGTGTCCTGCACCCGAAACCATTCTTCTATTGCTATACCCAAGTGACTGTGATGATATTTCTAATTGGTTAACAATTTCTGTATCAAACCAAACCGTATCGCGCTCCCATAGTTTCGTCGTCTTTACCTCGCAACCCTCGTTTAAACCTAAATTGGGCAGCCCTTCAACGAAATTTTTAAAGGTGGTTACAATTTCAGGATTTCTATGTCTAGCTTCCAAGGAAAATACTACCTTATTCGGAATGACTGTGTGAATACTCGGATAAACATTTACCCTGCCGATGGTAAAAACCAACTCTTCATCTAATCGACCTAATACCGTGCGAATCTCATTTATCAGGTTATTAGCGGCAAATAGTGCATCCTTTCTCATACTCATCGGTGTAGTTCCTGCGTGGTCGGATTCGCCTGTAATTTCAATATCATAGCATGCCATGCCAACTACACATTCTACGACACCAATTGAAAAGGCTTCTTTTTCAAGAATTGGACCTTGTTCAATATGCAATTCTAAAAAAGCAGTGCCTTCTGTTAATCGATTCTCTACTTCACCTTGATAACCTATCGATTTAAGCGCCTCCTCAAAGGTGATTCCAGCTGAATCTTTCTTTTTCAACATCGTATTCTTGTCAAATTTACCTGAAAGTACTCCCGATGCCATCATCGAAGGCTCAAATCTTGCACCTTCTTCATTGGTAAAATTCACAATGGTTATGGGGATTTGAGGCTTAATCTTATTTTCAACTAGCGTTCTGACTACTTCTAAACCAGCTAAAACACCGAGCACCCCATCAAACCTGCCGCCTTTTTTAACAGAATCCAAATGAGAGCCTATCAAGATTGGCAGTTTATCCTCAACACCCTCTAATGTTGCATACATACAGCCCATATCATCAACCTTAACTACCAATCCTAACTCTTCACAGCATGAGCGGAAAAAATCTCTAGCTAATCGATCTTCTTCTGATAATGACAGCCGGGTCACTCCGTTGTTTTCTGTCCTGCCAAAATTAGCGAACCGTTCCAACTCATTCTTTAATCTTTCCCCATTAATTAAAAACTTTTGCCGCTGCATTTCACATCACTCCTTTTAATTGGTTAATCTGGGAGCCTTGTTTATATTTATGTAAATATTCAGCTAATATTAATGCAACCTCACAATTGAATTTATGCAAAATATGCGATGTTTATATTACTTAATTTTTGCAAAACCTATGAACGAATGTGACCTAGTGTTAATATGGAGGTGTGGATATGTCAGAGTTAGAACCAATGGATTACGAAACGGGAGCACCTATTCTTGATTATGATATTATTGAAATTAAGAACACTGCAACTGGGTTTGAAGTCCTGCTTGATATTAATTTAGACAGTGGTTATTCATTATCAAGAACGACCTTAGAAATTACCCACGAGGATTTACAAGGTTATGATACAAACGAAATTGAAGAAGGTATAAAATATGCGTTGGGATTTTTCGGAAAAGAGTTTCAATAACCTTCGCATAGGAGAATTAACCAACAGACCTGTCTTCAATCATGATGGAGTGATAATATGCCGAAAGCTAAAGCAAAAAGTGGAATAGGAAGAGGAACAGGTAAAAAAGGCTGGAATCGTTGGCAGGTTGGTGCTAAAAAAGCAAAAAACGCTAAACCTTATGTCAGCAAAGGGGTTAAAAATGCAGTGTCTGCAAAAACATCGGACACAGATAAAGGTGAAAACAGTATCTCCTAGATCCTAAATTTTTATCAATCAAACGTTTGATTAGTTCAGCAACCGATCTAATCAAACGTTTGATTCGTTTTTTAAGCCCATTTAAAAGTATAGTTTTGATCCTTTACTTCATTATTAGCAAAAACTCGTTCTACATACTGCATTTCTGAGTCTGATTTTAATAATATGGTGGAACTCCTAGTGCCATAATTTTCACTCTTGATAAACATTGGCGAAAGCATTCTCTCTAATTCTAATGAAACACCCGTTTGAGGAAGCTTTTCATCCGGTGCTTGGTCTGTTTTTTGAAGTAGAGTAAAAAGTTCTTCTACCAAATCCATCTGTTTATTGTTTATAATTTCTGTTAATCCTGATTTGCCCATTTGCACTTTTGGCCACTCCGTATTTAATAAGTGATTGCTGACACCATAAATTCCAGGCGTTACCTTTTTTAGCTCCTGTCCCACATTAGAATAATAGTATAATTGATCTCCATCACTAGCCAACAAATTGTATCCAGGATACGAATCATTATTTCTAGCCAGACTCTTCATATATTCTATAAAATCCCCATTGTACTTCAGTGCGTCTGAGACAAGTACTCCCCGTGAACGTTTTCCATCGGTCACTTCCGTTGGATCCCGATAATTCGTTAAAGCAGCAAACCGCCCGCTTTTAGTAACACCCATCCACGTCCCCATTTTTTCTAAATCCCGTCCAGCAAGAATTTCAGGATCATCCTCCCAGAAATGAGCAGGTGCAGTTGGTCGCTGGTAAAATTCATCCCGATTCGCCGCAACGATTAGCTTATATTTTGGATGTACATGGTAAGCAAACAATATTAAACAGATGGCAATCACAACCTTCTCGAAGGATCAACATTTCCCAATTGAGAAACTGCCCAAAATTTATTGAATATCATAAAGTTTACATTTTTCATAAAAACTAGTTTTCCCTATTTCAAGTAACTTCGCAGCTTCCTGCTTATTCCCCATTGTAGCGGATAGGGCATTTAAGATTGCTTTTTTTTCCACATGCGCTAGTGTTTCTTTTAAAGACTGAACTGGCATTGCTGCGTTGACAGACGCTTTTCCTATGGAATCGCTTTCTTTTTTAGGTAGGCTAACCGTCTCTTGATCACGTAAATATAATGGCAGGTGGGCAATTTCGATGGTATTTCCATCTAATACATTTATCGACCTTTCTAGCACATTCTCGAGCTCCCGAACATTCCCTTGCCACTTATGTTGATTGAGTCTTTCTAACACTTCGTCAGACAATTTTATCCCTTTACGATAAAATTTTCTTTCCAATTTTTCTAGTAGTTTCATTGAAATTAACTCGATATCCCCTTGACGTTCTCTAAGTGGAGGAATTTCTATCTTAATCACATTTAACCGGTAATATAAATCTTGCCGGAATTTTCCTTCCTCGACCATTTTCTCTAAATCCCGATGTGTAGCGGCAATGATGCGAACATCAACAGCAATTGATTTTTGACCACCAACTGGTAGTATCTCTCTCTCCTGCAAGACTCTTAAAAGCTTACTTTGCATCGCCAGCGGCATATCACCGATTTCATCTAGAAAAATCGTGCCACGATTGGCAATTTGAAATTGGCCTTTCTTGCCACCCTTTTTGGCACCAGTAAAGGCACCATCATCATAACCAAACAATTCGGATTCTAGTAAATGCTCTGGAATTGACGCACAGTTGATAGGAACATAAGGAAAAGATGCACGCGTGCTGTTATTGTGAATAGCAGAGGCAAACAACTCCTTACCCGTACCAGAATCTCCAAGTATTAACACCGCAGACTGGCTTCCGGAAATTCTTTCAGCCAACGATTTAACTGCAGAGAAAGAGGCACTTTTCCCAATCAAATCCTTAAAGTAATATTTACTTTTCTGAATTTTTTCAGCCTTCGTTTTATAATATTTTATTTCTTCTACAAGATGTTGAATTTTACTTTGGTACAGCCGCCATTCCTCAGGATTGCGAAACATTACGGTACCGACAGCACCTACTAATTCTCCGTCAATAATAAGTGGATAGCGGTTTGCTATCATTTCACTTCCGTTGATTGGATGAAGGGCAGCCAACTCCTTTTGTCCCGTTTTGGCTACAATATGCATGCGTGAATTTTCAATAACATCCTCAACAGGTCTGCCAATTGCCAGATCAACACTCGTCCCTAAAAACTCACAATAAGCTGAATTAATATAAAGGATGACGCCCTCTCGATTGACTACGACAATTCGCTCACCTGCAAGATTAACAATTTCCTCAATCCAATGATGCGGAATATTATTCAGTCCTAGTTTCATATTTATCACCCTAGTAAGTTTGTATACGTCCATTATAACAAAGTGATTTGCAAATTAACCACCTAGTGTTTTCCAATAATAGAAAAATCCTGACCGGCAAATCCGATCAGGACCATTACTATTACTGAACAGTGTACCCGCCATCAAGAATAACAGCTTGACCTGTAACCCCTTTAGCTTTATCACTGGCTATGAACGCAGCATAGTCCGCAATTTCTGATACTTGCAATAGTCTTTTTTGTGGAACTAGCGTAAGAAGGACATCATCAATTACACGGTCAATGCTTACGTTCCTTGTGATCGATAAATCTTTAAGCTGATTTCTGACAAGTGGTGTATCAACATAACCTGGGCATAGAGCATTTACCGTAATCCCGTGAATAGCGCCTTCTAAAGCAGCTACTTTTGTTAAACCAATGACACCGTGCTTGGCACTATTGTAAGCAGCCTTGCCAGCGAAACCAATAACACCGTTAATGGATGCCATATTGATGACTCTTCCAAATCCTTGCTCTTTCATGTAAGGGAATACATGTTTAATTCCAATAAACGGAGCTGTCAGCATAACCTTTATTAAAAACTCAAACTTTTCAGTAGGGAATTCCTCGATAGGCGAAACATACTGAAGTCCTGCATTGTTTACTAAAATATCAATTCTTCCAAATCTGCTATGTGCAGACTCTAGAGCACCTTTAAAAGCGCTCTCATCGGTAACATCACAAGGAGCTGAAAATGCTTCATAGCCTTGCTCTCTAAGTTCACCCGCAACGATATCACTTTTTTCTTGATTTAAATCAGAAATCACCACTTTTGCTCCCTCTTGCGCAAAAGTCTTCGCGATTTCTAATCCTATACCACTAGCAGACCCAGTTATAAACGCTACTTTTCCTACTAACATATATTAAACCTCCTAAATTCTTACTCTATTAAAATTTGTTCTCTTCTATACCAATCCAAAAAGTGAATAAATTCCGATGATGACGAAAACAGCTAACGTTTTAATAATCGTAATCGCAAAAATGTCGCGATACGATTGTTTATGTGTTAAACCTGTAACCGCTAAAAGTGTTATAACCGCACCATTATGTGGAAGTGTATCCATACCGCCTGAAGCCATTGCCACAACACGGTGCATAACTTCTGGCGGGATATTTGCTGCAGCAATTGCCTGATTGTACTTGTCAGCCATTGCTCCTAACGCAATCCCCATTCCTCCTGAAGCAGAACCGGTAACACCGGCAAGTGTACTCGTTGTAACCGCACCATTTACAAGCGGATTAGTGAATGTATTTGAAATTCCATCACTAATTTTTGCGAAACCTGGAAGTGCAGCGATGACACCGCCAAAACCATATTCAGCACCTGTATTCATGGTTGCAAGTAATGAACCGCCAATACTTTGGTTTAGTCCTTCTTTAAATTTACTAGATACTCGTTTCCAGTCATATAAAAGAGAAGAAATAATACCTACTACTAATGCCATTTCAATTGCCCAGATTGCAGCACTCGCAGTGACATCAATTGTGTATGGTAAACCAATAGCTTTAAAATCAAAACCATTTGGATACCATTTTGGAATATTCGTAATGAACACTTTATTGGTAACACCAACGAGAATTAGTGGAACAAAAGCTAAAATTCGTCTTAAAACAGATTGATTTGAAGTCATATCAGGAGCTGCTTGATCTTTTTCATCAATCAACTCTTTTGCTAAAGCAGCGGCATTTTCAGCACCAAAGCCAAAATACCCTTCTCCTGCTTTCTCTGCCTTTTTCCTTCTCATTTCGAGATATAATAATCCTAGCGTTAAGACAAAGATGGCTCCAATGATACCAAGAACTGGTGCTGCATAAATGTCTGTTTTAAAGAAAGCGATTGGAATAACGTTCTGAATTTGCGGCGTTCCCGGCAATGCGTCCATGGTAAATGTGAATGCACCAAGAGCAATCGTACCCGGGATAAGCCTTTTTGGAATATTAGCTTCTCTGAACATTTGTGCTGCAAACGGATAGATAGCAAATACAGCAACGAATAAACTAACACCGCTGTACGTTAAGATTGCACCTAGTAAAACAATCGTTAACATCGCACGTTTTGCACCTAGAATACGAACAATCGTCTTTGCAATCGATTCTGCAATTCCTGACATTTCTACTACTTTCCCGAAGATAGCTCCTAGTAAGAAGACTGGGAAGTAGTTTTTGATGAACCCAACCATTTTTTCCATAAAGACGCCAGAGAAGAACGGTAATACATGACTTGGATCAATTAATAAAACAGCTAAAATGGCACAAAGTGGTGCGAACAAAATGACAGAAAAACCACGGTAGGCGGCAAACATAAGAAGTCCGAGCGCCAAAAGAATAAAAATTAAATCCATTTAGATCCCCCTATACCTTTATTTGTGTAAGCTTCAAAAACAAATACCCCTTAGTAAGCGTTTTCATTAAAAGCTTACAATTATATTCATGCAATTTTCATGCCAACCTTTTTAATTTCGAAATAATAGTAAAATTCAATATTGTTTTACAGTTTGTTACTAAATTTCTAGCTAAAAAATAGGATTTAACTAGCAAACATCCTGATGATTACATTCCGATAATCCGGAATTCTATAATTCTACCATTCCGCAAAACTGGAAATTTCCGCTTTTACGGAATGGATTATTTTAAATTTACAGACGATTAACCATTAATTTTTTTCCATTTCAACTACTGTGGCTATACCCTGACCGCCGCCTATGCATAATGTTGCCAATCCATAACGGGACCCTTGGCGTTTCATTTCATGCAGTAAAGTAACTAGCACACGGGCACCGCTTGCACCGATTGGATGTCCTAATGCCACAGCTCCGCCATTTACATTTAATTTGTCATTTGAAATCTGCAAATCACGGCCCACAGCAAGAGATTGAGCTGCAAATGCTTCATTTGCCTCAACTAAGTCAATTTCTTCAATGGATAGTCCTGCTTTTTTTAATGCCTTTTTCGAAGCTGGAACAGGCCCAATACCCATGATTTTCGGATCTACTCCTGCTGTTCCATTGGCACGGATTACCGCAATTGGCTTAATACCAAGTTCGCTTGCCTTCTCCCTGCTCATTAATACTAGTGCAGCTGCCCCATCATTGATACCTGAAGCGTTCCCAGCTGTTACCGTTCCGTCCTTTTTGAATGCCGGCTTCAGTTTTCCTAGTTTTTCTGCTGTTACTCCAGCTCTTGGAAACTCATCGGTATCGAATATGATTGGTTCACCTTTACGTTGTGGGATTACGACTGGAACGATTTCTTCCTTGAACTTTCCTTCTTTAATGGCATTCTCAGCCTTTTGCTGGCTCCATGCCGCAAACTCATCTTGTTCTTCTCTCGTTAATTCGTATTGCTCGGCAATATTCTCTGCTGTAACACCCATGTGATAAGAATTTATGGCACACTGTAAGCCATCTTGGATCATGCTGTCGATTACTTTTCCATCGCCCATCCGGTAGCCTGTGCGGCCTTTTGGCAGTAAATATGGTGCGAGACTCATGTTTTCCATGCCGCCTGCAACAACAATTTCTGCTTCACCCGTTTGGATTGCCTGCGCTGCCAAATGTACAGCCTTTAATCCAGAACCACAAAGCTTGTTAATGGCCATTGATGATACTTCATTTGGAAGTCCTGCTTTAATCGAAGCCTGGCGGGCGGGCCCTTGACCAATACCAGCCTGGAGGACGTTGCCCATGATGACTTCATCCACTTGTTCTCCGTTAACTCCTGCACGATTTAGCGCTTCTTTAATAACTATTGCGCCTAACTCTGTTGCTGGAATATCACTTAATGTCCCCATAAAATTCCCAATTGCTGTACGAACAGCACTTACAATCACAACTTCACGCATATCCTTTATCCTCCTTATTTGTTACAAAATAGTAGGGTTAATTTTAAACGAAGCTTCCGTTTTTTCTTTTACCGTTTGAAGATCTACACCGTCTTGAAGTTCTTCAAGGATCAGCCCCTCTTCTGTGACACGAAAGACCGCTAGTTCCGTTACAATCAGGTCAACCACGCCTTTTCCGGTAAGTGGTAATCGGCATTCTTCGAGAATTTTAGAGGAACCATTCTTTGCCGTATGTTCCATTGCGACAATTACCTTTTTTGCTCCTGTTACTAAATCCATGGCGCCGCCCATACCTGGAACCATTTTCCCCGGAACCATCCAATTAGCAAGGTTCCCCTTTGTGTCGGCTTCAAGCCCGCCAAGAACAGTTACATCGACATGTCCGCCACGGATTAACTCAAAGGAGAATACACTGTCAAAAAATGCTCCGCCAGGGAGAATTCCTGAAGGCTGACCACCTGCATTAACTAAGTCCGGATCAATATCTCCTTCTAAAGGTCCAAGTCCAACATAGCCATTTTCCGATTGAAGAATTACATTTACGGTATCTGGTAGAAAGTTTGGCACCATTGTTGGTAAGCCGATTCCTAGGTTTACTACATCACCATCTCTCATTTCCTTTGCAACACGTGCCGCGATAATTTGCTTTGGATTCGTTAATGTTTGTATCATTATTTTTTACCTCCCTGAACATAAATTTTATCGACAAGGATTCCCGGTGTCATAACGTCATCAGGATCAATTTCTCCAACCTCAACTAATTTTTCTACTTGAACAATTACCAAATCGGCTGCAAGAGCCATGAATGGGTTAAAATTACGAGCTGAGCGATGATAAACTAGATTTCCAGATTTGTCTGCCTTATACGCTTTAAGAAGAGCAACTTCTGCACGGAGCGGTTTTTCGAGTAAATATTCACGTCCATCTACGGTCAACTTTTCTTTTCCTTCTTCTACAACTGTTCCTACTCCAGTTGGAGTCAGGATTCCGCCAAGACCTGCCCCACCTGCACGAACTCTCTCAGCAAGCGTCCCTTGAGGAACAAGCTCTACCTCCATTTCACCTGCAATCATTTGCCGGCCAGTTTCAGGATTTGTACCAATATGAGAAGCAATCACTTTCTTTACTCGATGATTTACAATTAAAGGACCTACTCCACTATCTATGAAAGCGGTATCATTTGCAATCAACGTTATATCTTTAACATCTGATTCTAATAGAGCAGATACAAGGCATTCTGGAGTACCCACTCCCATAAAGCCTCCAGCCATAACCGACATTCCATCTTTAAAATAAGAAGTAACCTCATCCATTGAAATAATTTTATTCATTGTAACAGCACCTCCTGTGTAATAAGTGAGTTAATTGCTCACACCTTACTAATATGCAAGAAGCGTGCCAAACAAGTGCACAAATACCTTTCTTATAAAAAAAAAGGAACACTCTCCTTAAACTGGAAAGTGCCCTTTTCTATTTTAACTAGCCAATGGTAATTTGATTTCCACCAAGGTACCCTGTTGGGCCTGACTTTGATACGTAATTGTGCCATGATGCTGCTTAATGATTTTATTACAAATCATTAAGCCAAGTCCGGTTCCCTTTTCTTTTAAACTATAAAAAGGTTCACCTAAACGAGGCAGTAGTTCTTCTGGTATTCCACAACCTTCATCCTTTACAGAAAGAACACATTCAGCTTCTGCCCCTTTTTGGAGATTAATGTGAATATCTCCTCCTTCAGGCATAGACTCTATTGCATTCTTTAGAACATTAAGTAATACCTGCTTTAATTGATTCTTCTCCCCCGTTATAAAAAATGACGATTCCTCTACACTTAGTTTAAATTGAATATTTTCCATATGTGCTTGCGGAGAAAGGAGTTCAAGTGTATTCTCGACCAATTCTCTTAAATTCGTCCGATGTAATTGTACTGCCTGTGGTTTTCCTAAAGTAAGCATTTCACTCGTAATGGTTTCAATTCGTCCAAGCTCACTTAGGATTAGGTCATTGATTTCATCTACTCCATTTTCCTTTCTATACAGTTGAATAAATCCTTTGATTGTTGTTAGCGGGTTGCGAATTTCATGTGCCACTCCTGCCGCTAACTCGCCAACAATGGAAAGTTTCTCAGATTGCAAAAGGATTTCTTCTGCCTTTTTACGCTCAGAAATATCACGACTAATGATCACAATATGTTCAATTTCATCATTTTGTCCTTTTACTGGCTTGCAGCGAGATTCAAATTCAATATATTCACCGTTTTTGTGGCGTAGACGAAATTCAATTGCTTTAGATTCTTTATTTTCAAACATCCCTGCTAACGTACTCCTAAACAGTTCAACGTCATTAGGGTGAATGAACGTGCATAATTTTTCCTCTTCCAGTTCACAGCATTGATACCCTAAAACCACTTCATGTGAAGGAGAAAAGTATGTAAGGGAATGCTCTTTGTCCATTACCAGAATTAAGTCCGAGGTGTTTTCAGCGATAAGCCTGTATTTTGTTTCACTCGCTTCTACCATTCTATACATGTCCGACAATCTGTTGTTTAATCTATGAAGTTTAACATACGACTCTATCAGCAATACACCTAGAATTACACCTAACAAGACGAATACGATATATTGAAAATGAAAGAGTAGATTATCTCTAAATACGTTAAAAGCTATCGGTACAGTAATAATATAAATGATTACATATGCACCAAAAAGGATGAAGGCTTTTTTTAAAGGTGTCATTCTCTTACTATAATAAGATATCGTGGAGAAACCTATCATCAGGACGCCCCAGCCGATGATGGCTGTATCCCAATGACCACTTGATAACAACCGTGCAAGTAACCCAAATGCTCCAGTAATAATTCCTGAAATCGGTCCAAGGTAGGCAAAAATCAGAATGACTGACGAATAACGGATGTCGTATGTGTATCCTTGCTCATGAATTGCAAGCATAACGAGAATCATCGAGACAACACCACCATAAATACCTGCCCAAAAGTGAACATGATTGATGGGTTTATAATTAATGAAGGAACGGATAACAAGCGGAGTACTAATTAATAATGAGAAAATTGAGAGATTTACAATATAATCTAATAGTACCAATGAACTCCCACCCAAAAAACGTACTTTTTCCTCTATCATAAACTAGAAAATAAACGATTGCCATATGTAATAATTTATTTCAAATGGAAATTACTACCTATGAAAAAGAAGCACCAAAGACAGAGTCATTGGCGCTTCCTATTATTAAAAGATAAGAAAGTATAATTCTTTGAACTTAGGTTAATGTTCAGCTCTAGGGCGCTAGCGCTTTTCTAATGAACATCCTTTTCTACTGCTGGATTTTCTTTTTCAAATAAAACGATTAGTGCTGGTAATAAGATACCACGGATCAAGAACGTATCCAATAAAATACCTACGGCAACAATGAAACCAAATACAAACAATAATTGGATAGGCTGGGTCATCAGGACTGCAAAGGTTGCCGCTAGAATAATTCCGGCTGAAGAGATTACGCCACCCGTATTGGCAACTGCAATTTCCACCGATTTTTTCACTGAATGTTTTTTCCGCTCTTCCATAAATCTAGATATTAGAATGATATTGTAATCAATACCCAGTGCTACTAAAAAGACAAACGAGTAAAGAGGGACACGGTTACTAATGGTATCGATGTCAAAAAACAGACTGCTTAAAAACATTCCTAAGCCAACTGCAGCCAAGAATGAAATTAGAATCGTTCCCATCATATAAATTGGCATTTTAAATGATCTGGTCATAACGATTAACATGACAAAAATTAACAGTGATTCAAGCAAGACGATGACAATTAGGTCCCTATCGTTTGTTGCACGGTCATCCACTTTTTTCGCTGTTTCCCCTGCAAAATAAAGCGCACCGTCCAGATTACTATCTGCCACCAGCTTATCAGCATTGTCTCGCATCTTCTCCAGTGCATCCATAGTCTCGACGGCATATGGACTTTCCTTAAAGGTGAGACTATATTGGACTACCTTTTGGTCGGATGTAGTACCATTCGGTCGAACGTTGCTCACTACCTCTTGGTCAGCGAGCGTCTCAAGTAATTTTGTCTGCTGTTCAACGGTAATTTCTTCTTTCGCTTCAAACAATACAGTTGTTGCTGCTAAATCACCTTTTTCAAACTTTTCTTCTAGGATTTCATAACCTAGCCTTGAAGGCATATCCGCTGGAAACGACTTCATCGTATCGAATTCATATTTCAAATTCAGCATATTAAGGGCTGAAGCTAGAAGGATGATACCAATAACGAAAACGGAAGTCACGGGTTTTTTCACAACAAATTTGCCAATTTTACTCCAAATAGAATTGGATTTTACCGATTCCTCACCGACTCTCGGAACTTTTGGCCAGAAAGATTTTCTGCCAAACAATGCAAACAAGGCCGGTACAAGAGTAATCGATGCGAACATAATAATGAGCATTGCTGCCGCAAAAACTGGTGCAAAATTACGATAATCACCAAACTCCGCAAAAAACAGGACCAACATCGCCGCTAAGACCGTTCCCCCTGAGAAGAAAACTGGCAATCCTGTTTCTCTCATAGCATGTTTCATTGCATCAAATTTACTTTCATATTTTTTCAGCTCCTCACGGTACCGAGAGAAGACAAATAACGAATAATCGATAACTGCTGCAAACAATAGAATCGTCATAATTGAAAGTGTTTGATTACTTATTACTAATCCAGCCATCCCCATCAAGCCCAGAACCTGATTGACTACTTGGTAGACAAAAGTTGCTGCAATTAATGGGATCAATGCTAATAATGGAGAACGATAAATAACAATTAAAAGAATTAGGATTAATCCTACTGTTGAAAATAATAAAACAAAATCAGCGCGTGAAAAGAGATTGAGAGAATCTACCGCAATACCAGCAGGACCGGTAATATACAAGGTTAATTCCGTATCGTTCTTAACAATTTTAGTTATTTTCTCTTGCTGGGTTCTCAATTCCTTAGATTCTAAGGAAGATTCAAAGGTTATTGGAAGAATTAATGTACTTTGATCTTTTGAGAAGAAATTTGCTGTCGCTTGTGGCGGCATGCTTGTTAACGGAACATATTCTTTTATCCCTTCCACCTGATCAATTTGCTCAAATAACGGATTTAGCTCTGACAATTCTACTTTCCCTTTATCAGATTGAAAAACCAAAATAGCTGGAATACCTTCATTATTTTTAAAATATTGGTCGACTTTATTTTGAGCAATGACAGATTTTGCATCTTCCGGAATCGAGTTGATACTTGAAACCTCATATTCCTTTGCACCCGGTGCTAGCACTGATAGCAAAATCGTTACTAAAAGCCAGATTCCCAGTGTTGTCCACATTCCCTTTTTCGAGGTAACTCGGTCGGTTATTGGCCGCAAAAATGAATTCATTTTCCCACTCTCCTTTTAAAATTATCTAAGTGACAGAACTGTAACTTTTCAAAAAAAAAATAATTAACACAATTTCACTTTCATTATCTTTCAAAGTGACACTTGTGTCAATTATCTATTCATGAACATCCCTTTACCAATAATTTCTTTTACCGAATAAATCCATTCGTCGCGAGGTACGGCAAAATGATTAGGAATCGCAACCGTTTGAAGAATAAATCCAATAATTAGACTATCCGGAAGATGGTTTTTTAATTTTCCTTCATTTTTTCCTAAAAGGACAAAGCTTTGTAAAAATTTATACATTTCTAATGGCAACTTTTGTAGCTTTTCTTTATTTTCAAAGGAATGCTCTGAGATGATCAAAATATGCTGAGCAGCCTTAATAAGATGATGTATTTCTGTTTTCTTAAAAATAAGGTCGATTAGAAAATCGAACTGCTGTGCAAAACCATCATATTTTTCCATTTCTTTTAATTCATGTAGAAATTCTTCCATTTCAAAAATCATAAAGTCCGTAATTAATTCTTCTTTATTGTCGTAGTATTTATATAGAGCAGCCCTTGAAACCTCCATCCGATCCGCTAAAAGGCTAAAGGTAAATCCGTCATAGCCATACTGCAGAAGCAGTTGCTTCACCTCGTGAAATAACTCCACTGTATTAAACTTTCGCTCCCGTGCCATCCTGTCACCTCCTGAATTACTATGTGAGCATAGTATACCATATTGGTTTTTAATTTTTAGGCTAATTCCATTTTAATACCTATTGACCTTATGATTTGATTCGTTATAATTAGTGTGAGTAATCACTCATTTTCTAGAGAGGATTGATGAACGATGTCATCAACGATCGTTATAAATGATGTAAGCAAAAGCTTTGGTAAAAAGTTGGTTTTAAATCAGATTAATTTGAACGTGGAGTCAGGGTGTATCTATGGACTAATTGGGCCGTCTGGCTCAGGTAAAACAACCTTAGTTAAGATTATCGTTGGCATGGATTCTCCCAACCAGGGTGATGTCCAGGTGTTAAATACCGCCGTCCCCAATTTAAAACTGCTCCAAAGAATCGGTTATATGGCCCAAGCAGATGCCTTATATTCCGATTTAACCGGAGAAGAAAATCTTGCTTTCTTTGCTTCCTTATTTAAGCTTAATAAAACTGCACAAAAACAAAGGATTGCCTATGCAGCTGGTTTAGTGAATCTTACGGCTGATTTAAAAAAGAAGGTTGAAAACTATTCCGGAGGGATGAAGCGCCGATTATCGCTTGCGGTTGCCTTGATCCAAGATCCTGAAATTCTGATTCTTGATGAACCTACTGTTGGAATTGATCCCGAGTTACGACAGTCCATTTGGGCTGAATTATATCGTTTAAAAGACGCTGGCAAAACCATTTTAATCACTACACATGTAATGGACGAGGCAGAAAAATGTGATCGACTCGCTATGGTACGTGATGGTGAAATCATCACAAGCGGTTCTCCTGCTGAGTTGAAAAAACAATTTGAGATTACCAGTTTAGAAGAGGTATTTTTAAAAGCGGGGGGTAAACAGCGATGAGTATATTAGCTCTGGTTAAAAGGATATTCCATCAGATGTTACGGGATAAGCGGGCGCTCGCGTTGATGATGGTTGCCCCGTTATTGGTTCTTACCCTTCTAAATTACCTGCTTGCGGGGAATGCAGTCGATCCAAGACTTGGTGTTATTGATGCGGATGACAAACTTGTTGAAAGATTAAAAGATAACGACATTATTGTCTTACAGGTTGAAGAAAATACTAAAGACATTTTACTGGATAGAGATTTAGATGGAATTCTTGAATTTGCCGGCGAAGAAATTTCATTGACTCTTACAAACGACCAGCCCAATGCAGCAAAGGCTTTACAGGTAAAAGTTCAACAAGCGATTGCAGCTGAAAAAGCAAAAGAACAAGCTACAAATTTGTCTACATTCATGGAAACCATTCAGAGTAAGCTGCCTGGAGTTCCCGTAAAGATGGAGCAAGTAAACGCACCTGAAATCAATACTTCTTATCTATATGGCAACCAAGATACCATCTTTTTTGATCAATTAAGCCCGATTCTTGTTGGATTCTTTGTTTTCTTTTTCGTGTTTTTAATATCTGGTATTGCTTTATTGCGGGAGAGAACGACCGGAACCCTTGAACGTTTGCTGGCAACACCCATTCTTAGAAGAGAGATTGTTTTTGGCTATTTAATGGGCTATGGATTATTCGCAGTCATCCAAACCATCATTGTGGTTACCTACGCGATAAAAGTATTAGATATCACGCTTGTAGGATCGTTCTGGAATGTGGTAATCATCAATTTAACCCTAGCTCTTGTGGCGTTGTCACTTGGTATTCTTTTATCCGCCTTCGCAAATTCAGAGTTCCAAATGATGCAGTTCATTCCAATTGCGATTATTCCACAGGTGTTTTTTGCTGGGATTTTCCCATTTGAGTCAATGGCTGGCTGGATGCAGGTTCTTGCCAAATGTATGCCCATGTATTATGGAGGCAGCGCCTTAGTGGGCGTGATGTACAAAGGACTCGGTTTAAGTGATATTCGCAATGACCTCTTCGTACTTTTAGGGTTCGCCCTTGTCTTTATTGTTTTAAATATAGTAGCATTGAAGAAATATCGAAAAATTTAATTTCGGAAGTTAGCAGTGAAAAAAGGAGTTAACGATGACTGAAGAAGAATTAATGCTGGAACAGTTATTTGATGATGATAAATTAACGGATAAACAAAAAAAAATTATCGTTGCCGCTATTGAGACCTTTTCAGAAAAAGGCTACGCGGCATCCTCAACTAGTGAGATTGCTAAAAAAGCAGGAGTAGCTGAAGGTACTATATTTCGGCATTATAAAACGAAGAAGGAATTACTCGTTTCTATCGTTGCCCCGCTAATGACAAAATTTATTGCACCACTGGTTGTTAAGGATTTTAATAAAGTGCTCGATCGGAATTATGAAACAGTTGAGGATTTTCTGAGAGCTACGATTGAAAATAGAAGAGATCTTCTCGTACGAATGCTTCCTGTAGTTAAAATCATGCTCCAAGAAATTCCTTTCCAGCCGGAATTGCGCGAACAATTTCTAGAACTGGTGGTAAAAAATATCTTTAATCGGGTTGAAAAAGTTATCGTGGGGTATCAGGAAAAAGGATTATTAATTGATATGCCGCCTGAAAGTATCGCGAGGTTAACGATTACCAATATCCTTGGTTTCCTATTTACTCGTTATATCCTATTTCCTCATTTGGATTGGGAGGATGAGGATGAAATTGAACATACCATTCAATTTATCATGCATGGGGTTGGGAAAAAGGAATAAAAAGAAAAGCAATCCCTTTAGTCAAAAATGATTGAATGGGATTGCTTTTTTACCTTCATATTATTAATCAAACTATTGATTAGTTTTGTTTTATTACCCAAAAAGCTGGATAGCCAATTGACTATCCAGTAATAAAGTGTCCATACCACACGGACTGTGTACACGAGTGGTGCCTGTCACCATTTTTTTACCTTTTTATGCTTCCACGATATTTGGTTGTTGATATACTTCTTTATCGAATTCACCTGTTGCTTTACTTGTTAGGACACCGGAAACCATGGATCCACTTACGTTTAGAGCTGTACGTCCCATGTCAATAAGTGGCTCGACTGAGATTAAAAGACCCACGATTGCTATTGGAAGGTTCATAACGGATAGAACGATTAGAGCTGCGAAGGTCGCACCGCCGCCCACTCCTGCTACACCGAATGAACTGATTGCCACGACGAGAATCAAAGAAATAATAAACCCTGGGCTTAGCGGATCAATTCCTGCTGCTGGTGCCACCATTATGGCTAACATCGCCGGATAAACCCCCGCACATCCGTTTTGGCCAATTGAAAGTCCAAATGAGCCTGCAAAGTTTGCAATCCCTTCAGAAACACCTAAGTCTTTCGATTGTGTTTTAATCGTTAAAGGTAATGTTCCTGCACTAGAACGAGAAGTGAAGGCAAATGTTAAGGTTGGTAATGCCTTTTTCACATAATTAACTGGGTTAATTTTTGCGATTGCTAATAACAATAAATGAACAATAAATACAAGAATAAGTGCTACATAAGATGCGATAACAAACTTTCCTAGTTTTACGATCGCGTCATAGTTACTTGTTGCCGCAACCTTTGTAATAATTGCAAGAATACCGTATGGAGTTAAACGGAGAATAAGTGTTACTACCCTCATAGTTACTGAATATAAAGTATCGATAATTTTTGCAAAAAATTCTGCATGCTCCGGTTCTTTACGTTTTACACCAAGGTAAGCAATCCCGATGAAAGCAGCAAAGATTACTACCGCAATCGTAGAGGTTGAACGTGCACCCGTTAAGTCTAAAAATGGATTACTAGGGAACATCTCAAGAATTTGCTGCGGTGCAGTCATCGTTTCAACGGTTGCAGCTCTTTCTACTAATGCCTCATTGCGGGCTTTTTCTGCCTCCCCTTCAGTAAGCTCAATGCCATCAAGACCAAAGCCTAATGAAGTTCCAATACCAATTGCGGCAGAAATTGCCGTTGTTCCAAGAAGAATACCAATTACAAGAACACTTATTTTTCCAATGTTTTTCGTCAATTTTAATTTCGTAAAGGCTCCAACAATTGAAATAAATACTAGCGGCATAACAACCATTTGTAATAGTTTTACATAACCAGTTCCTACAATACTAAACCAATCGATTGTGCTGGTAGTAACTTCAGAATCAGTACCATATATTAAATGAATAATAAAACCAAAGATAAGTCCTAAACCTAAACCAGTGAAAACACGTTTTGAGAAAGATACATGTTTCTTTGCCATTAAGTATAAACCGACCATGAGTACCAGCAAAACTGCGATATTCACGATAATAAGAAACGCATTCATTTTTAGTCCCCCTTAATATTTTTTCCATGATACGTAATTAATCTATGAAAATAGTATTACTTTTATTCCAATTAGTCAAGTCGGAATAATGTGTTTTTATATTAAAATAATTTGAATAAAATCTTCTCTGGCATTGCATGCTGTAGCAACTTTTATAGCTGCACTAAGGAAGAATTGGGTATGGATATTATTTTTTGTATGCCTTTTTTCAGGAATAGAATGGATATTCTTGAAGCTAAATCCGCCCTATTGGTGTACGCCGTGAACCTTCTATTACAAAAAATAGGAATCCTCCACAGTCAAGTTTGGTGGGACCCCTGGTATTATGTCATACTATCTGTTTTCATAGTAAAATGTACGGTAACGATCAGCACACACTTAACAACCGACCCACAAAATGCCTGACTCCTTTTATTGAGTCAGGCATCTTTTATTGTCGCACTGTCCGCCTCAGGTGGAAAGTGTCCACGAGCGGTGACAGGCACCAATTTATTTGAAAATATATAGGAATAAACCCTTATGACTGAGAATATAAGCTATATGGAATGTTTTTTAAGGGGGATGTAGAAATGAGCACTTCTGTAATGGAAAATTTGGAAACGACAAGAGATCGGTTATTAAAGGAAATTGGAAAACTTAGCTTTGATGCACTGAACAAAAAGCCTGATTCCGATACTTGGAGTATTGCTCAGGTTTGTCACCATTTGTATTTAACAGAAAGTGTCTTCACCCAGGCGATTATTTACGGACACAATAAAGTAAATGGCAAAAAGGCAGAAGCAAGGCCCATTCAGGTTATAGCCGACCGTAACCAGAAGATCCAAGCACCTGAAATCGTCATACCAGGGGATGGTCCATGGGAATTGGAACAGATTGAAGAACAATTAAATAAATCAAGGACCCTATTTTTGGAGTTTTATAATCAACTTGAAGACAAATCAGCACTAGCAGAAAAATCAACCAAGCACCCGCTATTTGGCTACATGCCTCTCAATCAATGGGTGGACCTTATCTACCTACATGAAGAGCGGCATATCGAGCAAATCCAAGAGCTAAAATCTTTGCTTTAATGGTGCCTGTCACCAGGGGTGAAACGTAGTTTCAACCATTTATACATCAATGTATACCCATATTGTCACAACCAAAAAAGGAGCTTGCAGCTAATGCCGCTAATGCTCCTTCTTTTATGCTCTTACTAAGGTTTCTGCAAGTATACGGGCACCTATGTCCAGTGCAGATTTATTAAAGTCCATTTTAGGATGATGTAATCCTGGTTGAAGATCTGCGCCTACCCCAATCATAGATGCTTTTAATTTTGGATTCTTTATCGTATAAAAATGAAAATCGTCACTGCCAGAGGTGATGACTGGCAGCGCTAGCGCCTCATCACCGACGGTATGGCGAATGGCCTCCTCCGCAATTGCTTCTGCCTCAGGGGAAACCTCTGCCCCAGGTGTAAAATCACTCCATTTCCATTCAATGTTTACACCATATAAATTACTTAAATTCGTTAGGCCAGTATCAATTTTATCTTTGAGTTTTTCCAACATTTCATTTTTTTGAGCACGGACATCGATAGCAAATTCTGCTGAGCCTGGGATGATGTTTAGGCTTTCGCCTCCGGCGATTATCTTTGTAAGTTTCGCAGAATAAGCTTCAAACGGAGAAAAGTAGATAGATTTGACGAATTGCTGGAGCGCAAAAATCACATCGATTGCGTTTTTCCCTTGATGTGGTCTTGCCCCATGCGCATCCTCACCAAAAACTTTTCCTTCTAAGAAGATTGCCGCTCCGTGATGAATAGAGGCTGAAACCCTTCCCATTGGAAGCTCTTCTACTGGACGAAGATGAATTCCAAATAAATGGCTCACATGATCAACGGCACCTCTTTCAATCATTGCAATCGAGCCATTTCCTTTTTCCTCAGCCGGCTGAAAAATAAAACGTACCTTCTTAGTGAGGGGCTGATCTTTCAAATATAAAAGCGATCCCAGCACCATAGAAATAATAGCATCGTGGCCACAGGAGTGGTTACCCTGCCAAACTCCATCAACCTCCTGCCATAATGCATCGATTTCCGCTCGTACGGCTATTACCTCTTCGCCTTCGCCTACTTCCGCAACAATCCCAGTCACATCTGAAAACGAACGATATGTAACACCCAAATTATCTAAAATACTAGCAATAGCCTGGGTAGTTTTAAACTCCTTCCAACTAACCTCCGGAATCGCATGAAACTGCTCAAACCAGGCCAAAATCTGCTCCTCATAAACTTGCCTCAACCAAAGCACCCCTTTCCCTCAAAAAAATTAATATACAAATAGTACAACATATGATGGTGCCTGTCACCACAAAAAGACACTTTCCACCCCAGGTGGACAGTTGGTTATGTTTTCCTGCATTTACAATAATTTAACTTCAATCGATAATTTGCGCAAAAAGTCTTGTGGGACTTAACGGCACTCTTGTTGGACAACTTTTGTTTGCTGTGTGTTCCTTTCGTGCTGCACAAGAATAATTTTTATTCCATAAAATAATATTAAGAATTGTAAGTGTACTTAAAATAACGAAGGGAAAGATGTGGTGTACAAATGAAAAATTATCAGGTGTTTGATTATTCGTTTCAAAATCTCCGCGAAAAAAGTATGTCCTTTGAGCAGGTCTTCGAACACATTGTAAAATTCATGAACCTAGCGCCAAGCGGAAATTACCGTTTAATGGTCGGAACGGATTCGCAGGTTCATAAAACAAACACCGTTTTTATTACGGGAATAGTCATTCAAAATCAGGGAAAAGGTGTCTGGGCCTGTATCAGGAAGATTGTTATTCCAAGAAAGATGACACAGCTGCATGAGCGCATTTCCTTTGAATTATCTTTAACAGAAGATATTGTTTCTTTATTTACAGAAGATCGAAAAAATCGGCTAATCAATATTGTTCTTCCCTTCGTCTATCAAGGTGCAACTTTTATCATGGAAGGACATATTGACATTGGAGCGGGAAAACGCAACAAAACTAGGGAGTTTGTTAAAGAAATGGTCGCTCGAATGGAATCGATGGGAGTTGAACCAAAGATTAAACCAAATGCATTCGTTGCCTCTAGCTATGCCAATCGTTACACAAAATAGGGACCTGAGCCATGCTGCGTTCACTAAAACACGCACCAGGGCTCAGGTCTTTACGTTTCTTTCTTTCATTTTCCTCAAGCCCATACAAAATCTTTACATTCTTTTAACACCAAGTTTAGAAAGAATTTGAATTTTTCAGATAAGATTAAACAAACAACACAAATGGTGGAGGGATATGATGAAGATTACGGTTGCAGGTGCAGGAAATGTCGGGCTAATCACAGCAGTTTGTCTGGCTGATGCAGGTCATCATGTAACCTGTGTAGACACACAAAAAGAGAAAATACTTTTACTCAAAAAAGGACATTCCCCATTCTTTGAACCTGGATTGGAACCTTTATTAGAAAAGACTCTCTCAAATGGTCACCTCCGATTTACGACCGACCAAAAGCTAGCCTATTCCGATGCTGACATTATTTTTATTGCGGTTGGAGCACCTGCAAAAAAGGATGGTTCGGTCGACTTATCATACATTTACGCTGTCTCCTACTCCATTGCTGACAGTATTGAAAAGGATGTAATCGTCTGTACAAAAAGTACAGTCCCTGTTGGTACAAACGGTAAAATCAAGCAAATCTTCCACTACCGAAAGCCACGGCATCTTAAGGTTGAAGTGGTATCAAACCCTGAATTTCTGCGGGAAGGATCTGCCATAATGGATTTCTATCTAGGAGATCGAATTATTCTGGGAGTTGATAACCCTGAAACCGCATCGATTATGGAACAGCTCTATCTCCCATTAAAAATTCCAATAATCGTAACGGATATTAGGAGTGCGGAGATGATTAAATATGCATCCAATGCATTTCTTGCAACGAAAATCAGTTTTATCAACGAAATTGCTAACCTATGTGAAAAGGTTGGAGCTAACATTGACGAGGTCGCATTCGGAATTGGAAAGGATAAACGGATTGGTGAGTCTTTTCTCCAAGCGGGGATTGGTTATGGGGGTTCCTGTTTTCCTAAAGACACAAAAGCATTGGTTCAGCTTGCAGGCAATATCAAACATCCCTTTGAATTGCTTGAGTCGGTAATAAAGGTCAATCAGCATCAACACTCCCTTCTTGTGGCAAAAGCAAAGGAGTTAATAGGCTCGTTAAAAGGAAAAAGGGCCGCCTTACTTGGGCTTGCTTTTAAACCAGAAACAGATGATATTCGTGAGGCAGCCTCCATTACAATTATTAAAGAGTTACTTGAAGAAGGAGCAAATGTCACAGCTTATGACCCGATAGCCATTCCAAATACACATAAGCTAATCGGAAATGCTATTGATTACACGACAGATATTCGGCAAGCTCTCAAAGACGCAGATTTTGCTATCATCGCAACAGAGTGGGGTCAAATCAAGCATCTGCCACTGGACACCTTCGCTGCTTATATGAAAGAACCTATTGTGTTGGATGGACGAAATTGTTATTCAATGAAGGAGATTCAACGTTACCCAATAACCTACGTATCAATCGGCAGACCTGTTGTTTCAAAGGGTAGAGTCAGTTCAATGTCATTAAAATAGGCTGTGTTAAAGGATACTTTTGATCTTAGAACTTGTTGATTGGAGCGGAAGGCACGAGACTCC
>NZ_JBALNQ010000026.1:71022-75454 GCF_036961885.1 Neobacillus niacini | reverse complement strand
ACAGCCAAGTTTAACACAAACTAAAAATAAAGGGAGACTCCAAACATGAGAATAATCCAATCCTTTTATCAACTCGAGTGTAAAGTGTTTCAAGGGATTAATAGCCATTTTGATAAAAAGTTGATTAATCTCTTTTTTCGTACGATAACAAATATTGGCGGGGCCATCTTTATTAGCGCAACAACCTTATTGCTCATTATCCTATCTTCAGGCCAAATCAGACTTGCAGCCACTTCAAGTGCTCTGTCCTTGGCCCTTAGTCATATACCCGTGCAGCTAGTAAAGAAGCTTTTTCCACGAAAAAGGCCTTATCTACAAATTGAAACAACTAAAATATTGCCTAATCCATTAAAGGATCATTCATTTCCATCAGGTCACACAACAGCCGTTTTCTCAGTGATTACCCCTTTTATCCTGCTAGCACCATTACTAGCCATCTTCCTCATTCCTTTGGGAATCTGTGTAGGAATATCAAGAATCTATTTAGGTTTACATTATCCTTCAGACGTCATTGCAGGGGGAATACTTGGTGCGTGCTTCGGAAGTCTCTGTTATTATTTTTTGACCTGACATAAGGTAGAACTTGCTAAGGAGATGTTTTTATGAAAATCGCCATTTTCACTGACACCTTTTATCCAGAGGTAAACGGGGTTGCGAGAACACTCCATCGATTTACTCACTATCTCGAAAGACAAGGCTTTTCCTATAAGGTATTTGCTCCTGAGTCCGTTTCAAATGAATATGTTTCAGATCATATTCATCGGTTAAAAAGCTTACCTTTTTTTCTTTATCCTGAATGTCGATTAGCTTTTCCAAATTTCATGCAAATCAAGTCAGAAATCGAACGGTTCTCTCCAGATTTGATACATGTTGCAACACCGTTTACTGTCGGTCTTTCCGGTGTTTATTATGCAAAAAAGTTTAATATTCCAATCGTTGGTTCCTACCACACGGATTTCAGTGACTATTTACATTTTTATGACCTTGAATTCCTTTCTAAACCTCTCTGGAAATACATGAAATGGTTTCATAGTCCTTTTCAAAAACTCTTTGTTCCATCGATTGACACATTGGAAAAACTAAATATCCGTGGTTTTTCCAATCTGGAAATCTGGCCAAGGGGCGTTGATTGCCAGCTTTACCATCCCAATTATAAAAAAGAGAATGTTCGCAATCGCTATCGTATATCGGAAAAATTAATCTTGACGTTTGTTGGCCGGCTTGCACCAGAAAAGGATTTACACACTCTAATGAAAACCGCAAACTCTTTACCTGCTGAAATAAAACAACAGGTACACTGGTTAATTGCTGGGGATGGTCCATTACTTGATGAACTCAAAACTAGTGCACCGCTTAATATGAGCTTCACAGGCTTTTTAAAAGGCGAAGGATTAGCAGAGGTTTATTCAGCTTCAGACTTATTTATTTTCCCATCCCCAACAGAAACCTTTGGAAATGTTGTATTAGAAGCACTTGCAAGCGGAACTCCCGTAATCGGGGCAAATTCTGGCGGAGTAAGAAATATTATTTCTATGGGCGTTACCGGACATCTGTGTGAACCAGGAAATGCAGAGGAATTTACCCAACGTATTGTTCAGTTATTGACTAATGACTCACTACGGAGACAAATGTCGTTAAATGCTCGAAAATATGCACTAACTCAAAAGTGGGACCAAATATTCGAAAACTTAGTTGATCATTACTATTCTGTTATCGATGCACCTGCGAAAAAAGTTTATGCATAAAAATTTGAACCCTTCTATAATATAAAATCCTGAGCGTAAAGCTCAGGATTCTTTTGTTACGGAAGTACTGGCTTTTTAAAAACCGGCGGCTCTCCACCTAAAGCTTTTAAAAAGGCTAATAAGTCTGCCTTCTCTTGGTCTGTTAAGCCAATCGGACTCATAAATTTTTGCATAAAGAAGCTTTTGTTAGGATGGTCATCTCCGCCATGGTCATAGTAATCGATGACTTCTTCAAGAGTGGCAAGACTGCCATCACGCATGTATGGTGCAGTGTGGGTAATTCCATACAATCCAGGGGTTCGAATTCTTCCCAGGTCTCCTGCCTCCCCAGTAACGGCCTGTCTGCCTTTATCTTCGGTATTAAGACCAATATTGTAAAAATTGTTATCCGTGAGGTTCGCTCCATTGTGGCATGTCACGCAAAGAGCCTTTCCAGTAAACAAACGAAGACCGCTGATTTCCTGTTTGGTTAATGCCTCCATGTCTCCTTCAAGAAACCTGTCATACGGTGTATCCTTAACAACAATTTGCCTCTGAAAGGCAGCAAGGGCCTTTGCAATATTTTGTTCTGTTATTCCTTCATTAAAAGCAGCCTGGAATCGTTCTTGATAACCTTTTACTCCAGACAGCTCTTGGATGAGTTCATCAAGCGGCTGATTCATCTCATCAGGATTTTGAATCGGTCCCAGCGCCTGCTCTTCTAAAGAAGCCGCTCGCCCATCCCAAAAGTTTGTCTTGTAATAACCAGCATTGATAACGGTAGGACTGTTTCTTGCCCCATTGCCTCCAGTATACTTAGCAAAGGTCGGCTGATTATCTCCATAGCCCATTCCTGGGTCATGACAAGTTTGACAGCTTACCTCGTTGTTTCCAGAAAGTCGCGGATCAAAAAACAGCATCTGTCCCAGTTCAAGTACCTCCGGCTTCATCGGGTTATCTTCAGGAATAAGTACATCTCCGATTGGTACAAGTGTCGTATGATTTCGGAGGCTATTAAGAAGCTCTTCTGGATCAATTTCACTTGCTTTTGCTTCAACTTGTTCCTTTATTGCCTGTTTAGTTGGTGCCTTAACCTCATCCTTCCCCCCGCACGCTGCTAAACCGAGACATATTAAGGTTGTGATTACAGTACCCTTCACTAATCTATTCATATTAAGGTGCTCCTCTAGTTTCTTATCTTATCACCATTATAAAATTACTATCACTAAAAAAGAGCACTCGAATGTGAAGAAATCAGCAAATCTTAAAGAAAAACACAATTAACTGTCCGCCTGGCGTGGACAGTGTCCACAAGCGGTGACAGGCACCATACTCAGCATCACTTTTGTTCAAAAAAAGTTCATATTTATGCGATTTATAGCCCTAAAGGGTTATATAAATTATTTCTGATTTTCACTAGTTTAAGAGTATGAGTGTCTAATTTAGGAAGGAATTATTTTTATGATGAGGGTTATTGTGTTGTTTTTCTTGATTATTGGTTTGAGTTTTTTAGGAGATAGAACGGGGGTTTTTGCTGATCAGACACTTCAGTCTAGAATTGATTCAACTGCCGAAGGCGATACTCTATTTTTAAAAAAGGGAGTTTATCACGAAGCGATTGTTTTGGAAAAGCCGATTGTGCTCGTTGGCGAAAAGGGAGTAACCTTCCAATCTTGTAGCACCGAGCCGATAATTACTGTCACAGGTCAAGAAGTTAGCCTTAAGGGAATCACAATCGTCAGCTGTCCAAAAGACGAAAGCCCTGCAGCTATCTCTGTCAGTGGCCAAAATCATGTGCTTGAAGATATAACAATCAATACTCCTATACTAGGGATCCAGTTCGACAATACCGAAAAAGCGATTGTGCGGGATCTAAACATCTCAGGGCAAGGCAGTAAAAATGGGATTGATTTGTGGCAGTCACACTCTAATTATTTTGAAGGTATTAGAATGAACCATGTTGAGGATGGATTCTATATGGAAAATAGTCACAATAACACATTTATAGGAAATACGATTCAGAATTCAAGATATGGATTCCATATTATGTTTTCAGACCATATATCCATGATAAGTAACATTTCTAAACAAAATATTACAGGTGCAATGATTATGGACACCCAAGATTCCCTTATTGAAGAAAATAAATTAACGGACAATAACGAGAATGTGAATTCACAGGGACTTCTTCTCTATGATGTTCATGCATCTATCATCCGCAAAAATATACTTTCAACGAATCGAGTTGGCATGTATATGGAGGGTTCAACTGACAATGAGATAAGCAGTAACCATATTACGGCCAATTTTATTGGCGCACAAATAACCAAAATCGAGAATAACCGAATTACAAACAATTCCTTTACTAGCAATGTCAATGAGATACAAGCAAACGAGGAAACCAATAATAACATCGAAAATAATTATTGGGATGCCGCATTGAAGCTTGATACGGATGGGGATGGAAAGAGTAATATTCGCTACCGGGCAGACCCATTTTTCCTTAATCTAACAGAGGATGTTCCTAGCTATCAATTATTCTTTCAGCATCCTGGAATGGTATTGCTGCAAAAAATGCTCAAGAGTCCAGAACATCTCCTTGTAGCAGATGAAGTTCCCTTAATGCAGAACCATATCAATGCTCAAGTAAAGCAAAAAAACAATCAATCAGTTGCATGGATCGTCAGTATGATCATGATTTTTAGCAG
>NZ_JBALNQ010000026.1:65592-70955 GCF_036961885.1 Neobacillus niacini | reverse complement strand
CTATTATGTATCTATTTCGGGAGGAAAAAAATATGAATCGCCATAACTTAAAACTTATTCTTTTTACATTCCTATTATTATTGTTTATTACCGGCTGTGAAAAAAAGGAAATAAAGCCTGTTGCTATTAATGAAGAAACAGATAAGTGCGAAGTTTGTAATATGCAGGTGAAAGATAACCAATTTGCTACTGAAATAATCCTTGAAAATGGTAAAGCAATCGTCTTTGATGATATCGGTTGTATGAATAAATGGATCGAGGAAAACAAAAATGAAAAAATTGATGCCGCGTTTGTAAGGGATTATTCAACAAGTAAATGGATTGAAATGGAAAATGCCACTTATGTGTACGGTAAATCAATCAAGACCCCAATGGCATACAATGTCATCTCTTTCACAACCAAAGATGATGCACAAAACTTCATTGATGAAAATAAAGGAAGCCTATTAACCTATAAAGACTTAGAGAAACATTCATGGGATAGGAACAAAGAAATGATGGAAGAGATGAAAAAAATGAAAATGAATGGACATAGCGACGGGGCGAGTATGGAAAAGTCCGATAGTGCTCACTAAGAGCAAATAAGAATATGGAGGTAAAAAGACAGTCGATAAAGATTGTCTTTTTCCTTGAAAGGAAGTCAGCCTATGAGAAACTTATGGTTTTCTGAATGGAAAACAATGACACGGCAACGCTCTTATTATTCATTTTTACTCCTTTGGGGTTCTGTATTTTCACTCCTATTTTTGCTAGAAGGAACAAATGATAGTATTTCTGGCTATACAAATATAACGGGTACGATTGTGAATATTATTTTATATTTACTGCCGCTCTTTATGATGATTATCGGTTCTTTCTCGATTACAAATGAATTTGAAAACGGGCAATGGGATCTTTTAAGTACTTATCCTATTAGCATACCTACTTATTTTTTCGGAAAATTTGCAGGCTTGTTTACGGCGCAATCGATTGTGTTCACACTTAGTTATGGAATCAGCATGGCCATTGGTTTGGCTGCAGGGATCGAGTTATCGATAAAATGGCTGCTTGGCATCTATCTTTTTTCATTGTTTCTCATCTTTATTTTTCTCCTTCTCGGCATTTTTTTTGGTACTCTAGCCCGTACAAGATGGAAGGCCTTGACATTAACGGTGGCTATCTGGTTTTTCCTGATAATGATTTGGCCTACAGCACTTATTGCGGTGTTAGGATTGGTCCCTTACACAATGATTGATGTGTTAATGAAGATTGCACTGGTAGTAAATCCCGCTGAGTTTTTGCGTATATTTTTAATCATCAAGTGGGACAGCGGGTCGATATTCGGCGAATCCTATGATTCTATCGTTCATTTATTCCAATCTGGCGCCAGCTGGTTCATTCTTTTTGTTTATCTTATTAGTTACCTAACCCTATTGTTTACACTATCATTCTTTATTTTAAAAAGGAGACAGCTTCAATGACCACTCGCCTAGAAATCAAACGTGCATCCAAAGTTTTTAAAAAGAACATTGCACTCCACCCTTTCTCATTGCAAGTAGAAGCTGGGGAGTGTATTGCCCTTTGTGGAGGTAATGGAGCAGGAAAGAGTACATTACTCCATATTATTGCTGGCATTTCTTCACCCGGTGAAGGTACAGTAATCATTGAAGATGTAGATATCCTAAAGGATAGAAAGAAGTATGTATCGTTAATTGGCTATATGCCAGATGAATTTTATGCCCAAGAGACACTGACAGTACACGAGTTTTTAAGTTTTTATGCTGCATTTAGGAATACTCCGCCAACCCGTATTACAGAGGTAATCACTATTCTTGGACTGGAAGAAAAGAAGGATGAAATGGTCAAACACTTATCAAAAGGGATGCGTCAAAGGCTGCTGTTTGGCCAGGCGTGGGCAGGGCAGCCAGCTGTCTTGATTCTTGATGAACCGACAAATGGACTAGACCCTTATTGGATTGATATTTTTATTACACTTTTAAAAGAAATTAAAAGTAGTGGCTCGACGATTATCTTTTCGACCCATATGATGGACGTTGCCTCCGAGGTTGCAGACCGTGTATTATTTATGGAAGATGGGAAATTGGTCACATTGTTAAAAAATGACCACATTAATCCCAATAAATTCATGGTTGATTTGTTACACTTGTATCGAAAACAGCAATAAAATTGTATAACTTCCGAAAATCCAAGAGCAATCTTGGATTTTTTGCAAAGACTGAACAAGTGAAAAAGGAGAATAGGTATGTCCTATCGTACATTAAAGTTTTTTAGCATTTTTATTCCAACTGTATTAATTGGTGGATTTGAATTTTTTCGGCATAGTGTACTGCTTCATAATCTTTCGATGACGGCAGGTAACTTTTGGATTACATTTCTAACCCTGATTATTTCATATATCTTTTCCACTTGGATGTTTCGCGCTATTGATTTAAAAAACCAAAGGATTACAAAGGAACGAGAAATGCGCGCCATTTATGAAGAACGGGAAAGGCTGGCAAAGGAATTACATGATAGCATAGCTCAAACCCTTTTTTTACTTAAGGTACAGCTAAAAAAAGGAAAAACGGACGAGGCTGGCGCGCTTGTTAATTCGATTGACTCGCATTTACGACAAGCCATTTTCAATTTACGAATCAGCCCAGACGAACATGTTTCTTTTTCAAAACGGATCAAGTATTGGCTTGACGACTGGAGTACTGTGTCAGGAATTGATTTACACACGGACATCACTAGTAAAGAATCCTATTTTACCCCAGCTGAAGTGGTGCAATTAGTTGGAATTATCCAAGAGGCATTCACAAACATTCGAAAGCATGCAGAAGCATCTAGTGTGAATTTCACTTTGCAAACAAGTGATTCCCATTGGGAAATGGTGATAGAGGATAATGGGAAGGGATTCAGGTTAACCGAATTGCCGGCTAATAAATATGGAATTTCCATGCTTAAAGAACGTGCCGACCGAATAAAGGCTGATTTAGAGATCACTTCTGAAGAGCTGGTGGGGACAAAAATTTGGTTGAAGGGAGATAAGTAAAGTGATAAATCCATTTCGTGTTCTAATTGCTGATGATCATCCGCATGCACGTCTGGCCATTAGCGAAATGCTTGAAGATGATCCCTATTTTACCATTGTTGGGCAGGCAAAAAACGGAACAGAAGCAATTGAACTTAGCAAGCACTTAGTTCCGGATATAATTTTAATGGATATTGAAATGCCAATTTTAAATGGTCTAGAGGCAACAAAAATCATTAAAGAGACCTCCCCGTTCATAAAAGTTATAATATTGAGTGTCTCAGATAATGTTGCTGATTTATTTACTGCTATTCAATACGGCGCACAAGGGTATTTGCTCAAAAATATGGATCCCGATGATTGGCTCCAATATCTTCACTCAGTTGTGGATGGCTCAAGTGAAACTACTCGTGGAATGGCAGGAAAGCTTCTCTATCAATTCAGAGAGAAAGACTTAGTTCATATACAAACAATAAAATCACTTACTCCCAGAGAGAAGGAAATCCTCTTATTACTATCGGATGGCCTAACCAACAAACAAATAGGAGAACACCTCTTTATAGCTGAAAACACAGTAAAAAACCATATCAAAAACCTTTTGGAAAAACTAGATCTAGAAAACCGAGTACAACTCGCAGCCTACTCAATCAAACACATAAAAACATAATGCACTACCCCCCATATAGTCTGCATGAGGGGTAGAAGTGTCCACGAGCGGTGACAGGCACCAATCATCGCCTCTTCATTTCAGGATGTCAAAGATGATTTTCGCATGGTCGGTGTTGTCGATTTGCCCTTGGAAGCGCTTGCTCCCAGGACCATAAGCATAGACGTTTACGTCTTCGCCTGTGTGGCCATCCGTTGTCCAGCCTGTAAAGGAACGGTGGTTAATGATTTCTTCGATGGCCGTGTCAATGTTTTTCTCTTTTTTTGTTCTTGCCGCTTTTTCTACTGATTTAATTTCATCTTGTGTTAAAGGAAGGTCGATGTATTTTGTTAAGGTTTCTTTGACATCTGCCCCTTTAACGATTTTCATTGCCATATAATCAGGTGAACGTTTTACTGCTTTGATTACAGAGCTAAACCAATTATATTGTCCTCTAGCCCCTATTGTGTATCCACCTGTTGAATGATCAGCCGTTGCAATCACTAATGTATGACCGTCCTTCTTTGCAAAGTCAATGGCCACCTTAAACGCCTTCTCAAAGTCTTCCATCTCACTCATAGCACCGACAATATCGTTGTCATGTGCTTCCCAATCAATTTGACTTCCCTCCACCATTAGAAAGAACCCTTTATCATTCATATTTAAACGCTCTATTGCAGAAATGGTCATGTCAGCCAAGGAAGGAATGTTCTTTGTACGATCAATCATTTTTGGCAGACCATCTTTTGCAAATAGCCCTAATACCTGGCGATTTTGGTCATTTTTCAACTCTTCAAGGTTATTTACATAGCTGAATCCGTCTTTAACAAACTCTTCCACTAGGTTCCGATCTTTGCGGATAAACCAGTCTGACCCTCCGCCAAGCATTACATCAATTTTATGCTTGCCGCTTACTAAATCCTGATAATACGCATCAGCAATCACAGCCATGCTTTCCCGCTGGGTAACATGGGCACCAAACGCCGCAGGAGTACCATGTGTAATTGGTGCTGTTGCAACAAGGCCAGTTCCTTTCCCTTTTTCCTTCGCTGTTTCGAGGACTGATTTCAATTTAGAGTGGTCTTTGTCAACGCCAATTGCCCCATTATAGGTTTTCACACCTGTTGCCATGGCCGTGGCTGCAGCCGCAGAATCTGTGATGTTAAATTTCGGATCGTTCGGAAATGTGGTCTGCTGCCCAACAAGGTATGGTCCAAATTCCGTTGGTTCCAGTTCAATAGTCGCTGGATCATCTTTATAATAGCGATAGCCTGAGGTGAAGGAAACACCCATACCATCACCTATTAGAAAAATAATGTTTCTAATAACTCCGCTTTTAACGTTTGCTTCATTTCTACTCGCAAAATTTCTACTAACTCCGCTTTTAGCGTTTACTTCATTTCTACTCGTAAAGGTTGTTCCTATTATGAAAATCCCGATAACAACCGGAAAAATTAACTTTCCATGCCGTTTCATGAACATAGTGCCCTCCTCAATTTTTCTGAATCAAATGTAATTATTATGGATATGGTACAGAGAAATTATCCATTACCCACCACATCCTAAACAACTTGCAGTTTTCATAAAAAAAAGGATTGAGCATGAAATAAGGAATAGTGATCTACTGAAAATAAACAAAAGGAATAGGTAATTTATGTTAAAATATAACTGTATAAAAATTTGTCTTTTTCTGTTAAAGGACAT
>NZ_JBALNQ010000026.1:31660-65451 GCF_036961885.1 Neobacillus niacini | reverse complement strand
GACGTTCTTGAAAATTACAAATGTGCCGTTTATGAAAAAGATGCTGAAAAATTTCTATCTACCTATGCTGCTGATGTACATATTTATGATTGCTGGGGAAACTGGGAGTGTAAGGGTATTTCTTTATGGAGAGAAAATGTGATAGAGTGGTTTACTGGTTTGAGTGAAGACAGAGATTTACTAAAAGTAGATTTTAATGATTTAACTATTGAAGAAAGTACTAATGTTGCATTTATTCATTGTGCTGTTACGTTCGCTGTTTACAGAGACGAAGCTGGAGAGAAACTTCGTCAAATGACAAACCGTTTTACATTTGGCTTAAAAAAAGTAAATGAGTCTTGGCTCATAACACACGAACATTCATCATTGCCAGTAGATATGAAAACCGGAAAAGGTATGTTTAATCTAAAATAATTGAGTTACAGGTGGTCTGGGGAAAATAAGCAAAATGGTTTCACATATAATCCCTCTATTTTCTTATACAATTGGGAGCTTTAATGAAAAAACTCCTCTAAATTGAGACAAGCTCAGAGTTACTCTGAGCTTTTTTGCATGCTATTTAATGTATACATTTAAGCTGTCAAGTGTCCACCCTAGGTGGAACGTGTCCACGGGCGGTGCCTGTCACCGCCCGTGGACATTTACGCCTTTTTGTCCGTGTGGAGTGGACATTCTCTCTATATACTTTAAAAGTTGCCCATTTTTTATGTTTAATCACTTTTTGTTGTACACTTATCGTGATTACAGTTTAAATTTCCACTTGGATAAGGCAGGTTTTTTTATGAATATTAAATGGGATGAAGTGACCATTGATCATTTGCATCACTACGAGAAGGTTTTACCTTTATATGATTCAGTATTTCCTATTGGAGTAAGGGAACCCCATGAAGTTTTTCTAAAGGGGTTGCACTATACGAAAAATCAAAAGCCGAATAGTTTTCGTTTTCTAGTAGGTTTAGATGGAGAACAACTTGTATCCTTTGCCACTGGACACTATTTAGAGGTAGTAAATGCAGGATTTATTGTTTATATTGCCACAAATCCGCTTATACGAGGTAAAGGTGTAGGTTCAAAAACATTATTAAAAATGGAAGAATTATTAAGAGAAGATGCGATTGCATCAGGAAAATCCAACCTAGATGGAATTATTCTAGAAACAGAAACTCAAGAAATCGTCCATACCCATGAGGAAAAAGAAAATTGCTTAAAAAGAAACCAGTTCTTCGAAAGAAATCATTACAAAAAGGTTAACAAAATCAATTATTTGCAGCCACCTTTACATATGGAACATGAACCAATTCCACTTAATCTTTTTATAAAAGGTATACAAATGGATGAATTTCACAGAGAAACCATTATCAAATTCATTCATGCGATTTATAAAGAGAAATATTCTTTAGTCAATGGAATTAACGAACAGGTTCTGAAAGACAGTCTTCGAAAAATGGAACTAGATCAAGAAAGTTCCTAAGGAAACACCCCTAGGAACGTAGTTTAGTATTTTTTTAACCGACAGTTTTTACATACTTTTACCGTTTGGTTGGTTTCTGTCTTATGTGGATATAACAACTTTATTCTTGTCCTGCCACAGAACGGACATGTCCCACGACCTTTTGATGGCAGGTAGTTTATTGTTTTCCCTCTGTTCCTTTTCGCCATATTAATCCATCCCTATCCATAATTAATGCTATTTCTATATCTAATGATGGACTGGCGTAAAGATTGATAGGCATTTAATTGTTTTTAGAACTATTTCTATAATTGGTCGCACTCAGGAATTTCCCAATCGAAAACTCCTTTAGAGATATTCCAATTCAATGTTCACGGTTGTACCTTTCCCTTGTTGACTCTCTATTTTCATCATCCCGTTGTGTTCTTGAACGATCTTGTTACTTACAGTTAAACCAAGGCCGATTCCCTTGTCTTTCGTTGTATAAAACGGCGTTCCTAAACACTTTAGAAGTTCAGAGTCGATCCCTGGCCCTTCATCCTTAAAGGTGATTACTACTCTCTTATTTTTTAACTTTCGGATGCTAATCGTAACGATTCCCCCTTTTGGCATCGACTCAATAGCATTTTTTAAAATATTTACAAATACTTGTTTGAGTTGATTTGGGGAGCATAGAAGATCAAAACGGTCTTCTTTGGGATAGTCTTTTGGATAATTAATTCTGACCTGAACATTATCGAGCATGGCTTGTGGACGTAACACATTTACTGTACTATCCAAGATTGAAATTAAATTCCCTCGTTCAAACTGATTTGCTTGAGGTTTTGCCAATGACATAAATTCATTGACGATCATATCGATACGGTCTAACTCCTCAGAGATAATTGCTAAATATTCACTTTGCTTTTCAATAGGTGTCGCGGATTTTAATAGTTTTGAAAATCCTTTCAAGGATGTCAATGGATTTCGAATTTCATGGGCAACCCCTGCAGCTAATTGGCCAATAATAGAAAGACGGTCTAAATTGCGTAGTGCCGCATCATTTTCAACTCGATCGGTAATATTTCTACTTACAGTAACATAGGAGTCAGCCTCCATTTTTTCATTATAAACGGGGGATACTGTTGTTTCGACGTATAATACTTTATTATCCTTTGTTTTCATTGTTATTTGTATCAGTTGAGGATCTCCAGTTTCTACTAGTTTCTCAACCATACTTATTAAGGCTTCTTGTTCCTCTGGCTGGATCACATCAAACACATGAAGACCTAGTAATTGTTCAGGTGTATACCCGGTTACCTTTTCATGAGAAGGAGAGGCATAAACGATTTTATAATCCTTGGAATACACCTTTATTAGGTCCGAAGCATTCTCGGTGATTAATTTATATAATTCACGTGTTCGCTTTAATTCTCTTTCCATACTAATTTCTTTTGTGATATCACGATAGATTCCTAGGATGGCAATAATCTCTCCGGATGAATTTCGTAGTGGAGAGTAGGAAACAGCAATGTCTACCATGTGTCCATCTCTATGATAGCTCTGAGTAATCAGATTGGGGAAGTTTTGTCCATTTTTCACTTGTACTATAATATCATCCAAATGATCTGGTATAGGGAGTTCCTCATACCTTCTGCCAATGACATCCTCCTCTGTGTAGCCAAATATCCTAGAGTAAATCTGATTAATTCGAATAAACCGATTCTCCATATCTATAATACAAATTGCATCGACCGTACATCTAAGAAATAAATCAAGCATCTCATCAGGATTAAATAAATCCGCTGCATCCTCACTACCAAAAATCGGGTAACATTTTGCCATTGCACTCTCTCCAAATCTATCATTATCCTTCAATTTCATTTTACAGAATTGTGGAATAAATGAAAGATTTTTTTAAAACTGGGTAGCATTAAAACAAATAGAAAAAAATAATACAAAGAGGCTGACACTAAGGGGAATCTAGATGCCCCCTCAGTGTCAGCCTCCTCTATCAATTTCAACGCTAAAGATTAACCCTTAACGTAGTATAATCTTGGCTGGATTCAACTATTGATAAAACAATAATATCTCCATTTCGATAATGGTGACAGGCACCGATCCCTGACTTCAACACCTTATAATGATGCTTCAATCTCTTCTGTCATCATTTTTACTGATTGTAATCCGCCGCCGCTTAAGTACCATGCGTCTGGATCAAGATAGATAATTTTGTTTTCTTTAAAAGCCGTTGTCTTTTTAACCAGTTCATTTTCGATTACTTTTTCTGCACCAGCTTCGCCGCCTACTGCTGAGTTACGGTCAATGACAAACAATACGTCTGGATTTGTTTCCATAATGTATTCCATCGTAATGCTCTGACCATGGGTTGATACTTCAATTTTCTCATCTGCTGCTCCGAAACCAAACACATCATGAATCACGCCGAAACGAGAACTTGGTCCATAGGCACTCACTTTTCCTTCATTTGCTAAGACAATTAACGCTTTTTTATCAAGTGCAGAAGCTTCCTTATTTAACTTCTCTACGCTTGCTTTAATCTCTTCAACAGAGCTTGCTACTTCTTCTTTCTTGTCAAAAATTTCACCAACAAGGTTCATATTTTTTTCAAAAGACTCCATGTATTTTGTATAATCTAATTCGACATACACAGTTGGAGCAATCTCTGCAAATTGTTCGTATAATTCAGCCTGGCGAGTACTGATAAAAATAACATCTGGCTGCATCGCATGAATGGCTTCAAAGTCAGGCTCTTTTAAGCTGCCGACATTTGTGTACTTTTTATCAGCATATTTTTCAAGATAAGCTGGTATTGTTGTTTGTGGAACACCTGTTACTTCCACCCCTAATTCATCTAATGTATCTAGAATTCCAAAATCAAATACAACTACTTTTTCTGGATTCTTATCAATTACTGCCTCTCCATACTTGTGTTCAATCGTCAATTTCTCTTCTGAGGCTGTTTTTGAACCCGTTGATTCTGTCTTACTTTCTTCCTTTGCCCCGCCACAAGCTGCTAACATTAAAATCATTGCAACCATAACAACTAAAAAACTCCACTTTTTCATACATGTATCTCTCCCTTATTATGAACTAAAATATACACAGATTCGGCAGCCACCCATTTGCTGAATGGGAATATCCATATCGTAAATCTCTTTTAACGCGTCTGATTGGATGATCTCATCCGTACGCCCATCTTTCACGACCTTGCCGTCCTTCATCGCGACAATTCGGTCGGAATAAACGGATGCAAAGTTTATATCATGGAGTACAATGACAACGGTTTTTCCAAGCTCATCAACAAGACGGCGCAGGATTTTCATGATTTGAACGGAATGCTTCATATCTAAATTGTTCAATGGTTCATCAAGCAAAATGTATTCGGTATCCTGGGCAATCACCATCGCGATAAAGGCACGCTGTCTTTGACCTCCAGATAATTCATCTAAAAAATTATCCTGCATATCGGTTAAATGCATATATTCAAGTGATTGGTCGACAATCCTTTCATCTTCCTCTGTCAGCCTGCCCTTTGAATAGGGAAACCTTCCAAAAGAAACGAGTTCACGTATCGTCAGCCGAACATTCATGTAGTTAGACTGTTTTAAAATCGACACTTTTTTTGCAAAGTCATTAGACTTCATCTTTTTTACATCAGCTTTATCAATCAGCACTTCACCGGTATCAGAATCAAGCAGTCGGCTTACCATGGATAGTAAGGTTGATTTTCCCGCACCATTAGGTCCAATAAAACTCGTAATTTTCCGAGGCTGGATATCAACGGTCACATCCTCAACCACGGACTTTTTCCCATAATACTTTGACAAAGCCCTTACACTTATCATGCTGCTTTCCTCTCCTTCAGTAGTAAATAGATGAAATACACACCGCCGATAAAGTTAATAATGACACTTAACGTTGTTGAAAATGTAAAAACTCGTTCGACTACCCACTGCCCGCCTACAAGAGCGATGACACTCATCAAGATGGCACCTGTTATCAGTGTGGTGTGTTTGTAGGTTTTGAAAAATTGATAAGACAAATTGGCTACAATTAAGCCAAAAAAGGTAATCGGTCCTACTAAAGCAGTCGAGATGGATATAAAGACTGCCACAATCACAAGCATTTTTTGTACGATTGAATCATACGGAACCCCTAGATTTATCGCTGTTTCACGACCTAAAGACAAGACATCCAAATACGGTAAGAAACGCCATGCATAAATCATCACAAGTGCCACGATGATAATCGCAAGCCAAACTAAGTCTGAATTGATATTATTGAAACTCGCAAACATTTTGTCTTGAACAATTTGAAACTCGTTTGGATCAATTAAGACTTGAAAGAAGGTTGAGATACTTGAGAAAAAAGTTCCAACTATAATTCCGATAAGTAATAAAAAGTAGATAGGCTGATTGCCTTTTTTAAATAAAAACTTGTATAAAAGCAGTGCAAATATAATCATGACTACGACTGAAAGTAAAAAATTCACCTGTTTATTGACCATAATCATATGACCGGAACCTAAAAAGAAGATAATCAATGTCTGCATAAGCAGATAAAGTGAATCCAACCCCATAATGCTTGGTGTTAAGATTTTATTATGTGTAATGGTCTGAAAAACAACCGTTGCATAGGCAATCGTCACACCCGTTAACACCATGGCTAACACCTTTATCGTTCGCTTTGGAAGGGCATATCCAAAGCTCCCGTTTAATTCGTGGAATAAATAAATGGCACAAACTCCCGCAGCGATCAATGCGAGAATAACCAATTTTACTGGGTTACGCATAGGCCTTCCTCCGGAACAATAAGTATAAGAAAATTCCGCTTCCGATTACACCAACCATGAGACTGATCGAAATCTCATAAGGGTAAATGAGGACTCTGCCCAAAATATCACATATTAACAGGAAGATAGCTCCAAGAAGTGCTGTGTGCGGTAGAGTTTTTTGCAAATGATCACCTTTAAAAATCGAGATAATATTAGGAATAATTAACCCTAGAAACGGGATAATTCCGACTGTTAAAACGACTGTTGTTGTTACCAGCGCTACCAGAATTAGGCCAATATTGACAACACGCCGGTAGGCAAGCCCAAGATTTTTTGAGAAATCTTCGCCCATTCCAGCGACCGTAAAACGATTCGCATAAAAGTAGGCAATGATTAAGATGGGAAGGCTAATATAGAGCAGTTCATATCTCCCCTTCATAATCATTGAAAAATCCCCCTGCAGCCAAGCAGCCATATTTTGAATGACATCCGCGCGGTATGCGAAAAAAGTCGTCACCGAGGATAATATATTTCCGAACATCAAGCCAACTAGCGGTATGAAAATGGCATCCTTAAACTTAATTCGATCAAGAATTTTCATAAAAACAAATGTACCCGCAAGTGCGAAAGCAAAGGCAACTGCCATCTTTTCGAGCATGGTTGCATTTGCGAATAACAGCATCGAGACGAGGATACCTAACCGGGTTGCATCTAACGTTCCAGCAGTGGTCGGTGATACAAATTTGTTTCTGCTAAGCTGCTGCATAATCAGCCCTGCAATACTCATCCCTGCTCCTGCTAGTAAAATTGCGATCAGCCTTGGAAGTCTGCTAATTAGGAAAATCTGTGTCTCCTCTGATTGAACATCCAACAAGTCCATTGGTGATATACTGCTTACTCCAACAAACAAGGATCCTGCAGACAAGACTATTAATGCTAGTAATAGATATCTTTTCTTCATGGTGAGTCTCCATCATTTCTATTTTTCTATTAATCTTATATAAATGAGAATTAATATCAGTAAAGAGTAAAACAAACCTAATTGATAATAATTTTCATTTACGACTAAAAAAAATATCGTTGAACATTATTATCACCTAAAAACTAATATGTAATTGAGAATGATTTTCACTCAAAAACAAAAATAAATGACACTGAAAATCATTATCAACGTCTTATACTCCTGATTATAAACAGTGCCCATTTTCAAGTCAACAGGTAATTGAGAACTATTTTCACCTATTTCTGACTATTTTGTGACATTAAAAAGGTGTTAATCTCGTAAATCCATATGAGGAAATTAAAGTGAAAGATTGTGCCTAGCAGAATCTTTTTTGTCTATTTCTTCATTAAATGGGAAACCTAGCTAAGAATATGGTTTTGTCGAAAGGAGAACTTATTTTGGAAGCAATCTTAAAGGTTGGGGATGTTGCCCCTGATTTTTCACTACCTGCAACCACAACGGATCCCCTCGCACTTTCAGATTATCGAGGAAAAAAGAACGTGGTTGTGGCTTTTTATGGTATGGATTTTACTCCAGGCTGAATTAAAGAAATTTCCTCTTGGAAAGAGGATTACAAAAGGTTTGAACAGTTAAATGCAGAAGTACTTGGGGTTAGTGCGGACCATATCCATTCGCACAGAGTCTTTGCTGCCAGCATGGGGACCTTGCCCTATCCATTAGTATCCGATTGGCGCAGACAAACGATAAAAGATTACAAAGTGTTTAACGAAAAAGGCGAAGTCGCCACTCGCTCTGTCTTCATCGTCAATAAAGATGGAATCATCACCTATATTAACACCTCCTTTAAAGCAGATAAAAAAGAAGATTATGAAGCTGTATTTTCCGAGCTTGAAAAATTATCTACTTAATAAAAAGAAAACATCTCCCGGTTTTCGAGAGATGTTTTCACTTTTTAATGAACAAGCTTTAAACCAACAACGGAAAAAATGATCCCAAGTATACAAGCAACCCTAAGCCAGCTCTTGGATTCCTTAAAGAAAACCATTCCAACGACTGCTGCTCCCACTGTTCCAATACCTGTCCATACCGCATAAGCAGTTGATAATGGGATGGTTTCCATCGCCCGAACTAGCAGCTGGAAGCTCATTACAAATCCACCTATTAAAATTAAATAATTGATCCAGTTATTTTTTTCAGCTGTTCTTTTAAGTCCAATCACGCCAACAACTTCAAAAACTCCTCCAAAAATAAGTAATAGCCAATCCATTAACTCTCACTCTCCTTACTCGCGTCCTCAGTACTTGTTAATTTCAATCCAATTATACAAAGCAATAGTAATAAAATAAGGGCAATCCTTGAGGGACTAACGGAGCCATTTTCAAAAATAACCTCAACAATAACGGTTCCAATCGTACCAATTCCCGCAAACACAGCATACACCGTACCTACAGGAATCACTTTCGTCGCACGGATAATTAAATCAAAGCTTAATAATATTGCAATTAAAACTACCCAGGTAGGAACCTCATCATATTTAAATCCGCTTGCCCAGACGATTTCAAGAAATCCTGCAAGCAGCACATAAATCCACGCTTTTGTATCATTCTTCATATGCTTTCCCTCTCTTTCCATTCCTTGCTCCATCTTACCAAAATATTATTTGCATATCACTCCATATGAAAGTATCATTGCCATTGAATACACTTTTTCCAAGGATTGGAGTCGTACATATGGACAATAAGCAAAATGGCTTAAAGCCTTTTGTCTCTCTTATTTTATCAACTAAAATTCCAAAGCTTGCACTTATTATAGGTCTAACAGCAAGTCTAATAACAACCCTTGCAGGTCTCCTTGTTCCTGTATTAACCAAAAACTTAGTGGATGGTTTTTCGGTGTCCGCCTTAAGTGTTCCGCTTATGATTGGCATTGGGGCGGCTTTTATTTTTCAAGCGATCATCAACGGGGTATCGATTTACCTGCTTAGCTTTGTAGGTCAAAAGATTGTCGCCCGGCTCCGTGAAAGGATGTGGGTCAAATTAATTCGTTTACCTGTAAGTTATTTTGATAAACAATCCAGTGGTGAAACCGTCAGTCGTGTCATCAATGATACGAGTATTGTCCGTGAGTTAATTTCAAATCACTTCCCACAATTCATTACAGGTATTATCTCCATTATCGGCGCCATTACCATACTCCTGATCATGGATTGGAAAATGACCTTACTAATGTTAATATCTGTTCCTCTTACCTTTATTATTATGATGCCATTAGGAAGGAAAATGGCAAAAATCTCCCGCGGTTTACAGGATGAAACAGCAGCTTTTACAGGAATTATCCAACAGACACTTAGTGAAATACGTTTAATGAAAGCCTCTACCGCTGAACATCATGAAGAAACAAAAGGATTATCCGGTATTGAAAAATTACTCGGCTTCGGTCTTAAAGAAGCACGCATAACCGCATTAATTGCTCCATTCATGTACTTGGTCGTCATGATCGTGATTGTGATGATTATTGGGTACGGTGGCATGCGGGTTGCCAATGGAACGATGTCAACTGGGTCACTTGTTGCCTTCCTGCTCTACCTTTTCCAAATTATTTTTCCAATCACCAGTTTCGCGATGTTTTTTACTCAGCTGCAAAAGGCAAAAGGTGCAACTGAAAGGATTATTGATATTTTAGAACTGCCTTTAGAAGAAGGGCAGGAAGGGTTGGAAATGGATATTACCAATAAGCCTATTTATGTAAGGGATGTTTCTTTTGCATACAGTGAGGATGAGCCTGTCCTTGGTAAGGTTTCCTTTGAAGCACTGCCTGGAGAAATGATTGCTTTTGCTGGACCAAGTGGCGGCGGAAAAACCACGATGTTTGGTTTACTTGAACGCTATTATGAACCAACTTCGGGACAAATAATCGTTGGCGATATCCCCATCACTGATTTATCAATCGAATCTTGGCGTAGTCAGATTGGTTATGTTTCACAGGAAAGTGCAATGATGGCTGGAACGATTCGTGAAAATTTATGTTATGGCTTGCCAAACAGAGAATCAATCTCTGACGAACATCTTTGGAAAGTAGCAGGGATGGCCTATGCCGATGAATTTATCCGTTCCTTTTCAGAAGGATTGGATACAGAGGTTGGCGAACGCGGGGTAAAACTTTCTGGCGGGCAAAGACAGCGGATTGCGATTGCAAGGGCTTTTTTACGAGATCCCCAAATATTAATGATGGATGAAGCAACCGCAAGCTTGGACAGCCAATCAGAAGGGATTGTCCAGCAAGCATTATCACGATTAATGGAAGGCAGAACCACCTTTGTAATCGCCCACCGCTTATCAACCATTGTCGATGCCGACAAAATCATTTTTATCGAAAAAGGAAAAGTCACAGGCATCGGAACCCATCACGAACTAACACAATCACATGACTTATACCGGGAATTCGCAGAGCAGCAATTAACTAGCGGAGACATAGAAATTCAAAAAGGTGCGTTAAGCTGAGCTTAATGCACCTTTTTCTTTAAACCTAAGGCTGTTTCTCTGCTATCGGGAGAGCCGGGCCTCCATCCTTTACTTTGAAAAGTGGAACGACTAGGAAGGCTCCAATCAGGAATAATATCCCTGAAAAGGTATAAACACCGGAGATTGTAAGTGGTATTTTTAAAACACCTGCCACCGACATCCCAATCACCATCATCCCCATAAACAGCGGATTGAGGACACCGTTAACACGCCCAATAAATGCTTCCTCGGTATATTTAAGGATAATTGTATTAATCCCAATATGGATACATGGGAAGAAAATACCGTTCAATACTTGTAATACGAGCGTTACGATAAAGCTTGTTGACCAGCCAACCCCGACCGTAAACACCGTACTTGCGAAGATTCCGAGAGCAAGAAGCTTTTGCGGAGAGATTTTTTTAGAAAAGGCCATCACGATACCGCCGCCAGCCAACATCCCAATACCATTGGCCATTAACAGCCATTGCATAGATTCCTTTGGCAACCCGAGGTTTTCCATCGTTACAAAAATCATTAATGGTGAAATCAACCCGACAGCCAAACCGCATGCAGCAAAAATACCACCCATTGATTTCAATATCTTACTAGATGTCACATAGCGGAACCCATCTGCCAGCTCTTTCTTAAAGTTATTCGGAACATCGGTTTTTTCCTTTTCCAAATCACGAGGAAGAACCATAAGCACGAGTCCAGACAGTAAAAACATGGCACCCATGACTCCGATAGAAACGTAAATACCAAACTTTTGATAAACAAGGGTTCCAATAACAGGACCAATAACCATAAAGATGGCCATCAATGATTGAAACATCGCCATAACCGATTGTAATTGTTCGCCTGGTACATGCTGCTTTAATAATTTCATGGCAGAAGGCATTGAAAATTGTGATAGAATAGCTGAGACAAGTGTTGCCAAGAAGATTGCCTGCCAGGATCCAAACAGTAGTGCTAACAGCACCAATCCAATCGATAGCGCAGACAACAGGTCGCACCATACCATTGTAAGTTTAGGCTTCCAGCGATCGGCAAAAGTTCCTCCAATAAATGAAAAGATAAATATTGGAGTAAATTCCACGACAGAAATCAATGAAACATATAGTGGATTGTTATTGGTAATATCAGTAACATACAGTAAAATTGCAAAATTTCGTATCCAAATGCCCAGTTGAAGTAAAAAGTTTGAGCTCATAATTGCCAAAACAATTCGATTTGCAAAGATATTTCCTGTAGAAATGGCTGCCGCGCCCTCGTTGTTACCCTTCATTGTATTCCTCCCGTTAAACATTTATATAGTTATTTTTGCCAAAATTCTGCATAATCATATCATATTGGAAAATTTATTTCAGTATGCCCTTGTCATTTTTTAGAAAATTTACAATCTATTTACCATTATAGTTGATATAGTCATAGTAGATTTGATAAGTTAATGAGAGAAGAGTTTTTTAGAGGTGTTGTACTATGAAAAATCATTGGGGGATTTCAGTAAAAGACCATTTCCTCCATCCCGTCGTATTGATTTTGGCCGTTTTGTTTATTAAAATTTATGCCTTTCAAGTTGCCGTATTTGAAAATACATCATTTTTCCATGTATTATTCGTTGAGCTTCCGATGTGGGCACTGTTACTAACTTTCAATATTATGTTGTTTAAAAAAAGAACCTGGCTGGCTATTTGGTTTTACAACTTTATCCTGTCGGTACTTTTTATTGTCGTCGTCTATTACACCCGGTATTTTTCAACGGTACCTTCGTATTACGATGTAAAACAAATATATCAATCCAATTCTGTTGGCGGCACGGTAGCCCTGCTTGGCAGTCCTTATGATTTTTTATTCTTCTTAGATGTCATTGTAGTCCTCCCACTGATTTGGTTTTTCAATAGGAATTCCACATCGTTTGCCTTTGCAAAAAGATGGGCAATTGGTTTTGGGTGTGTCGGGCTCATCATGACCATGGTCGCTTTTCGCTATCCGTTGATTGATGTATCCTACTTTGCCAAAAAGCATGGCTATATCCAATCTCAGTTCGTTCAAGCATACGAAAACAGTATTGGAACGGCTCTTGCCAGCCAAGAGCGTTTGTCAGAAAAAGAACTTGAAAAGCTTAAGGGCAATACTTATGTACCTGCTGCACAACAAGAAAGCTTTGGAATCGCGAGTAATCGCCATGTTTTTATTATCCAAGTGGAATCGTTGCAGGAATTCACCATCAATCAAAAAGTAAATGGCCAAGAAATCACGCCAAATTTAAATGCTCTGTTAAAGGATAGTGCCTATTTCGATAATGTTTACCAACAAATCGGGGCGGGTAATACTTCAGATGCCGAATGGTTAATGCATACATCCCTTTACCCGGAGGGCATGGATCCGACGGTTAACACGATTGAAGGGACTGAAATCCCTTCTCTTGTAAGGACATTAAAAAAGAATGGTTACGGTGCTGCGACCTATCATGCTGATGATATTACCTATTGGAGCCGTGATAAATTATACCCCGCACTAGGATTTGATTATGTTTACACGAGTAATGAAATACCGAACGAGAAAGAAATTGGCTTTGGACCTGCAGATGAAGTGCTATTTAACTTTGTTAAAGAACAACTTCCAAGGCAGTTAAGAACACACGACAGAATGTATTCCAATATTATCACGCTCACGAGTCATACGCCGTTTGAGATGCCCGAGGAATATGAGTTTCTAGACTTACCTGATAACTTTAAAGATACCTATGTCGGCAACTATTTTCAATCCGTTCGATATACAGATGAACAAATTGGCATGTTTATCAATCACTTAAAGAGATTAGGAATATATGATGAATCGGTCATTCTTATTTACGGGGACCATTCCGGACTTCATGGTGCACCTGTTACAGAGAATGATCAAGTCCTTTTAAAACAAGTATTAGGCCATAAATATACTATGCAAGACCGCTTTATTGTACCCGTTATCTTTGCTGTTCCAGAACTATTTACTGGTGAAACTTACTCGCACCTTGGCGGTCAAATTGACCTCATGCCAACTCTATTAAACTTGCTAGGTATTGAGCATGATACACAAATGGTCGGGCATAACTTGTTCCAATACAAAAAGAATCTGCTTGGGATGCGGTATTACCTCCCTGGAGGATCGTTCATCAGTGATAAAACGTTTTACACAGCACCAAGCGCCAAGCTACCCGCCTCCATCTATGACCGAAAAACAATGAAAAAAACCAAGAATACCAATGGTTTACAAAAAAGCATCGATAATACCTTATTACTGATGGAATACTCGGATTATATTCGTAAAGAACAAACAGAAGAATAGCAAGGGATGGCCTAATCTTTATGAGATTAGACCTTTTTTTGGGGGGAAGAGTCAATATGGGTACTCTGTGGTCGAATGATTTTATAAATCTGAAATGCAGACGCTCAGCATCGCTATGAGTGACCACAATTCTATTAAAGTCGTCAAAGCGGTCACTCATCATCGCTATGAGTGACCACAATTCCATTAAAGTCAGTCAAAGTGGTCACTCATCATGGCTATGAGTGACCACAATTCCATTAATATCAAAAAAGTGGGTACTCATAAAAGCGAAGATGGCTTAAATCTTAGAAAAAACTTTAGTTCGCTTCCTCATTGGCGGTATTTCCAAGTAGGTAAGTCCTCGCCAAATCCATTCCAGCGGTCCGAATTGGAAGTATCGAAGCCACACAACACTGAAGATTAACTGGATTACATACACTAGTAAACAGATAATAAGAGATTGTAGATAAGAGATAGACTCAAACAAGTTAAACGCGTACCCTGCTAGATAGATAAACACAGTCTGAAAAATATAGTTGGTTAACGCCATCCTCCCATAGCTTTTTAAAGGAGATAATAGCTTTTGTACCAACGGGAATTGCAAAAACAGAATGAGCAAGCCAACATATAAGGCCGAAATAGCGGGTCCAATTGTAATTCCGATACTTAAAAACTCATAAGTCTGCTCATCTACACCTCCCTCAAAAAACCCAAAGGGAATCGATGGAACATGGCGGTATTGATAGATTAATCCAGCCAAGCTCAATAAAAACATCACCCCAGTAAAAACGGTTACTTTTTTCAGCTTTTTTGAAAGCCCCTCAAATATCCGATATTGACCAGCGGCAATCCCCAGCAGCATTAACGGTACTACCAAAAACAGTTTAAATGCCATGATACTTAACCAAACAAGCAAGATTAACCCAATACCAAGATTAATTTCTTTCTTTACTTTGTAAAATGGGAGTAACAACAGCCCCGTAACCGCATAAACCGTTAAGGCTTCCCCAGGCTGGAACTTTACATGGAACCAGCCTAAGATAAATAATGCAGCAATCCTCCGTAAAAATAAAACAAAGCCGTTTTTCCCTTTCGCATTCGCTCTTGAAATAAATAAGTAGAACCCTACCCCGAATAAGAAGGAAAAAAGTGTATAAAATCTGCCTTCAACAAATAAAAATAGAAACCGTTGATAGCCCGCATCCCAAGAGCCGGCGTTCGGAAGTTTAACCGCCAGCAACGGCAGGATATTAACTAGAATGATCCCCAGCAGCGCAAAGCCCCGTAAATAATCAAGAACATCGATTCGGTTATTACTGTCAATCGGCTTCATCAACCACACCTCGATTAAATTGGTATGAACATATGGATAAGGAATAATAGGAAAAAGATCATTGCTGTCGTCAGATGGAATTTACGACGGAAACCAGAAGCCTTTTTATGACGCCTGTAACCTGCAACCAGTGTAACAAATAGTAAGGAGATGGCTAGATAGCCACTGCTTAGTTTTAGGTTCGCAAACCCTACAGCAGGACCAATTTCATATAAGTTGATGGCTGCATGACCGGTTATGATTGTGGTAGCGGTGAGGGCAATGGTTATGTGCCATTTCATCATGACTCGTGAAAATTTCGCAAGTCGTATCTTTACTTTCCTTACGGATGTTTTTCGAATAACAAGAAAGATAAAATACATATTGATATTAATCAAAAATAAAAACATCGCGATTTGCGCCAAGAACTGTGCGGTTATGACTAAACTGCTATCATGCGGGCGAAAAAACCAGATAAAAATCATCGAAAAAGTAATTAAAATACTATTTACTGCAATCCAAAGCCTATGATGCAAGCTTTTTCCTCCTTTTCAGTGCTTTATCTGATGGATATATAAATATATATATATCTTCTTATATCAAATTTTATCCAATTTTTCATTCATTTGCGAATGATTGTTGACCTACGTCAAAGTTTCTAGCAGCCCTTCTCGTTATAATGTGAGTATAGAAACCAAAAGGAGGAAAAAAATAATGACTCAAGTTATTTTTCAAATGGAAAATCTTTCTTGTCCAAGCTGTATCCAAAAAATCGAAAAGGTATTATCTAAACAAAATGGAATTGAAGAAGTCAAGGTCCTGTTTAATGCACAAAAGGTAAAAATTCAATACAATGAAACAAAAGGAAGCATTGAGGACTATGAAGAAACATTAAGTAAACTAGGCTATCCGCCAAAATCTCAAAAACTAACAAGATAGAGGAGGAGAGTATAAGGGTGAATTGCAACCATTTTCCCGCTGAACGTGACAGTTATAAAACATGTGTCTCAAGGGTGCCAATTTTCAACCATTTATCACCAGAAGAAATGCAAAAGATCGTTCAATCGGCAAGGACCAGAACCTATTCAAAAGGAGAAATAATTTTCCAGCCTGGAGACCTTGCTGAAAAATTGCTGATAATTCATAAAGGCCGCGTAAAGATCTATCGGATTTCAGAGCTTGGCAAGGAACAACTTCTTCGCATACTAGAACCTGGTGATTTCATGGGAGATCTCTCTTTGTTCACAAATGAAGTGGCAGCCAATTTTGCAGAAGCCATGGTTAACACAGAAATATGTGCCATTCACCGTAGTGATATGCAGGAACTTTTAGTCACACACCCAAACATCTCATTAAAAATCCTTGAGGAATTAGGAAGAAGATTGAATGAAGCCGAAAAAACCATTGAAATGCTAAGTCTTCAGGATGCTGAAAAACGAGTAGCCAGCTACCTGAACGAGCTAGTAAAAGAGGAAACAAGAGATAAACCCATTAACATTGTCCTGCCCATGAGCAAAAAGGATCTCTCTTCCCTCATCGGTATCTCACAAGAAACATTAAGCAGAAGACTCTCAACCTTCCAGGACAGAGGCTGGATTAGCCTAAATGGTCAGAGGAATATTACCATATTAAATATTGACGCACTAAGAGATACCCTGTAATAAACAAGAGCTTGACACCAACTTAGTGTCAAGCTCACTTTATTCCTAAAGAGTTTCATGCAAAAGAGACAATACCTTCCTTAATTCGGTGACAGGCACCTGCCCAGGCGCTGAAGTTCTTTTGGCAGCACCAAATGTTAACGCAGACCCAAAAACTTCACCTGCTAAACGGCTGATGACTCCCTTCCCTGCCATCGACATCGTGATGATGGGTCTGTCAGCGTATTGCTCGTTCATGGTATTAGTAGCCTCTAAAAGCGTCAATACGTCTGTTGAGCTTTTTGGCATGACCGCAATTTTTGGTAGGTCCCCGCCTAATGCTTGAGCCTTGCGTAACCGGGACACAATTTCACCCATGTCTGGCGTTTTTTCGAAGTCATGATTAGAAATAATTACGTACACATTGTTTCTATGTGCAGTGGAAATGAGTGTTTTAATATTTTTCTCATCATTAAATAATTCCACATCTAAGATATCAATTTGACCACTTTCAGCTACTATCCGATTTAATTCAAAGTAGTATGACGTGCTAATTTCTTTTTCGCCGCCCTCTCTTGCACTACGGAAGGTAAAAATAAGTGGTGTATCCATTAAGAGCAAACGAATGGCTGTCAACGCCTCTTTTACTTTTTCCAAATCTTCCATATGCTCAAAAAAGTCAACACGCCACTCCACAATATCTAAGTCTACTGTTTGTAGAAATTCCGCTTCTTCTATTAATTGAGCGATCGTTCCTCCAACCATAGGAACACATATTTTTGGTGCGCCCTCTCCTATTGTTATTCCTCTAACCGTAACCGTTTTTTTCATTTTCTCCCCTCCACTCGATCCTTACTTAGAGTCATGCAGCTCCCAAGATAATTTTAGCGTTTCGACAATAGTTTCAGCTAATTCATCTAAATCTTGATTACTGATTTCAATCTTTGAGTGAAAGTTATTTTGGTAGATTTCTTTTCTTTTATAAAATAACTCTTCAATTTCTTCCATCGATTTCCCTTGCAGCACCGGACGGCTGTCAATAATCAAACCTAGTCGTTTCTTCCAAGCATCCCAAGTAATATCTAGATAAAACACAATACTAGAAGAGAGACATACCTCTCGGATTTCTTTTTGAAGGAAGGCTCCACCTCCAACCGAGATAATCTTTAGTTTATAGTGACATAGGTTTTGAATGAATTCTTTTTCTTTTTCGCGAAATGCCTGCTCGCCAATTTCAGCAAATATTTCTGGAATTGACATCTTGTACTCTTTCTCAATTTCTTCATCAATATCAATAAAGTCGCGATAAAGCTTTTTAGCTACTAGCTTCCCAATCGTCGTTTTACCAGCACCCATAAAGCCGATAAACACAATATTCTTTTCTCTTAATGCACTGTTTGACAACGGATTCCACATCTCCCCAGGCAAATAATTTTGTTTCCATTATAAGCTTTCTAATAGGATAAAACCATCATGATTATTTTCCGACTGTTTTTGGGAATATAAGTTTATTCAATCACGCAAAAGCTAGGAGAACCTATGGGGATGCCTTTTAAAAAATTGCTATACTACTTAACGAAGCTACGAAATAGAATATTCTTCCCCCTTTTCATTTTGTATGTTTTATTTGCTGCCTACATAATTTTATACATTGAACCACAGACCTTTGGCACCTATCTAACCGCCATTTACTGGGTGCTGACAACCCTCGCAACGGTTGGTTTTGGAGATTATGCCCCCGTCACCCAAATGGGTCAGGCCTTCACCATATTCCTTTACATAACGGGAATTGGACTTGTGAGTGTGTTTATAGGAAAAATGATAAAAATTGTCTATCTGTTTGACAAACTCAAGGTTGGTGGAGAAATGAAATATTCAGGGAAAAATCATATTATTCTAATTGGATGGAGCGACAAGTCACAGTTAGCTATCCAAGAAATCCTAAAATCGGATAAATCGATCGATATTGTCATTATTGATGAACTCGAAAAGGCTCCCATGGTCGAGAAGCAATTGTATTATGTCCGCGGTGATGCAACCGACGAAGAAACACTTTACAAAGCGAATTTACCGGAAGCTAAAGGAGTTATTATCTTTGCAGACCAGCACCTTCAAGATAACTTCGTCACCAAAGATCCGCTGCTTGTCGATGGTAAGACATTGTTGATTGCAACAGCTATTACATCAATGGAAGAGAAACTAAAAACGCCTATTCATGTGACAGCAGAGGTTGTCTACCAGAAGCATATTCGGTTATTCAAGCAAGTGAAGGTCGATGAATTTATTCCAACACAGGAAATGATTTCACATGCAGCGGTCCGTTCGTTATTCTCTCATGGGGTTACCAATATGTATTCTGAACTCATGAGCAGTCAATATGAAGAATCCATGTATGAAATTTCGAAACAAGAAGCATGGAAAACTTACCGGGACGCCTTTAACGACCTTTTAAATAAAGGGGCAACCCTTGTAGCAGATCGAGGAAATCTGCACATCAACCAAAAGCTCGATGAGTCCATTCCTGAGGACGCCCAGCTGTTTGTTATTTGTGATAAAGCAGCTCTAACTAAAATAAATCCAGACCATAAGACAAAAAAATAAAAATAGGTCCTATCGTTTTTTGATAGAACCTTTTTTTGTTGTTTCATCCTATATTTTCACTTTTTAAACTAACTTAATTTTATCCTTCGGCTCTTCCAGTTTCATTTGCTCAAGTTCAAGCCTCATTCTTTCGGTTTCCATTAAATAGTTTTGGTGTTTAAGTTTTTCTAATTCTAGTTCCCCTTCAATCATTTTGTATTTGATTTTAGATTGTTTCTGGAAATGGCCTGTTACAATTGCGATAATTGGAATTGAAAATACCATAATAACTGCGATTGTTCCTGTCATATGATCCCCTCCATATATACATACCTTAGTTAAATAATACCAAATCCCGGCAATAGTTTATACAGAATTATCGGAAAAATAAACGCATGGAAGATTGACTACCATGCAAGAGAACAGCTATTTTACTTTTTTCGGCCTATTCATTAAGTGCATCACGGCATAAACAGGGTGATACAACATCATCCATGGTCCAGAGTATCGCATGACTGCTTTCATCTTCGTCCGATAATTTGGCTTGTAACAATGAACCGTACAATTGGAGCAGGCGCTTTTCTCTTCCCCAAAACGGCAAAGGGAAAGTCTCCTCAAAGCGTAGGTTTTTAAGTTCTGACATTCTTTACATAACTCATGTTGATGGTGATGTTTCTTTCGGCAATACAGATCAATCATCTTGGTGACCATTTCCTTTTCCTTTAGAACATTGGGACCAATGTTTAGTTCCCTCTTCATCGTCCGCTGACCCCTTTCACATGAATATCCATTATTATTTCTACTAAAACTATATCATAGACAAACACTTCCAAAATCGCTTAACTTCAACAATTCTTTAACATTTCCACTCTCAAAATCCTTTGAAAAATCTTTCTCTTTGACAAAAACCTGTCTACCTATATATGATAGTAAACAGTGAAAAAGGGATAGCACCACAACCATGTGTATAACCCTTTGTAGAAAGGTGGCTTTTAATGAACAGAGAACAAAAAAGGAAAATCACCATGTTGATGATCAACATGTTTATTGCCATTGGGAGTTTTGGAATCATCATTCCCATTTTACCTGCTTATTTAGAGTCGATAAATCAAGGCGGAACTGCTGCTGGGCTGTTCATTGCTATCTTTGCCGGTGCCCAGTTCGTCTTTTCTCCGATTGCTGGAAAATGGACCGATCAATATGGCCGTAGGAAGATGATTATCTATGGTTTAGCGGGTCTAACCCTGTCGATGTTTATTTTTTATGCTTCTAATTCAATTTGGGTACTTTATGCTTCACGTGCAGTTGGCGGAATTGGCTGTGCAATGCTTGTGCCAGCAATTTTTGCTTATATTGCTGATATCACTACCATTGAACAACGTGCAAAGGGGAACAGCTTAGTTTCGGCAGCCATGTCTCTTGGGATTGTCGTCGGCCCTGGAATCGGTGGATTTTTAGCGGAATTCGGGTTGAAATTTCCTATTTTAATCTCCGCATTTGTTTCCCTTGTATCTGTAATGTTTTCCATTCTCCTGCTTAAGGAAAGCAAACCAGAGGCTCAATTTGGTGCAGCAACGGAAATACTTCCGGATGAATCCATGGCTCAGAAAATTGCCCGCTCTGTGAATATGCCCTATTTCATTCCTCTAATTATTACACTTGTGATGAGCTTTGGCTTAATTGCCTATGAATCGGTCATTGGATTATACCTAGACAACCAATTCCAATCAACGGCTAAAGATATTGCGATCATGGTTACAGCTACCGGTGTGGTAAGTGTGATTGTTCAACTTTTTGTTGTTGATAAAATTGTAAATCGGTTTGGAGAAAAGTCAGTGTTGAATGTTTTTATTGCTGTTGCAGCTATTGGCTTTTTATTTTCACTTTTCGCCTCCAGCTATGCACTATTCTTTGTAATCTCACTTTTTATTTTCCTATCAACCTCCATTCTTCGCCCCGTTCTCAATACGCTGATTTCAAAGCTTGCTGGGAATGAGCAAGGATTTGCAATGGGGATGAATAATGCTTATATGAGTATTGGAAACGTAATAGGTCCAACACTTGCAGGACTGCTATACGATATCAAAATTACCTATCCGTTTATATTAGGTTTTGCATTACTAATTGTAACTTTATTTATTACCTTCACTTGGCAAAAGCGTTCACTTAAAGCAAAAGCAGTTTTATAAGAAGGCAAAAAAACTGATGTAGACACTGTCCACATCAGTTTTTTCTATTGATTCGCTCTTTTGTATTGATACATCTTCCACTGGTAGTGTATAAAACAGCCGATACAAAAGCCTAAGATGGCTACAAATGAGGCTGTTGCTACCATAGCAGTGAATACATACCCCATTGTCTCCCAGCCAAGCATGAATCCAATGAATCCCCCTGCTAAACAGAACACCGCAATTTTTTGATTAAATTGTTGCTGCTCCCAGTCCTCCGGGATATACTCTGCTGGCTTTTTCTTCAAAAAGAGCCTGGCAAAATTCATAATAGGGTTATATTTAAAGAAAATTCCTGATAATCCTGCGAGTAAGGGTACAATTAAAAACCAGCCTTCAGCGAATACCATTGTTAATACAGCGCTAATGAAAATGATCCACTGGTTTGTTCTTACAAGCGGTCTTGGAATGGAACGTACCTTATTAGCCAATTTAAACCCACCTTTCTTATTGGTTTTATAGGTTTATATATTGATAAGTTTACCTTTTTTCCGCACGTTTGTATAGTTATCTTTCTAATTACCAGGCCCATTTATAAATTGTGTATTAAAATTTACATACCCTGATCAAAATAATCAACGTTATCAAAATATACATATTATTTCCAAAAAACTTTCTTTTTGCCTATATACTATTAATTTTCCCGCCATATCAACAATCCTAACGACTGCAATATTATTTTCCAAAAATAGTTTTTGACAATTGAAAACAATCGAAAGTATTATTAAATAATATAGGGAGGTAGAATTATGTCAAATTATAATAAACAGAAAATTGTGGATAGTGTTCCTCAAACGGGATTCTTCGGACATCCAAAGGGATTATCCACTCTTTTCTTCACAGAATTCTGGGAGCGTTTCTCGTATTATGGAATGAGAGCAATCCTTGTCTACTATATGTATTATGAGGTTTCAAAAGGTGGATTAGGACTTGATGAAAACTTAGCCCTATCGATTATGTCCATCTACGGATCACTTGTTTACATGTCAGGAGTTATTGGCGGTTGGCTAGCGGACCGAATTTTTGGTACCTCTAGGGCAGTCTTTTATGGTGGAATATTGATTATGTTTGGGCATATTGCCCTAGCAATTCCCGGTAGCGTAGCCTTGTTCTTTGTTTCGATGGTATTGATTGTACTCGGAACAGGTATGCTGAAGCCAAATGTTTCCACTGTTGTCGGTGATCTGTACAGCGAAACGGATGACCGTCGTGATGCAGGGTTTACCATTTTCTATATGGCGATTAACTTGGGCGGATTCTTATCGCCAATCATTGTCGGAAGTGTCATGGGTTATAGTTTCCACTTAGGCTTCGGAATTGCTGCTGTCGGTATGTTCGCAGGACTTGTCATGTTTGTCTTAACAAAGAAGAAAAATCTAGGTCTTGCCGGTACCAATGTTCCAAACCCGCTATCAAAAACCGAAAAGAAAAAAACTTTCACATTTATTGGATTGGGTGTCGCACTTTTAGTTGTCCTTTGTGCTGTATTAATTCCAAGGGGTATTCTTACATTCAAGAGTTTTATTAACATCGTTACAATCCTTGGTGTATTAATTCCAACTATTTATTTTATTGTTATGTACCGCAGTCCAAAGACTACCCCTGTCGAACGTTCGCGTATCATTGCATATATTCCGCTATTTATTGCAGCCGTTATGTTCTGGTCCATTCAAGAGCAGGGCTCAACGATTCTTGCGAATTATGCCGATAAACGGACACAGTTAGAGTTTGCAGGAATGACGATTTCACCTGCATGGTTCCAATCCTTAAACCCGTTATTTATTATTATCTTTGCGCCTGTATTTGCTTGGATGTGGGTGAAGTTAGGAAAGCGCCAGCCAAATATACCTCAAAAGTTCTCATTAGCTTTATTATTTGCTGGATTGTCATTCCTAGTTATCCTTTTACCTGCTTACTTTGGCGGTACAGGTACATTGGTAAGCCCAATGTGGCTTGTGCTTAGTTATTTAATTGTCGTATTTGGTGAATTGTGTATTTCACCAGTTGGTTTATCTGCAACAACAAAATTAGCCCCTGCAGCCTTCTCAGCACAAACGATGAGTTTATGGTTCTTAGCAAGTGCTGCCGCTCAGGCACTTAATGCCCAAATCGTTACTTTTTATTCACCTGAGAATGAAATGGCGTACTTTGGCGTCATCGGCGGAGCAGCCATCGTACTAAGTATCATCCTTTATGCACTGTCTCCAAGAATTCAGGGCCTAATGAAAGGTATACGCTAATCTAGCAAAAAGCAGTATCTCATTATATGGGATACTGTTTTTTTGTTTACTTGTTATTTCAATTCAAATCGTGTAAGATTTAATCGTACCCGTTCTAAAAAATATTAAACCTATTTTATAGGAGGAATTTCAATGACAACGGTATATGATTTCACGGTTAAAATGACAAATGGTGAAGAAAAAACACTAAAGGAATACCAGGGCAAACCATTAATTATTGTTAATACCGCCAGCAAATGTGGATTGACTCCTCAATTTAAAGGTCTACAAGAACTATATGAAAAATATAAGGACCAAGGTTTGGAGATTCTAGGATTTCCTTGTGATCAGTTTGCTAATCAGGAATTCAGTAATATTGATGAGACTACTCAATTTTGCCAATTAAATTACGGAGTAAGCTTCCCTATCTTTGCAAAGATTGATGTAAATGGTGAAAATACTGACCCTTTATTTGCCTTTTTGAAAAAACAAAAAAAGGGGCTTCTTTCCAATAATATAAAATGGAACTTCACTAAGTTCCTAGTTAACCAGAACGGACAGGTTGTCGAACGCTATGCACCAACAACTGAACCATTAAAAATGGAGAATGACTTAGAAAAATTATTATAATTAGGTGAACAGCATGAACGATTTTATGACGTTAAAAAACCAACTTTGCTTTGCCGTCTATGAAACAGCAGGTGAATTCACTAAATTATATTCCAGCGTTCTTCAGCCATTCGGTTTAACCTACCCCCAATATTTAGTCTTGTTGGCCTTATGGGAGAATGACGGAGTAACAGTAAAGGAATTAGGAGAACAACTGAATTTAGGAACTGGAACATTGACACCAATGATCACACGAATGGTTGCAAATGACTGGCTCCGAAAAGAACGTTCCAAAGTAGACGAAAGAAAAGTATATATATATTTACAGGAAAAAGCACACAGGGAAAAGACTAACATTACCAGTAAAGTCGCTAAAGTCATTCAATCCTGCCAAATTGAGTTTGAAGAATACCACCAATTAATGCAGCAATTAACAGCCTTACAGGAAAAATTGAAACAACGAAATTCTTAAGCTGTCCATTCTTTGGACAGCTTCTTTTTTGATTCCACTCATTATCAGATATTGATGACATTTCGCCTCCCCCAAAATAAAGGCTATTCCGTAAATAGCAGCATAGCTCCCTAACATAAATCTTCCAATATTGGTAACACTACAAATTAGTCCCTCCCAAAAAGGAGCAAGAGTATGTTTAACTTTTTAAAAAATAAAAACATCGATAAGGCAAATCTGGACAAGCTTTTAGGAAAATCCGATGACTTTAAATGTATTGAATATATAAACAAAAAATCAAATATTACTTTTTCTTTGAAATTTATCGCTACTCTTGTGGATGAAAAAACTATCCAAGAAAGTGTCCTTCCTTATTTATTAGAAGAACATTTTAAACAAATAGAAGATGTAAAACAGATCATTCCATTGGCTGACGTACATGTTTCCGATGATAGCTCCCTAATTGAACAAAAGCTTTTTAATGGTTCAGTCCTTTTAACCATAAACGGGAAAGAAAACAAGTTTTGTTTTTTAGGAGCAAAAAAAGAAATCGGTCGAAATATTAGTCTTCCAGAAGTGGAATTCAGTGTAATCGGTCCTAAGGAATCGTTTGTGGAGTCGCTCGATCAAAATTTAAATCTTATTAGAAAAAGGATTCCTGTTAAAGAATTAATCATCGAAAAAGTAACGATTGGAACCCTTTCTAAGACGAAAGTCGCGATTCTATACCTTGATGGAATTACAAATCCCGAAAATGTAAATACGGTCCGACAGCGAATTAAAGACATAGAATTTGATGAAATTACTGATAGCTCCTATATCGTTCAAATAATTTCTGATAATCAAAATTCGCCTTTTCCACAGCTCCTTGATACGGAACGACCAGACCGAATTTCTGCGATTCTTTCAGAGGGCAAAGTCGCCATTTTTGTTGATGGTTCACCACATGCATTAATTGGTCCGACTACACTGGTTGAGTTTTTTAGCTCATTTGAGGATTATTATTTAAACTGGATTCTATCTTCCTTTTTCCGATTGATACGATTGTTCGCGGTTGTATTTTCAGTTTTGGTTACACCGGTATATGTTGCAACACTTAGCTATCATTATGAATTAATACCACAAGACTTATTGAGTACCTTAGTAGCTTCCCGAAGAGCTATCCCCTTCCCCCCTTTCTTGGAAGCTTTATTTCTCGAATTAACGATAGAACTTTTACGGGAAGCTGGTGCTAGATTGCCGACAAAGGTCGGTCAGACTATTGGTATCGTAGGCGGGATTGTTATTGGAACAGCTAGTGTCGAAGCGGGTCTAACAAGCAACATCCTATTAATTTTCATTGCCTTAGCAGCCCTAGCATCCTTTACAACCCCTGTCTACAGAATCGGCAACACGATTCGGTTACTACGGTTTCCTTTTTTACTATTTGCGGAAGTTTGGGGACTGCTGGGAATAGTTGTCTGCTTTTGCTTTTTATTAACCCACCTTATTCGTCTTACATCACTAGGAAGGCCATATTTGCAACCATTATATCCTCCTAGGGTTCAAGACCTTAAAGATGCTTTTGTACGATTATCTTTTGATAAACTAAGAAAACGACCATTCCTACTTGATACACAGCAACCCAATCGTTTTCATAAAAAGCCTGCTAAGGACAAGAAAGATATCGAAGAATAGAGGTGTCCATCATGAATTCTAATGTTCCAGATAGTAAAAAGATTTCACCTTTTCTCGTATTTTTTCTTATTCATACCATGCAGTCAGGGATAGGTGTTCTCGGATTTCAAAGATTCATTGCTAAAGCTGCAGGCTATGATGCTTGGATGTCCATCATTCTCACGGGTATCGTTATCCATATACTTTTGTGGATGATGTTTAAAATGCTGGAAATAGCAAACGGCGACATGACATCGATTCATACCTTTGTACTTGGAAAAAAAATCGGAAAATTCCTTAGCAGTATCTTCATTCTATACTTTAGTTTATATGTCGTTACGATCCTGCGGGGCTATATAGAAATTGTCCAGGTTTGGATGTTTCCGGAACTAAGGACTTTTTGGTTTGCTCTTGTCTTTCTAATTTTAGTTACCTATATTGTGTTTGGCGGTTTTAGGACGGTCGCAGGGGTTGCCTTTTTTTCAGTAATATTACCATTATACATTGCTGTATTGTTTATTATTATCATTCCAAATGCTGATTTTACCAATCTCCTTCCCATATTCGATCATTCGGTAAAGGAGTTACTGCTTGCTAGTCGTAATATGTCGTTTACCCTTTTAGGATTTGAAACCTTATTATTTTTTTATCCGTTTATACAATATCCTGAGAAGAGTAAAAAATGGGCTCACTTTGGAGCACTTTTTTCCATAATACTTCTTATCTATTTAGCTATTCTATCCTTTGGCTATTTTTCGGAGGAACAATTGCAAAAAAACGTCTGGCCAACATTAACAATGTGGAAAATTATTAAATTGCCCTTCGTGGAACGCTTTGAATATATTGGAATTACAAACTGGGCTTTGATCATATTACCCAATATATGTATTTGTTTGTGGTGTGCAAGTCGAATAGCCAAGCAGCTTTTTTCCATTCGTCAAAAAACGTCAGTTCTCTTCATTGCCATTTTTTGTTTAATAGCAACCAGTTTGTTATCAACTAGACAACAAATTAATATACTGACGGATTTTACAGCAAAGGTAGGTTTTTACTTTAACCTCATCTACATTCCGTTATTGTTTGCAGCTACCTTAATAGCAAAGAAGGTGAAAAGTCGTGCGAGGCAAACTTAAGTGGATCGTTTCTATATTCCTAGTCTTTGGTTTAATTGGCTGCGTCAAGAAAGAAATATTAGATGATATTAGTCTAATTGAAGGGATAAGCTTTGACTATGTTGATAAGAAAAACATTCTTGGCACAGTTGTGATCCCCGTTTACCTGCCTAACCAGCCGCCAAAAAGTAAAACCTTCTCGGCAAAAGCGGAGATTAAAAAGTCAATTCTGCAAGAAATTCAACGTCAAACCGCTGACCCCGTCGTAACCGGAAGTCTTGAGGTCGTCTTATTTAGTAAGACGTTGTCCGAAAAGGTTGGAATTCTTCCTTTGGTGGATCCCTTTCAACGAGACCCAGGTGTAGGGTCTGGTCTATATTTGGCGGTGGTAGATGGAGATACGAAGGAATTACTATCAGGAAAATATGGGATAAGGAGTAATGCCACGTACATCTCTAATTTATTGGAACATAATATCAAAAATGAAGATCTGCCAAAAACAAATCTCCAACTATTTCTTGCTGATTTTTATCAAGAGGGAAAAACACCCTACTTACCACAATTAAAACAAATTCGTAAAGATACACTAAAAATCAACGGGATTGCCCTCCTTAAATATGGAAAAATGATTGATCTTATTGCAGCGGAGAAAATGTTTTTCTTCAAGTTACTAGTAGACAAATACAGCGAAGGCTTGCACAGAGTCAAGATAGAAGGTGGTGAAGCAGCCGTCCGAAGTATACATTCATCTCATAATTTCAAATTATCTAAGAGAAAACCAACTGAAATCATCATTCATATTAAAGTGGATGGAATCATCAATGAATTCACCGGTCAAGAACTCACACCTAAATTAATGAAGAAATTACAAGAGCAGTTAGAAAAAGATGTCGAGAGGGAATGTCTTAGTATGATAGAACGTTTTAAAGAAAAGGAAATTGATCCTATAGGCTTTGGTCATTTCGTCAAAACACAGACTAGAAATTTTGATTTTAAAAATTGGTGGGAAAATCAATATCCAGAACTTGTCGTAAAGATAAAACCAGAGGTAAACATCTCTGAATCAGGTGTAATCGAATAGCAAAAAAGCAAGTAGACTTGTCTGAAATTAGACTTAATCTACTTGCTAATTATTGTCTTCTTAAACTATACCTGTTAACAGATAAACTGCAATGATGAAAAATGCTGCGATTGTTTTAATAATCGTAATAGCAAAAATATCACGATAAGACTGCTTATGTGTCAAACCTGTTATTGCTAGCAAGGTAATAACCGCTCCATTATGCGGTAGTGTATCCATACCACCCGAAGCCATCGAGATAACACGGTGCATAACTTCAAGTGGAATATCGAATTGATTTGCTAGTTCAATATACTTTTCAGACATCATCCCAAGAGTGATGGCAATACCAGCAGACGCCGAACCAGAGATGGCAGAAAGAATGTTGGTGGTTACAGCTCCGTTTAGTAATGGATGACCAAATACTTTGGCAATTCCATCTCTTGCCATACCAAAACCAGGTAAATTGGAAATAACAGCTCCAAATCCATATTCTGTTGCTGAGTTCATAATCGCAAGCAGCGCACCCGCTACTCCGACTTTCATTCCATCTTTAAAATTCAACAATACCGGTTTACGATTATAAAGAATAGTTGCGATAATACCGACTAAAAGTGCGATTTCAACCGACCAAATTCCAATCACTTTGGAAGTTTCAATACTTGGAAAATTCATTCCAATCGCTTGGAAGTCAAAACCATTTGGATACCACTTCGGTATAATTGATGTTAAGGTTTTGTTTAAAACTGCTACTAATACAACTGGAACAAAAGCAAAAATCTTATTTCCGATACTTTCTTGTTCATCCATATTAATGGTTACTTCATTGACTTCTTTGATTGTACCGAAGCTGTCATAACCTTCTCCAGCTTTTTCTGCCTTAATACGACGAGAGTTTAAATACCACATTCCAAGTATGAAGATAAAAATGGCTCCGATAATCCCAAGCGTAGGTGCAGCATATAGATCTGTTTTAAAGAAGGTTGTTGGAATGACGTTTTGTACTTGCGGTGAACCAGGCAAGGCGTCCATGGTAAAGGTGAATGAACCAAGCGCAATGGTACCTGGAATTAAACGCTTTGGAATATTTGATTGTCTGAAAAGATGTGCAGCAAATGGATAGACTGCGAATGCTACCACCACTAAGCTAACTCCACTATACGTTAAAATAGCAGCAAGGATAACGATTGCCAGCATTCCTCTTTTTTGCCCTACAGCTTGAACAATCGTAGAAGCAATGGTTTTAGCAAGTCCTGACATTTCTACTACTTTACCAAAAATCGCTCCTAATAAGAACATTGGAAAATACAACTGAATGTATTCAACCATTTTCCCCATAAATACATTCGAGTAAAAAGGTAGAATCCAACCGGGTTCCGTTAAAAGTACAGCAAATAATGCACAAATTGGTGCGAAGATGATTACAGTAAAACCTCGGTATGCGACAAACATCAACATTCCAAGAGCTAATAGAATAATGACTAATTCCATGATAGTTTCCCCCACATTTCTAGGATGTCTTTTTCAACGGTAAGGAGCATTATGAGTTAGGACCTTAAAGCGCTTTCAGACATGATAGAAAATTCCTCTATTATTTAATCTATTTAGGATGAAGGCAAGAAAATTAATCCCACCTTCATCACTGTTCTCTAGTAATCTCAGATTTTAGCGATTCTTACTTTTAGCAAGTTCTGCTGCAACTTCCACGATCATATCCTCTTGACCGCCTACTACTCTACGTTTTCCTAATTCAATTAAAATATCACGTGAATCTACACCGTATCTCTCTGCAGCACGTTTTGAATGCAGTGCAAAGCTTGAGTAAACACCCGCATAGCCAAGCGTTAAGCTGTCTTTCGTAATTTCTTGCGGCACTGGTAAAATTGGTGCAATAATGTCTTCTGCTAAATCCATCATTTTATATAAATCTACCCCTGTTTTAATTCCCATTCGTTCACAAACGGCGATAAGTACTTCTGTTTGGGTATTACCGGCACCTGCGCCTAGGCAACGAACACTTCCATCAATACGGGTCGCGCCTTCTTCAATCGCAACAAGTGTATTCGCCATCGCTAGTGATAAATTGTTATGAGCATGGAAACCTACATTAATCCCGACAGACTGTTTTAGTGCACGGATTCTTTCACGAACTTGACCTGGAAGCAGGTAACCGGCTGAATCAACTACATAAACCGTATCTGCTCCATAGCTTTCCATTAATTTAGCTTGTTCAACTAATTTATCAACTGGTGCCATATGGTTCATCATTAGGAATCCTACTGTTTCCATTCCCAATTCCTTCGCATAAGCAATATGCTGCGGTGCCACGTCTGCTTCCGTAACATGCGTTGCAATACGTGCCATTTTTGCACCTAAATTAGCGGCTTCTTTTAAATCATGTAACGTTCCGATACCTGGTAATAATAGGACAGCGACTTTAGATTTATCGGCAACAGACACTGCTGCTTCAATTAATTCCATTTCGTTTGTACGCGAGAGACCATATTGTAAGGAAGATCCTGCTAATCCATCCCCATGTGACACTTCAAAATATGGAACATTTGCATCATTCAAAGCTTTTGCTACTTTAAGCACTTGATCCACTGTAAATTGGTGAGAAACCGCATGGCTTCCATCCCGTAAAGCTACCTCAGTGATAAGAATATCTCTTTCGTTTGTCATGTTATTTACCCCTTTCTACCGCTTAAACGGTTTCTTTCTTTAATAGATTTTTTGCAAACTCTTCAGCAATTTTTACACCGGCAGCAGTCATAATATCAAGGTTTCCGGAATATTTTGGCAGGTAATCACCGGCACCTTCTACTTGAATAAAGATGGTTACTTTATTTCCTTCAAAAATAGGTTCCGTACGAAGCTGGTAGCCTGGAACATAAGATTGAACAACTTCTGTCATTTCAGCAATGGATTTTCGAATACCTTCCTCGTCCATTTTTCCTTCTTCTACAAGTGTATAAACCGTATCACGCATCATGATTGGCGGTTCAGCAGGGTTTAAAATCATGATTGCTTTCCCTTTTTTCGCCCCACCAACTACTTCAATCGCACGCGAAGTGGTTTCGGTAAATTCATCGATATTCGCACGTGTACCAGGACCCGCACTTTTACTAGAAATCGTTGCCACGATTTCAGCATATTCTACTGGGCTTACACGATTTACAGCATGGACCATAGGAATAGTCGCCTGCCCGCCACAGGTAATTAAATTGATATTATCCTTCTCTAAATGCTCGTCAATATTAACCGCAGCACACACATATGGTCCTACCGCTGCAGGAGTCATATCAATTACCTTAATTCCTGCTTCCTTTAACACTTTTGCATTATAAAGATGAGCTTTTGCTGATGTTGCGTCAAAAACAATATCAGCTTTTAATGTTGGATCTGCTAGAAAACCGTCAATTCCAGTATCTACCCCTGCATAACCCATTTCTTTTGCACGGCGTAAACCGTCTGACTGTGGATCAATCCCAATCACCGCAGTTAACTCTAGTAGTTCAGAGCGTCCAAGTTTGATCATTAAATCTGTACCAATGTTACCTGAGCCAAGAACAGCAACTTTAACTTTTGCCAAAATAATTCTCCTCCTATAAATACCTTTATTTTTTTTACTGTGGCCTCTTATTAAGCATCGCTTTATAACCTAACGATTTTGAAATCTCAGATGCAGCTCTCTTAATCCCCGCTATTACTTTAGGAAGCATTTCTTCATCCAGTCTCATTTTAGGAGCTGCGCAGCTAATTGAAGCGATTACATTTCCTTTATGATTAAAAATCGGTGCAGCTATACATTTAAGTCCTAACTCAATTTCTTCATCATCGACAGCATAGCCAGTTTCACGAACAGAAACTAAATGTTTCTTTATTTCATTCATATCTGTCATAGTGTACTCGGTAAACGCCTCTAAACTAGCAGACGATAATAGCTTATCAACCTCTGTTTCACTTAAATGAGCAAGTATTGCTTTACCCACACCTGTACAGTGGACGGGTGCTCTTTTTCCAATATGGGAGTATATTGTAAGAGCTCTTGGACCTTCTACTTTTTCAATATAAACAACTTCATCCCGCTGTAATGTAACTAAGTGAACGGTTTCATTTAATTCATTCGCTAAATCTCTAATTATCGGTCTGGCAATGTTTCCAATATCGAAATGTTTACTAACGAAGTTACCTAATTTGAAAAGTTTGATCCCTAGCTTATACTTCAAGTCCTCTGGATTTTGTTCAAGGTACCCTCTATGTTCCAAGGTTTTTATAATTCCATGAACGGTACTTTTTGATAGTTGAAGCTTTTCACTAATCTCTTTAACACTCAGTTCTGGACTTGTGGTCAAAAACACTTCAAGGACATCCGCTGCCCTTTCAATCGATTGAATTAAGCGTTCAGACATTATCTTCCTTCTTTCATTCGCCATTGTCGAACGGCGTTCGTAAATATCTAATCGATAATTTTATACTAACTCGCTGCTTATTTTATGTCAATCAAATTGAATTCATTATTATTAAAAAATTTCGTTAAATTTCTATTGCAAAATAAAAGAGTCCAACCATTAAGATTGAGCTCTTTATTGAATATTAAATTACTTCAAACTGTTTAAAACCTGTTTGATCTGGAATAAAGTCTAGTTTTTTACCACGAAAATAATGGCACTCGCCATTGTCAATGATGAAATTTAAATCCTCTTTTACTATCTCACTATCATTTGGCAAGATTGACTCTTCCACTGTCAATTTCACTTTCATAAAACAACTTTTGCGCATTTGTAAACGGATAAACTTACCTGAATTAAATAATTCCAGCCGTTTCTTTATTTCTCCTTTTGCTTCTTCTGATAGAATAAACACTTTATCCCGCCCTTTTAATTTTGGCTGTTAAAATAGGCTGTTGATTTGCGCTCCA
>NZ_JBALNQ010000026.1:0-31550 GCF_036961885.1 Neobacillus niacini | reverse complement strand
CAGGAGTCTCGTGCCTTCCTCGCAAATCAACAGGTTCTTAAATCAACAGTATTCATTAACACAGCTTAATTTTAAAGCTTATAATATACACGCAATAAATATGAACTCCATTTTGCTTGGGGATGATTTCTTATATTTTCTATTAATCCCTTCACAATCGCTCTTGGCAAAGTTGATTCAAGCAGTTCTTGTTTTAATAGTAGTAATGACTCTTTTTCAATCGACTCTTCCATTTCTACTAGATCTTGTTGAATCATTTCTAGAATCTGTTTCTTCGTTACCTCTTCATCCAAAGGGTGTTCAAACATCTGGATATGCTCCTTTGTAATAAAGGGGACAGTAGAATTTCTAGCAATTAGATTTGTTTTCTCCACTAAGGATTGTGATAATAAGTCCAAATCTAATGGTACGTTATAGAATAAAAACAGGTGGGAGTACATACTTATAAACCCTTTGATACAAAAGACTACATCATATTTTATCTCTTTTATCTCGTTATCTCTATACAAACACTCTACCATTGAAAGAATCGTTTTCTCCATTAACCTGTCGTAGTAACGAATTTTCAAAATGAAATCTTCATTAAATGTACGTGATTGCTCCTTGATAAGAATTTTCCCAAAATCAGAATGCTTTTGAAAAGAGCTAAATAATGCATAATAAAATTCATATAGTAGATTTTGATGACTACTAACATTCCTGACTATATAGTCAATATCAGTGGTGAATTGAATCATAAAATGGTCAATTAAGGCTAAGATCAATTCATCCTTTGACTTAAAGGATAAATAAAAAGCACCTTTAGAAATACCACAATGTTCTGTTATTTGTTGGACAGATGTTGCTTCAAATCCCTGTTTAGCAAAAAGCTCAAGCGCTTTTTCCATAATTAATTGTTTTTTCATCATTTATTCTACGCTCCTAGGTTCAATCATTGACAGATGACCGGTTAGTCAGTATTATAAATAAATGGGTTAGATAAGTCAATTTAGGGTAGGTGTAAGTGTGAAAGGTTTAGTAAACTTTGTTCTAGGAAACAAACTTGCAGTATGGTTACTTACAATCATCATTACGGTATCTGGTATTTATTCAGGTACCAAAATGAATATGGAGACGATTCCAAATATATCAATCCCATACTTAATGGTAATGGATGTATATCCTGGGGCTACTCCAGAGAAAGTGATGGAGGATGTATCGAAACCTTTAGAAAAGGCAATAGAAAACCTAAAAGGCGTAAAATCCGTATATTCTAATTCAAATGCTAACATGGCAAGCCTTCAAGTGGAATATGAGTACGGTGAAGATATGGATGAAGCAAATCGTGCCTTAAAATCTGCCTTAGAGGCCGTGAAGCTGCCAGAAAATGCACAAGAACCAATCATTACTGCTATTAGCATGAACATGATGCCAGTTATGGCACTTAGTATAAGTAGTACAACAGAGGATATCGTTGAATTAACGTCCACCGTAGAGGATATTATCCTTCCAAAAATCGAAAAAATTGATGGTGTTGCCTCTGCAACCATTACAGGTCAACATATTGATGAAGTTCAGCTTACGTATAATGATGCAAAAATGGCTGAATTTGGCTTAAAAGAAGATAATGTTAAGCAAATGATTCAAGCAAGTGATCTCGCTGTTTCATTGGGTCTTTACGAATTTGAAGAAGGCGAACAGGCCGTAGCAGTCGATGGCAAGTTCATGACCGCTGATGAATTAAAGGAAATGCTTATTCCTGTAACACCATCCGCAACACAACCTTCACCATTTGTGAAACTTAGTGATATCGCGAAAATTGAAGTGGTTGGTAAAGTTCAATCAATTTCACGTACGAATGGTGAAGATGCGATTGCCATTCAAATTGTTAAAGGACAACAAGCCAACACTGTCGATGTTGTAAACAGTGTAAAGGAGTTAATCAAGGACGAAAAGTCAAAAATTGATGGACTTGTTATCGATGTATCACTCGATCAAGGTGCTCCAATTGAAGAATCAGTGTCAACGATGGTTGAAAAGGCATTATTTGGTGGTTTAATCGCGGTATTAATCATTCTTTTATTCCTACGTGATTTTAAATCTACTATAATTTCAATCGTGTCAATTCCAGTTTCCATTTTCATGGCATTCCTGCTGCTTAACTGGATGGAAATTACACTCAATATCATGACACTTGGTGCGGTTACGGTTGCTATCGGTCGGGTTATCGATGACTCCATCGTTGTAGTGGAAAATATTTATCGACGTCTACATTTAAAAGAAGAAAAATTAACGGGACGTGCGCTTGTTCGTGAAGCAACAATAGAAATGTTCAAACCAATCCTGTCATCAACATTAGTAACGGTTGCAGTATTTGCTCCTCTTATTTTTGTAGGTGGTATGGTCGGTGAACTGTTCGCGCCGTTTGCACTTACCATGACATTTGCTCTTGGTGCTTCGTTAGTTGTTGCCATTACAATTGTTCCTGCTTTGTCTCACTTCTTGTTTAAGAAAAAGTTATATAGTGAAAAGACAGAAAGCAGCCATAAAGAGGCTGGCAAATTAGCTAACTGGTACAAAGGCGTCCTTGGTTGGACACTTAACCACAAAGTGATTACCTCCGTTATTGCGGTTGTGTTATTAGCAGGCAGTGTAGCATTAACACCATTAATCGGTTTTAGCTTTATGGGTAGTGAAGAAGAAAAGGTAATGTACTTAACGTACACACCAAAAGCTGGTGAGCTAGAGGATGAAACATTAGCCAACGTCGAAGCAGTCGAAGAAGAAATGCTAAAACGTGATGATATCGATATCGTTCAGATATCTGTAACGGAGAGTGGAGATCCAATGGCCGCGATGATGGGCGGTGGCGGAGATGGTGCATTAATGTACCTAATCTTTGACCCAGAAATGGATAATTTCCCAGAAGCCCGTGAGGAAATTGAAGAATATGTGTTTAACATTGGTCAATCTGGCGAATGGAAGTCACAAAACTTCGCTCCTACATCGATGGGTTCAAATGAAGTCAGCTACACTTTCTATAGTGAAGACTTAGATAAACTAAATGAAGCTGTAAAAATGGTTGAAGGCGTTTTAGGTAAAAATGAAGGCTTAGAAGATGTTTCTTCAAGTGCTGAGGAAGCATACGTTGAATATACATTTAATGTAGAGCAAGATGAATTGCTGCAGTATGGTTTAACAACTGGTCAAATCGTTATGATGTTAAACCCAATAAAGACGCAAGATGTATTAACAACCGTTGAAAAGGACGGTAATGATTTAGAAGTAATCGTTCAGCAGGAACAAGCTGCGCAGCCAAAATCAATTGACGATATTTTAGCAAAACAAGTACCTACAGCACTTGGTACGATGATGCCTCTTTCTGAACTGGTAACAGTTGAAAAAGGTACAACGTTAAATACACTGGCACGCAGTAAAGGTGAATACTATGCAACGGTTTCAGGAACGATCCTTAATAAGGATATTTCAAAAGCTACCTCTGAAGTAGATAAAGAAATTGATAAATTAGATTTACCTAAAGGTGTTACCATCGGCGTTGCCGGTGTCCAGGCAGATATGACGGAAACATTTACACAGCTTGGTATGGCTATGCTTGCAGCGATTGCGATTGTGTATTTTATCCTAGTAGTAACCTTCCGTGAAGGTGTGGCACCGTTTGCCATCCTATTCTCATTGCCATTTGCAGTAATTGGTTCATTTGTAGGTTTATTAATCGCAGGCGAAACCATTTCTGTATCGGTCATGATGGGTCTATTGATGCTAATTGGAATCGTTGTTACCAATGCCATTGTTCTTGTTGATAGGATCATTCATATGGAACGTGACGGTATGACGATGCGTGAAGCAGTACTAGAAGCTGGTGCAACGCGTCTCCGTCCAATCCTAATGACAGCTATTGCAACCATCGGTGCATTAATTCCGCTGGCAATCGGCTCAGGCGGCGGTGGATTAATCTCGAAAGGTCTTGGTATTACCGTAATCGGCGGTTTAACAAGTTCAACATTATTAACATTAATCGTTGTCCCAATTGTTTATGAAGTCTTATCAAAAATATTCAAGAAAAATCGTAAAGATATTATAGAAGACTAATGAAGAAGCCCTGAAAAGTGTCAGATCACTTTCAGGGCTCTTTACTATTTACTACCAAACAAATAACCCAACTATCATTGCACTTAATAGAGAAACAGCAATTCCGCTGACAAGAAGCTTCCATACATTCTTACCAATAATTGTAGATTTCCCCTCTCCTAGAACTGAACTAAACGTTCCATAAATCATCCCCACCGTACTAAAATTAGCAAATGATGTTAAAAATGTCGTTGCAACCGCTACCGTATGTGGCGCCAGTGTATCCAATTGATTTTTCAGGTCCATCATAGCAACAAATTCATTCGTTGCTAATTTTATTCCCATTAACTGAGCTACATAAAGGGCATCCTTTACTGGTAATCCTAGTAAAAAAGCAAATGGACTAAAGATATACGAGAAGATTTTTTGGATCGTCAGCCCATTGATAATAACCCCTAATATTCCATTAAGCGCAGCCGTTAACGCTACGTATCCAATAACCATCGCTAAAATAACGATTACCATATTCATTCCGACTAACATACTGTTTGAAATGGTTGAGAAGAAGTCCTTTTTCTCCGATTTTGGAAGTTCATAAATGATATCTTCCTCTTTCGGTACTGTAATTGGATTTAAGATACTGACAACAATAAGAGCATTTAAACAATTCAATGGAATGGCACTAAAAACGTAAGTAGCTGGAACCATTGATAAGTACGCACCTATAATTGAGCCGCTGATACTACTCATACTCATAATACCAAAGGTAAGTAACCGGTAATCCTTTAGAACAGACAGTTGATTACGAATGACAGCTAATGCTTCCGTGTTTCCTAAGAACATCATTTGAATGGAGAAAAAGCTTTCCAACTTGGGCATTTTTGAAACCTTTGAAATTAGCCAACCCACTTTATCAATAATCCACGTTAAAATGCCAAAATAAGATAAAATATCAAAAAACGTCACAATAAAGATAATCGGCAACAGAGCACTGAAGAAAAAGTCTATTGTCTCATTTGCCATGACACTTGGAAATACAAACGCAATCCCTTCACTTGCACAGGCAATTAACCATGTAAAGAACGCAGCGATTTGATTAATCAGCCAGCTGCCAATGGTTGTTCCTAACATAAACCAAGTAATTAACAATTCAACTACGATCAGCGAGAAAATTGCTTTCTTTTTAACTTCTTTCTTTTTGGGTGAACATAAAAATACCACGCCCATGACAACAAAAAAGCCTATTAGATTAATTATAAAATACATTAAAGCAACTCCTAGATGTGACATTCAATTAAAAAAGCCCTTAACTTTCATTATTCCCAACAAAAGGGAAATAATGATAGTAAGAGCTTTTCAAACATTAAGGTTTTAATAAAATTTTCCCTGTACTTTTGCGGCTTTCAAGTAAAGCATGTGCGTCAGAACCATCCTTTAAAGAAAAAACAGCTGGTTCTTGGACGGTGATTTTTCCTTCCTGAATCCAATCAAACAATTGATTTGAACGTGCTTTTCTTTCCTCTGACGAAGTAAGAACATTCCAAAGGTCCCCGCCAGTGAGCGTTTTCGAAGTATCCATAAGCATCCGAGGATCGACCGGAGCGGGGTCACCCCCTGCCATGCCATAAAAAACAACAGTCCCTCCAACTCTAGTAGCTTCAAAGCTTTTCTGGAGAGTAGAACCCACTGAATCATAAACAACATCTACACCAATACCATTTGTTATATTCTTTATTTCTTCAACCCAGTTATCATTGTATAAAAATACTTGATCGGCTCCTGCTGAATAGGCTGCTTTTGACTTATCTATCGAAGATGTAAGACCAATTACTTGTGCGCCTTTTAATTTTGCAATTTGAATAAGAATTTGGCCCACTCCACCTGCGGCAGCATGAACCAGGATCGTTTGCCCAGCTTTTACATCAAAGCTATCTTTTGTTAAGTAGTGTGCAGTTAAACCTTGAAGTAAGATGGATGAAGCTGTTTCAAAGGAAATATCTTCAGGTAATGGAATAGCCTTTTCTACAGGAACTGAAACTAACTCGGCATTAGCAAATGGTACATCTGCAAAGGCAATTCGATCGCCAACTTTTATATTTGTAATGCCAGTTCCGACTTCTTCCACAACACCTGCACCCTCATACCCCAAGATGTAAGGTGGTTGACCGGCCAGATGGTAATTCCCTTTTCGCCTGTATATATCTGCGAAATTTAGGCCTATCGCTCCCATCCTTACCAATATTTCATTTTCTTTAATGACAGGGTTTGGAATATCTTTATATTGCAATACCTCGGGCCCGCCGAATTTTTCAAAAATCAGTGCTTTCATTCTTCTGCTCCTCGCATTCAAAAATATAGTTCATATTGTATCGTTTTTTTAGTTCAGATACAAAAAACTCAATTTACAACTGGTTAAAACGACAACTACTGACAATATTTCTGATGTCGAGTAAAAATGCAGTGCTGCCCATAGGGAACACTGCATCTTTTTAGGAATTCAAGCTACTTTTCTTCCCGATTCCAAACCTTTTTAATTTCATGAGCGGCTAATTTAGGTTGCCGTTCTCTTGTAAATAAACCTTTCCGATTTAAGATTACTCGTTTGGCATTTTGACTTGTTTTAAAATCGGAAAGCACCCAAATATGAGCACCAATTGTATACGCCTTTGACCGGATGATTTCATATTGTCTAGTAATCATTTCAGCCTGATACTCTTCAGAAAATAACTCTGGCGGGTCCATGTGCATTCCAGCCACTGCGTCTGCACCAAACTCTGTAACCATAACCGGTTTTCCAAAAAGCTCATGACACAAGTCCAGTTGGTTATTTAATATTTCACATGCCTCATCTAGCAATCCAGGTTGTGTATACCAACCGTAATAACGATTAATACAAACAAAATCAAAATGTTTTAGGGCAACATCCCCTTCCACATCTAAACAATTAACAATGGTAATTGGACGGCCTTGGTCTAAGCTTTTAGCATGATCATATAGTGACTTATAAAATCCATCAGCTTGTGGAACAAATGTATTTCCTTCATTCGCTAAACTCCAAGCTATGATACTAGGATGATTTTTATCACGCAGGATCATTTCACTTATGACTCGATGTGCCTTTTCTTCTATTGTACTGTTATAATGACTTTCAACAAAACCTACAAATGGCGTTTCCCCAATCACTAAAATCCCATTTTTATCAGCATAATTAAGAAATTCATCGCTATAAGGATAATGGGAGGTGCGTAACGAGTTGCCGCCTAACCAATTTAATAAATTCATATCTTTTACAATAATAGCTGGATGCATACCTTTACCTAAAACAGCAAAGTCTTCGTGCAGTCCTACTCCTCGTAAAAAAATAGGTTCTCCATTTAATAGCAGCTGATCACCATCGATGGCAATCGTACGAATACCTACCTTTAAAACATATTGATCAATCTTTTCCCCTTCTTCAGATAAACCAATTGTTAATGGATACAAGTGGGGATGATCCATTGACCAAAACTTCGCATCTTTGATGGTTAATCTACCATTAACAGATGTTTGGTTACTCAGGTTAAACTCTTCAACCTCTTTCTCAATCATGACCGAGACTAAACCTGTAAATGGTTGATTTAAGGTAAGGTTAAAATCAACCTGTCCAGTAGAATTATTGATAATATCCGTAACAACCGTTACATCCTCGATATGCGTTTTTGGCAGCACTACTAAACTAACTGGCCGGCTAATTCCCCCATATGGAAAAAAGTCATAGTAGTTTCTTGGAAATTGCCCTTTGAATCCGTTCTTTTGAATGATGTGCTCATTTTCAACTTCACCAGCTGGAAGGCTGTCTGGTTTAATCCTTACATCAACAGAAATAATAATCTTGTTAGGACCATCCCAATCAATAAATTCAGTAATATCAATACTAAATGGGAGGTGTCCGCCTTCATGCTCGCCTACTAAATTACCATTAAACCACACTCGAGAATAATAGTTTGCCGCGCCAACTCTTACTATGATTTGGTGATTTTTATAAATATGGGGAATGATTACTTCCTTCTCATACCAGCCTGTGTGAAAGAAATGAACCAAGTCCTGATATTGTTCATTCCAACTGGCTGGTACAGCAATTTCTCGATCACTGGGAATGGAGTGCTGCCATCCTTTAGAGTCTCCCTCGTTCCGTTCATCTTTTGCAAATTTCCAAAAGCCATCCAGAGAAATTTCATTTCTTAACTGATTTGTCTGTGGATATAACATCATTCGGTTCCTCCTGTATTTTTTAATCTCTAAATTGAAGTAACTGACCCAAGAGCATCTGAGTCAGTTACATTTTTCATGGATTATTTTTTATTAACCTCAATAATCTTATTAGCTTCTTCTACCATGTATTCCTTAGCTTCCTTAACTGAGATGCCATCGAGCATGAATTTAGTAAATCCAGCTTCCAATACATTCTTCTTAAGTTCATTACCATAAGAAATGGCTAGGTCAGATGTATAAGCACCTTTAACTTCATCATTAAATAATGTGTGCAATAGTGAATCTACATCGTAATAATTTTCTTTTCCAGCAACCATATTATTAATTGTTGTTTCGCCATCTGCATCTTTCCAAGAAGATAAACCTCTTACCTGTGAGCCTTCAGCAGTTACATACTTCAAGAACTTGTATGATGCTTCTTTGTGTTTAGAGTTCTTAGAAACTGCTGAGAACTCACCTGCAATGTTTGTGCTACCAATTGGTGAATCTTTACTCATTCTAGGCATTGGAGCAAAAGCTGTTTTGAAATCATGTGGATATTTTTCAACGTTTCCTACATCGGCAACCGTCCAGCTTGCAGTCATTAACATACTTGCTTGTTCGTTAAAGAATTCTGTACGATAGTTTAATTCTGCCCCAACTACATCAGAGAAAGGTTTGATTGCACCAGCTTTTTCTAAATCTCTACGGTATTCAAACCAGTAGTCAAATGTCTTATCATCAAAAATAGATTTCTGTTCATCAATCATATATGGGTGTTCTTTTTCTGCAAAAAGCATTGGGTTCGCATATTCACCCCAGGTATGGAAGTATACGCCGTATCTCTTATCTTTCCCTTCACCTTTCGCTAGCTTTGTTGCATATTTTTTAAAATCATCCCATGTCCAGCCAACCTCGGGTACAGGTAAACCAGCTTCATCTAAATGATCTTTATTCAATAAGATATACCAGTAGTTTGTTAAGTGTGGCAGCGCATACACTTTACCGTCATAAGCTGCATTAATTAAGTATTCTTCTTTAATATCGAGTTTATCTTTCTTAAAATAATCATCTAATGGCTCAAACATACCATTTGCAGCTCTTAGTACTGCTTGGTCCACGTTAGGAATGGAAACAACGTCTACTTGTTCTCCTGCAGACATTAATACGTCCATACGAGTCATATTATCTACTGCAGTACCACCAGGAATAAGAACCTCAGATTTAACTTTAATATTTGGATTCTTTGTTTCAAAATCCGCAATAATTTTATTAATAGCGGTTTGGTCAGCATCCCAGTTGAAATACTTAATTTCTACTACTTCTTCTTCCTCTGCCTTTTTATCCTCTGGCTTTTCACTGCCTGTGCTTTCCTTAGATCCAGAACATGCCGTTAAAAGTAGAAGAAATAGAACGGAAATCATAATAAAAAAATGATTATTTCTCTTCATAGAATTGTAACCCCTTTCATATTTTGTGATTTTTAAAATACGTGAATGCCTCTTTATAGTAGCTGATATTTTTAAAAAACGATGTGTAAGATTTTTTTACAAGTGTGTACTTTTTTTACTAACCTTTTACTCCACCTAAAGAAATACCCGCAATTACATTTCGCTGTAGGATGACAAATACAATTAAGAGTGGCAGGATTGCTGATAAAGAAGCCATCATCATTACTGCGTAGTTATCACTGTATTCAGTTTTGAAATATTGCATCCCTAGTGTAATCGGATAAAGCTTTTCATCGTAAAGGAAAATAAGCGGGTTTTGATAATCATTCCAAACCCAAATGAATTTAATAATCCCAACCGTAGCTAAAATGGGACGGCAAAGCGGAAGCATAATTTTCCAATAGATTTTAAAATACCCAGCACCATCAATTTTTGCTGCTTCAATGTATTCGTCACTAATTCCAACCATATATTGCCGCATAAGGAAAGTGAAGTAAATTGAAAACATTGCCATTAGTATGAGACCTTCATGGGTATTAAATAATCCAAACCATTTAACCATAATATAACGCGGAACTAAAGTAGCTTGTTCAGGGATCATCATAAATGCCATTAACAAACCAAATAGTAGACTCTTACCAGGAAACCTTAACTTCGAGAATGAATACGCTGCCATTGATGAAACAATGATCGTCACTAATGTTGTAATTGACGCTAATTTTAACGAGTTTAGGTAAAAGGTTGTGAACGGAACCTCACTCATCCATACTGCTTTAAAGTTCTCAACAAAATTCCATCTTGTTGGTATCCACTCAATCGGAAACACCATTACATCGCTTTCAAATTTTGCGGATGTTGATAGCATCCAAATTAGCGGTACAAGAAATGCAATAGATACAGTCCCCAATATGATGGTTACAATGAGATTGGAGGGATTTTTTTTTAGGTCCTCCTTCAATTTGTACATAAAATAAATCAACCTCCTCTATTAATCTGCTTTTCTATTTTGGATTTTCCACATAATAATGGTCAGAACAGCTACAATGGTAAATAGAACCCAAGAAATTGCAGAAGCATAGCCCATTCTAAAGTTTTTAAATCCTTCTTCATAAATATAATAAACGAGGACATTCGACGCATGATTAGGTCCACCATCTGTTAAAAATGCAACCAGATCAAAAACCTTAAACGAAGAAATCATTAATGTAATCGCTAAAAAGAATGTGGTTGGAGCTAAGAGTGGTACGGTAATTTTTGTGAACTTTTGGATAAAGTTTGCACCATCAATTTCTGCTGCTTCATAAACTTCTTCCGAAATCGTACTTAAACCTGAAATATAAATGATAACAATATACCCCACTGAATGCCAGATACCCACAATGATAATGGCCGCCATTACACTGTCGGTACTTCCTAACCATTTCGGAGGATCTGAAATTCCGATATTCATTAAGAATTGGTTAATAGGTCCTAGAGATGGATGAAATAATGCTGCAAAGATTGCTGCTACAGCTACTTGTGTAGAAATATAAGGTATGAAGAATGCTACCTTAAAGAAATCTTTTGCATATGCTTTCGAATGAATGACGACTGCTAGAATTAATGCCAGCACCATGCCCACAGGTACAGTGAAAACCGTGTACAATAGGTTATTTTTTAACGCTAAAAGAAAGTTATCATCATTTGCTAACCTTATAAAGTTATCAAATCCTATAAATTTTATCGTTTCCATACCACCTATAAAATTCCACTCAGTAAATGCTAGAAACAAAGTAAACCCTAATGGGAAAACTCCCATGAGACAAATCCCTAAAAACTCTGGAAGAACAAAAAGCATTCCAGCAGCACTTTCTTTCCGCTTTTCGCTCCAAAATGGCTTTTTTCGGTTCGGAGATAGACTGGTGACTTCTTTTCCACTTTGATAATTTACTTCCACGATGTTTCCTCCTTTTCTGAATAATTCATTTTTCTAGTTCATTATAGGAGTTTTCAGGTCTACTTTCTGCCGATAATTTTTACTTGTTTTTTAAGCAAAGAGTAAAAATATTGCACACTTTTTTTCAAAACAATCTTTCAATTTTACAAAAAGCGATTATAATATGTTTATTAAACTAATTATTTGAGGAGGTTTAGGATGTACAAGGTAATGCTCGTTGATGATGATGTACCGATGCTTAAATACTTGGAAAATATTATGGACTGGGAGGATCTAGGCGTAGAGATCGTGGCTTCAACCTTCTCAAGCGTGAAAGCGTTAACACTATTTGAAGAATATCAACCTGATTTAGTCATTACCGACATTGGGATTCCGCAAATAGATGGCTTAGAATTGGCAGTTCGGTTTAAAGAAATGAACCCCGCTTCTAGAATCATCCTCTTAACCTGCCATGAGGATTTTTATTATGCGAAACGAGCTATCCAGATAGATGTCGATGATTACTTAATTAAAGATGAACTTACCTTGGAACAATTAAAAGTAAGCGTTCTCAAATCGATAAATTTTCTTAAAGAGTCAACTGACTTTCAAGAAGCATTAAAATATCAAGAAACAATCCATCATCACAAAGACATATTAAAACAATCATTTCTTAAAAATTTAACAGACAAAGAATTTAATGAAAAAATCCTTGATTTTAGTAGAGGTTTAGGAATTAATTGGAAAAACAATGAATTCATTGTTTGTTCCTCGATTATTGATTATTCATCTTGTTCACATACACAATTGGCAACTGATGAACCTGAGATTCATGGTGAATTGTTCACCATTGCAGATGAGCTTGCAAAGGAAAATAATGAATTTACTATTTTGCAAGATAAGGATGTAAACCTCGTAATTATATATAATTTCAAAAAAAGCCTTTCAAATAATAGTTTTAAAGTGGTAGAACAGTTCCTAGCTAGAATTCAACTTAAAGTAAAGGATATATTACAGCTCGATGTCCGCTTTTTCCATAATAATATTTGTGATAAATCTTCCTTAGGCAGCAGTATAAACCAATTAATTAAGTTGAAACCCAACTTATTCTATGTGAGCAATGATCATCTATTTCAGGAAGTTCCTTCGAAAAAAATACCTTTTAACTTGGTCGAAGATTCCCTGCTTGACCCATTTATGAAAGGATTAAATGAATCCGCTCAATATTCAAATCCAGATGAGATTGATAAGGCCCTGCATTATTTAGAAGAAACCGCAAGAACACTTCAATTAGAGCCTTGTCAGTTAAAAGAAAAATGTCTTCAAATTCTAAATCACATTTTTAATCCAAGCAATCGTTCTTTTTCAAAGTTCGAACTGTGTTTAAAAAATTCTATTTCTATTAAGGACATGATTCATTTACTAAAACTTAAAACCCTTGCGTGCCTTGAGGACTTGGAAAATACTAAATACAAACATACAATCAGGAATCCAAAAATAAAAGAGATTGACCAATATATAATAGAGCATTTGTCCGAAAACATTACCTCTATCATAATGGCCAATCATCTTCATTTAAATCCTAGTTATTTTTCTCGATATTTCAAACAATTAACAGGTGAAAACTTCACAGATTATGTTCACCGTTTTAAAATTCGTTTAGCCATAACCATGCTTACAGAAAGATATGAATCAATTGAATATATAGCTTATGGCCTCGGATATTCTGATCGTACCTACTTTTCAAAGATTTTCAAAAAGTATACAGGTTTTAGCCCTGGCGAATATAAAAAAACCAACGAAAAACAAAAGCTATAGCTTGGGAATGTGCATGATAAATGTCATTCCCTTTTTTTCATTAACGTTTGCTTCTAGATATGCACTCTTACCATATGTCAGCTTTAAACGCTGGGCTATATTAATCAGCCCCACTCTGTCATAGGAGGAGATGATATCATCACTCATTTCTGAAAAAAGAAGATTGAGATTTTGACATTTTTCCCTCGACATCCCTTTTCCGTTATCAGCGATATGAATTTGAACTTCACTCTCACTAACAAAAGCTGTTATTGTTATGACAGCATTCGGTTCGCGGTCAACAAATCCATGAATAATACAATTTTCTATTATCGGCTGGATCAGTAATCTAGGTATTTCAACATCCGCTAACCCTTCTTCCAAATCTACCTTCGCTATAATATCTGTCCCATTTCGCATATTCATAATATCTAAATAAGCATTAATTAAAAGAAATTCTTGCGCGAGCGTATTCGGGACATTTACACGCATATAGGACCTTAATAAACTGATTAAAGAATCAATTTTTTTGCTATGAAAGTGATCTCCCGAAATACTAAGATTACATTTAATTGAATTTAATGTATTCATTAGGAAATGTGGCCGGATCTGCGCTGATAAAGATTGCAGCTCTAATACCTTCTTTTCTTCTTGCTCCTGCTCAATTCTCATGATTAAATCTTTAATTTGATCTAACATTTTATTAAAAGCATGCCCAATCATTGCAATTTCATCTTTTCCTTTAACATGAAAGCGAACAGAATGGTCCCCGCGTACAAACTCTTTTACTATTTTTTCAAATGATTTTAATGGCTTAACTAATCTCTTAGACATAAAAATGGAGAGTAGAAAAAATACGACTACGAATATCACAATCATAATAAAAAAGAGAAAGAATACTTTTGTTATCGAACCAGTAATTTCATTCTGCGAGATTTCAGAGGTTAAACTCCAATTTGCGCGGCTAATTGTTTTTTCGACTCTAAGAATATTTTTTTCAATAAAACTTTCCGTTTGATACTCAGCTATTTCCTCACCGTTTTGATCTAAAAGAATTAAACGACCCATTTCTAAGCTCTTAAAAATACTTTCAAAGTAAGAATAGGGAATCCGAATAACAATGGTACCTAAATACTCATTGCTCACGTGATGTCGAATAACTCTACCAAAAAAGTAATCGCTCTCAGAGTTATCGTCAAGCTGAATGACACCTAGCGACTGGATCGTACGTGTATTTGTTAAATCTAATCGATTTTTGATAACATCCCACTCACTATTAATTTGGTTGGCCATGCCGGATTGAGAAGCATGGATAATATAATCGCGTGGGTTTACAAAATATAGTTTTGATTGAGCACCTGCCATTTTTGTTTCTAAAAGGCTTAGTAACTCTTTCACTTCGAGAAGATAATCATATTCTTCAAAGGTACTAATTTTATTCGAATCTTTTAACCGATCTAGTTTGTCCTTGATAGCTGTATCTCTAGCAATTACTACGGTAGAAAAAGCAAGATCGTCAATCGTTCCCGTTATATCGCTGGCGATAATATTAACGATTTGCTGATTTGAGGTTGTAATTCTGTCCGTTACCTCATTTTTAATAAAAAAATAAGAAATAATCGAGCTTATGGTAAATGGAAGGATAATCAAGAATAGTAGCGAGAGTTGGATCCTCTGATAAAAGGATAAAATATATTTAAGTTTAATGTCCAACACCTCTTCTCGTGACGAATATGAAATTTCCTTCTAATTATACTGAAATCTGTTTAGATTTGTCGTTACATTCTTCTTTCCTATTCTGTTTTACTGCTATTTTAGTAAATGCCTTCAACGATATCTTCATTAATAAAAATACATTCAAACTTAATCCAAAGAATAGTGCCAAAACAGGTGCGAATTGAAATACAATAATGGAAACGCTGATGATAAACAGCATTAGAATCGCATAGTGTGGAAATGACAAAGCGATAACAAAGGAATTTATAAAATATTGTTTCAAGGAAACATTGTAATGGACAAATACTGGGAAAATAAAAACGATGACAAATCCAATGATTAAAACTGCGCTGTAAAAAATGATTTGAAAGATGTTAGACAAATGATTGGGTAATACGTCTAGGTTTGCGTAGTATAGATAAAGGATTCCTCCTGAGATGAACAAAAATACACCGAAAAGATTAGCATTCATAAAATCTTTACGGTAATTTTCCCAAAATGTTTTAAATACTGGGAAGTCTTCTTCATTATCCATCACCCATTTGCGGGTAATTGCAAACGAAGCAATCGTTGCAGGCATGATCCCGAATATAATTCCACCTAGTAAAGTGAAGGCTATCCATAATAGATTTACATATGCGAGTCTCATGATCCATTCACTTAGCCGATAAAACCCTCCTAATACCCCTTGCGGTTCCATTATTCAATTGCTCCCTTCATGCCAAGCGGACACCTAGCTTGATTACATATATTCATACTATTATAAACTTTTATACCCTGTTTCCGTATGCAATATTTTTACAGTCGAAGTAAAAATATTGCACACAATTGAAAAGAGTACCAAAATGGCACTCTCCGTTGTTACGGTAATACTAAAATATATGTCTGTTCCAACCATTTAGCTTTGCAATTGCTTCAATGAAAAAATAATCTCCATAAATTAACGATACATTCACAAAGTTACCTTTTGGTTTATGTCCCGTGCCTTCTACTAATATTCCTTGATATTCAGGGTTGTTCCAAGTTGCATAGTTCTTCGATAATGAGTTCAATATTCTACTAGCATTATCCTTATAGACACGTTTCTCATTTTGAGGCACATGGTCAGCAATTTCCAATAATCCTGAGGAAGCAATAGCCGCTGCCGAGCTGTCTCTTGGTTCATTTTCAATGGTATCTACACGATGATCCCAGTATGGAACGTGGTCCTCAGGTAAGGAAGCAATAAATTGATGAGAAATTTTCTTCGCCGTTTGTAAGTATTTTTCTTCTCCCGTAAACCTGTACATGTTGGCAAAACCGTAAATCGCCCAGGCATTTCCTCTGCTCCAAGACGATTCAGGTCCAAACCCCTGACCACCAATTGGTTCAATGAATTTTCCGGTCTCTGCATCAAAGGAAAGAATATGACATGTGGAACCATCTTCGCGAACACCATATTTTAGGAAGGTATCAGCATGTTCAATCGCAATATTTTTATAGCGAGGATCTCCTGAAACACGGCTTGCCCAAAATAATAATGATAGATTCATCATACAATCAACAATGACCCAGCCCGGGGCACGGTCCCATGATTTAATAAAATGGCCTTTAGGGTTATATCTCCCAGCCAAGAAGTTTGCAGCTTGTAGCCCCACACGCTTACTTTCTTCATCTCCAGTAATCTCATATTTGAATACAGAGGTTAATAGGAATTGAAAGCCTGCATCATGGTCAAATTTTTCTGGATGCTCGATAAAAAATCTTTCAATTTTATGATTGCAGTTTTGGGCAAGGTTTTTAAATTGTTCATTTTCCGTTAGATCATAGAGAGTCCATAAAATACCAGGCCAAAAACTTGAAGTCCACCAATCTGGCTTGGTGTCATCATATATGCCATCGTTTCCGGCAACATGAGGTAATTGATCTTGGATTTTATGTAAATTTCCACTTATTTTTTCTTCAATTAACTTCTTGGTCTCAAGCGCAAAAAAATCAGTCAAATTGTTCCCCTCCGTTTTTAACTATACTTGTTCACAATTATCATAATCCTAAACGGATAGAGAATCCTCTGGACTATTATTACGAATTAGTGCATTATTTTTACATAAATTTAAAAAGAGATCGGAATTTTATTCCAATCCCTTCCATCTTTAATAAGATTTTAGTTTTCTTGAATATTTTCTACTGCCTTGCTGCCAAGCCTGTCTTCAAGTTGCTTTAGGAACAAACTTCGAGGTGAAACATGGCTTCCTACTGCTTCCCAGTAACCATCTTCCCTAATAATGTCACCTTCTGTCTTAAAATCACCTGGCAGACGTTTTCCGATAAGACCGATGGCGTAGTTCTGAGCTGTTGGCGGACTTTGTACTGCTAATTCACCCGTATGATTCCAGAACACGAAATTAGCTCCAGCCCATCCATGTCCTGTGCCATAATAAGAACGATCCATGACATTGGCATTTCCCGTCACATTATCAAATAAACCTCCTGCTGCCCAGCGTTGATGTGGTTCACTTCTGGCATAAGTTTTCACATCTTGCGAGTCTAAGATGACATGCGGTCCCGCCATCTGCCGATCAAAAATAAATCCATGTCTAGCCGTTTCAGAATAAACTCGCTGTGTTAATGTCAGCTGTCCAACATAATTGAATGGGTACCGTCTAGAACCAGTAATGATACTCACCATATCTAAGTTCTTTGAATCTTGAATCGTCACCCATTTTGAGTATCTTCCGACATTGACTAAGCTTTTCGTCAAATGCAGACCTGTCACATTTCTCATCCACGCATTTTTAGTATATTCAAAGGTTAAGAATGTCGAAGCTTTTTCTTCATCTGAAAAGTAGACTTCGCCTTCATGGACAGCAGTGACTGAACGGTCAAATTCAACATCCACTCTTAGATTTTCAACACCAACATGATTTAATCTTTCTGAGTCATCATATTTATAAATCTCCCCGCCACCCCAAACTGTTTCAATCGCATTTGGGATTGGAGCATCAATCGTAATGGTATTTCCCTTAATATCCGTAATGACACGGTCGAAATCTAAGGTAAATGGCTCCCATTGAACTGTTGTTCCCCGGTCCGGGATTCGGTCCATGTTGATTTCATGAATCCAGCTGCTATTTCCATATCGGCGAATCATAACCGTATCGCCCACTTTAAAGCTAGATGCTTTTTCAACATGGAAGCTATGACTTCCAACGGGAACATACAAATCAGTCACAGCAGTTTTTGTTTCAGGAAGTAAAGTCGGTGAGGTTGTTACATCTCCCACCTCTAAAATATTTCTTACTGTCTTCCCTGTTGCATAAAGGATGGTTCCGTCTTCACCCTCTCCGCTGCCACGAAGGACAATCCCACTTTTACTTATTTTTAAAGTTCCTTCGATTTCATATGTTCCTTTGCTTAACACAACCGCTCCTCGGAAACCATTTGGCAGAAATGGCAGGTTTGCAACAGTATCAATTGCTGTTTGAATTCGTTGTGTATCGTCCCCTTCTCCAGGTTCAACAAATACCTTTGCATCAACATTAGGAATGTTGACTCCGCCGCCCATATAACCGCTATTAGAGTAGTCCATAATCTGATTCCCTCTAAAGTCTGATGAATACTCAAGTTTTCCTTCTTCATTTAAGAACACCATTTTACTTTGGTCCTCTGGTAACGTTTCTGTTTCCATGACGCGGAAATGCAAGGTATCATATACACGCTTTCCTTTATCCAATTGGATTTCCATTTGAATTTCATATTTTCCTTCTTGGAGGGTTCCAGGTATGTTAAGGATATATTCCGAACCGCTTGAAATATGAAGCTGCTTAAACTTATGGACAACTTGGTTGTCTGCATCTACAACTCTTCCTCGCAGCTTCCCGTCCTGATGGGCATTCACCTTTACCTGTGGATATTCTCCTCCAGGGGAAAGAATCGCTGGCAGCCCAATCCTTGCAGGAATATCCGGGTGAACCAACGCAGTATCTGTGATTCTAGCTTCCGGATCATCAACTACTACAAACACTTTTGTGCTCTGGGTAATGGTTTCAACTGTGGCCTTAGCCGTAATTGCGGTAACGCCCCCTGCAACAGCTGTAATATGGCCTTCTGTATCAATAGTAGCTACTTCTGGTCTGCTGCTTGCAAACTCAATAACCGCATTTTCTTCAGCCAAAGTTCCTCCCTCAAAAAATTCACCTTTAAGGAATAGCTGATTTGACTCTCCTTTACTTAGCAAAACATCTGAATCCATTTCATATTTAGCTGTTTTTTCATCCGATAGATATACACCTGTCAACGGGTTTTGAATCGGTGGAACAGGTGCTTCATCCGTATTGAAAATCTTTAATTCATAGATTAATGGTGCAGATTCTCGCTTAGCATTTAAATTTACCTTCAAATAGCGTGCCTTTTCTTTTTCAAAAATGGCCGTTTCTTGCTTTCCTACTATTAATCTATTTTGATAAAGCGACTTCCACGTTTGCCCATCATTTGACGAAAACAATTCATAGTTTACAACAGCATCTAGGTTAAAAGAAAGTTGAGCCTTGTTAAAGTTTAGTTCTCTGCCAAGGTCAATCGTTAGCCAATGCTGCTGATCATCGCGATAATCGCCACTTAATGCTCTCCAGGCTGTTCCTTCATCTCCATCGACGGCATTGGAGGCAAATGTTTGGCAACTGTTACATTGTGAACTTGCAGTAGCATTTTTCATATAAGCAATATTAATTTGGGTTTTATCTATATCCGGGCCAAAAATATCCACCCATAATCGGTGGGTTTTTGTTACTTTATTTTTGGTCACAGAGATATCCACTGCTGCTGTTCCCTCTCCCGTAGCTGTTAGTAGTCCTGTTTCATCTACTGTAACAACCCCAGGTGCACTGCTTTGAAAAGTTGCCTCCTCTGTTACATCCACTAAGCTACCGTTTGCTAATGTACCTACAACTGCAATCGATTTTGTTGTCCCAGGTAGGATTGTCAGCCCTTCCTCACCTACTTTTTGTCCATCACTTATTACAGCTAAAGAAGATAACGGACTTAATGAAGGATCGACTTGGCGGTTGTAAACCTCAATTTCAGACAAGATCGTTTGACCTTGCCTTCCTGTTGCAGTACCAATAATATCTAAGCTTACTCTGATGTAACGTGCTTGGACCGGGGCAAAAGCGGCTGTTTCGTTCGATGTTAAATCCTGACCTTTTTCCGCTATATCCACCCAAGATGGGCTTAGAGCATTTTTATACTCTATTTGGTAGGAAACAATAAAGGAGGTATTTAACCCTTTTAAGACTATTTCATTAACTTGAGTCTCTTCTCCTAAGTCAATTTCAATCCAAGAATTATGATCATCCCTAACATCTGCGTCTGTTGGCGCCCAATAAGTGGTGCTATTACCATCTACGGCATTTGTTGCAGCTAAGCCACATCCCGAGCAGTGGGAACTCTTCTGTAAATTTGCTGTTTTTCCTAGAGCCAAATTGATTGACCCTTCTTCAGCTGCAGTACTAGTTTCCATTACTGGCATAAACAAAGATTGAATCAAACAGAAAACAAGTAAGATGGATATGGTTCTTTTTGACAAAAACTTCAAAATCATCACTCCTCCCAATGTAAACGCATACATTTTTTAATAGCAATTACAGAAAACTTTAAATAGAATCACCTCCTTAAAGTCGATGACATACATTCAGATGATAATAGTTGAGATTAGAGATTCTGGGGATGGTGGTTGAATCTAGATGATTAAATCGTGGTGATAAAGCAGAATTCTCATACCTTTCATTATAAATCCTTCAAAAATTAGCAAGAGGGATAATTTTGTGTTCATTGTGTAGTATTTTTACTGGTTTTTTATTACAATTTAGAAGTTTAATTGTAGGGAATTAAAAAACCTTCCGAGTAGGAAGGTTTTGTAGAAAGTGCGAAAAAAATCCTCTAGATAAAAAGAAAACCGACAATCGAATTAATGATATTGTGGATAGTAAAAAGGCAACGTTTGGTTGCCTTTTTTGTGTTATCCCCTATATTTAACAGCCAATCCTTTTAAGAAGTTTCTTGCGTACTTATCACCGCACTGTTTATAGTTCTTATGACCTTCTTTTCTTAAAATTGCTCCCATTTCACCTTTTGTAACAGTGATTCCTGCCTTATCTAGAATATCAAGCATATCCTCACTTGTTAACGATAGGGCAATTTTCAATTTCTTTAACAACATATTATTAACACTCTCATTTGTCTTAACTGGCATTGTTGGTGTTTCTGGTTGACCAGGTTTAGGTTCTTGTTTACCTCTTTTAAAAATAATAAAGCCGTTTAAAAATGACTCTAGCATCGAGTTATTCACTTTTATTTGGTCGTCATTTTCAATTTCTTCCTCGTCATCATCATAACTGTCTGGTGATTTTGTAAGGACCTTTAGAACCTCATCTTTGCTGACTTCTACATTGCCAAGTTTAAATATTTCCACCATTTCCGTATTTTTTATGTCGAGAGCATACCTTAGGCGAATTAATATATCATTATTATCCATTATGAACCTCCAATAACTTCTTTTGTTCTTATACAGCTAGTACATCATTGTTTTAAACAGTCATTTTCCAACTAGATAAAGCTAACCAGTTTTCTTGTTTCTTATAATCGGGCATGATTTTTCCAACTAGACGCCAAAAGGACCGGTCGTGATTCAGGTGGACCATATGGCACATCTCGTGGACGACCACGTAATCGATTACCTGTTGTGGTGCCATTGCCAGCTTCCAATTGAATGTTAACTGCTGTTTGAAATCACAGGTTCCCCAATTAGTATTATTATCCGATATCCGGATCGATTTTGGCTTCATTTTAAAGTGGCTTTGATAGGACTTGATGCTTCTCTCAACCAACAATTTACACTGCTGGTAGTAAAAACGCTTAAGAGCCTGTTTAATTTTTTCATCCTCAAGTTGTTTTACAATTATTTGCAGTTTATCCTCTTCAAATACCACGTAGTCTTGCTTAATCGTTATATCTTGTGAGACCTGTATCGGATATTCGTTTCCTAAATACAGAAAACTCTCACCATGATCATAAACCTTCTTTTTGGGGCCACTACTTCTATCCCGCATTTCCTTTATCTTTTGCTGAATCCAATCCCATTTTTCCTCGACGGATTGAAGTACGTCTTTCTCCGGTGTATCTTTTGGAGCCTGGACTTCAATTTTCCCATAAAGATCAATAGAAATACTCATGGATTTCCGCTTTTTATAAATGATATCAAAGCTAATAGTTTCACCTGAGTAGGTATGGAGCATTTTCATCACCTATCTTATCTGTACGAGCTTATCCCAATTGTACAAGCATTGTCAACGCTGTTGCAATAATAACCTCACCGAGCAAATCACCATAGAAAAAAGGCGGAATCTTCCGCCTTTCATTACTTTTTATGCAACTCATTCCATACTTTAATCATTCGCTTAGGTGCCGCACGTAAATAAGCTTCTTGGATTAGATCGGTTAATTCATCCCAGTCATTCTCTGCCGGATTTTGAATAGATACCCAGCCGTGCTGTCCTATGTATGGAGTTTTGTAAAAATTCTCTTTTTGCAGCAATAATTCTTGAGTTTCCCGGTCGGACTTGAATGACAAGTTGAAGCCATTCTCATTTTCACCTGAAATCACAAACGACTTTCCACTGATTTTAAACGTCTTGTGACCGAAACCATCGATGATTTCAACAGCTTCTGGCAGTGCAAGACAGATATCGCGCATATTTTTAAGCATGCCTGCTGTGTCTTGTGCTTTCATATTTGTCACCTATTAGCGGTCTATTTTGCATTCTTATCAGGTTGATGAATTCCGAATATATTCCCTTCAGTATCAATATAGTACCCTTGCCAAGCCATTCCTGGTAGAGCATATTTCGGCATAGCCACGGTGCCACCATTCTCAAGGATTTTGGCTTCCGTTACATCGTAATTTTCCACTCCCATTGTACAAGCAAATCCATTTAAAGCTTGGTTTGCTTCAGGCGGAGCACTTTGACGTTGCATCAAAGCCCCATTGATTCCTAGCTCACTATCATCACCGGTCACTGCCCCGAAGTACGGCATTCCTGCATACTCAGTCCAATCTTGGAATAACCAACCAAATACATCACCATAAAACTTCTTTGCACGATCCATGTCGCTCACATGAATTTCAAAATGAACTATTCTTCCCATGATTTCTCCTCCTATTTATCCATACTGAGAGCGCTCACATTAATTCTATTTTTTCTCACTAGTAAATTACCGAGCGTCATCTCTATTATAGAGGAAAATATGGAAATTTATACTATTAACAACTTCATGCCCTATACTTTTCGATAGAGATTAATTTCAGTGCTTTCTCTTAGTTTCCTTAGTTCTGGAACGATATTCCGAACATGTTCACTGGCATTATGTTGATTTATCGCTTCTTCATCCACCCATTCTTCAATCATGGTTACAATGGTAGGATCATTGATATCCTCGTGAAGAACATATGAAATACAACCTGTTTCTTTATTCGTTTCAGTAACAAGTTCTCTAGCAATCTTTATATATTCCTCTTTGTTTACATCTTGTTTCAATTTACCTTTCGCAACAACCCGAATCATTTTATTAGCCCCTTTTCTTTTTAATTTTTCCAAAAAAGTAGTTCAGGAAAATTATACTCTTCCCGGGCTATCCAGCACAAATTAGATAGATAGCTAAAATTGACAAAGGAAAAGGCGTACCTCAATTGGCACGCCTACCTTTTTGCATTTACTTATAACACTATTAATTGGATGCTAATTTCTCCAATTGTCCTTATAGATTATTACGTATTAGTTTGATGTAGTATTTCTTCTTTTTACGAAGAATAATACACTACCAGCTAAAAGTAACATTAATCCTGCAAGTATAATGTTAAAGTTATTTGTTGCTGTATTCGGAAGTGCATGATTGGCTTTAGGTGGAATCTCATTAGAATTTGGATTGCCTTCGAATACACCAAATGTACTGAAGTGATCAGTATAAGCTGATATTTCACCATTATTGTATTCTCCGCCCATTAGCTCCCAGTTCTTTTTCGCTTCGTTCCAATAATAAACCTTTACATTTTTGGGATTTTTCACTTGTTTTGAATCAACCTTAAATGTAAGTTTTACTTTTTCATTGAACTTATGATACTCTTTGCCATCTACTTCAATAGTAAAGTCATATACAGTTAAAGCACCTTTTACTTGCATTTTCTTCACTTTAATATCAAGGTTTTCTGCTAATGGCAGAATAGACGCAGGAATTTGTACATCTACATTTCCATTGCTTACCACAATAACTGCATTGGCATCTTTTAAAGCTTGAATTTGAGCTTTAGTAAGTGTCACTGTTGCATTAGTTTTATTATCAACTTCAACAACAACAACTGCTTTTTCTTTAAGGTTTTCAAGTGCGTTTTCACTAATTATATACTTGTTACCTTTTTGGGTTACTGGGACTTTAATTTCATTTGCATTACCTGGGTTTTCGCCCGGTTCTTTACCAGGTTCCTTACCTGGCTCTTCACCTGGTACTACATCTTTCACATCAATAATTCGACCCTCAACTTTAGTTGGGATTCCTTCGCTTCCAATACTTAATAGATGGTCACGGAAGTTTTCCCAATCTGAAAGACCTAGGTCAGTTACACGGCCCTCTGCGTAAGCTTTAGCGAATACGGTATAGCCGTCTCCACCTTTAGCGGTAAAGGCGTTTGTTGCAACAGTGTACATCACATCGTCTTTAACTTCTACGTACTTACCATTTTCATCTAAATAAGATACAGATACAATACGTTCCCCTACCGGTTTCGCAGGATCATATACTATCTTACCTCCAGCCACATGTAAGAAACCACCATTTTCTAGAGGATATTTACCTAGGCTGATTTCAAATGCTTCTTTCAAATCTGCACCAGTTAATTCCATTGTTGCTAATGTATTAGCGAATGGTAGAACATTAATTACTTCACCTACTGTGATAGGTCCTTCATTAATAGCAGCACGGATTCCACCACCGTTTTGTAATGCCATAATGACATATTTACCAGTGAAATCTCTTGCTTTTGTAAGCATACCATCCGTAATCAAATTACCAAGAATTGTTTCGTTTTTACGTACACTTGGCGCTGAATTATCACCATTTGTACGTGGGGTTTCCAACTCAACCTTCGTTGTTACACCGATTTCTTCTTTCGCAACCGCATCTACTACCGTTTTGTATGGTGCTAACAATGCTGCTGCTTCTGGGTCATCAGCTTGTGTGCCGATTGCGATTAATTTCCCATCTTGTTCTACTACAACACCATTTCCATCAAATTCAACATCAAGCACACCTAGGTTGCTGTTTGCATTACCCGTTTGGACAATTACGGTTGGAGTTGCGTCTTTTGCAACAACCACTGGTTTAGTTAATGTTGTATGACTATGTCCCCCAACAATAACGTCAATACCTTCAACTCGCTCTGCCAATAATAAGTCGTTATCAACCGCTGCATTATCATCATATCCGATATGAGTTAATGCGATAATCTTGTTAACACCTTGTGCTTCAAAAGCAGCGACTGCTTTTTCTGCTTCTGTTTTATAGTCTTCAAATGTTATAGCTCCAGGACTAGAAAGATCTTTAGTTTCAGCAGTTGTTAAACCAAAGATACCAACTTTTTCACCATTAACTTCCTTAATAATTCCGTTGTAGATATTTCCATTTTGCGCTTTGTCAGATATTAAATCATTAAAGATACTTGTGAATTTAATATCTTTTGCGAAATTTACGTTGGCACTTACAAATGGAAATTGTGCTTTCCTAATAAAGTCAACTAACCCCTGATGTCCTTGAGCTGAAGAACCTAGATCAAACTCATGGTTACCGAAGGTCATTGCATCATAGCCCATAAGATTCATTAGAGCCAAGTCAGCTTGTCCTTGGAATTCATTGAAATACAAGGTTCCAGTGAAAACATCCCCTGCATTTAAAAGTAATGAATTTGGATTTGCTGCTCTTACTTCTTTTACAGCCGTAACTGTTTTAGCCATTTTATCTAAAGAAGCATGGGTATCATTTGTATGCATAATCGTAAATTCTGAGTAATCTTTAACATCAACAATTCTGCCTTCAATTTTTGTAGGAATAGTTTTTAAGCTTACAAGATGGTCACGGAAGTTTTCCCAGTCAGATAAACCTAAGTCTGTTACACGACCTTCTGCATAAGCTTCCGCAAAGACACCATATCCGTCTCCGCCTTTAGCAGTAAATGCGTTTGTTGCGATTGTGTACTTAACGCCATCTTCAAGTTGAACATAATTTCCTTTTGCATCTTTATAAGATATTGATACAACACGTTCTCCAGCAGGTTTAGAAGAATCATATTTAACCTTGCCTCCAGCTACATGTAAGAAACCACCATTTTCAGCTGGATATTGGCCAAGAGAGATTTCAAATGCTTCTTTCAATTCCGCACCAGTTAATTCCATTGTTGCTAATGTATTAGCAAATGGAAGTACAGAGATTACTTCGCCAACGGTGATTGGCCCAGCATTAATCGCTGCACGGATACCACCGCCGTTTTGTAATGCCATGATGACATTTTTACCTGTAAATGATTTTGCTTTCGCAAGCATTCCGTCTGTAATCAAGTTGCCTAGGATTGTTTCATTTTTACGTACACTTGGTTTTGTATTATCGCCATTTGTACGTGGGGTTTCCAATGCATTTGGAGTAGATACCCCAATTTCCTCTTTAGAAACTGCATCAACTTGTGCTTTGAATGGTGCCAATACTTCTGCTGCTTCTGGATCAGCAGCTATTTTATTGCTGATTGCAATTAATTGACCATTATGGGATATTACAACACCATTTTCATCAAACTCAACATTTAGAACACCTAGGTTGCTGTTAGCATTACCTGTTTGAACGATAACAGTAGGAGTCTCATCTTTTTTCACAAAAACTGGTTTTGTCAATGTGGTATGGGTATGTCCGCCTACAATAACATCAATGCCTTCTACTTTTTCAGCAAGGAGCAGGTCATTATCAATTGCTGCATTGTCATCATAACCAATATGAGTCAATGCGACAATCCGGTCAACACCTTGATCTTCAAAAGATTTTACTGCTTTTTCTGCTTCCGCAATATAGTTTTCGAATGCAATGGAGCCAGGGCTTGAAATATCTTTTGTTTCCTCAGTTGTTAAACCAAAGATACCGACTTTCTCACCGTTTACTTCTTTGATAATTCCATTGTAGATTTCTCCATTTTTAAAATCTGCTGCAATAGATTCATTGAAGATTCCATCAAATTTAGCATCTTTAGAGAAATCAACGTTTGCACTTAATAATGGGAATTTAGTGCCCTTAATAAAGTCAACCAATGCTTGATGGCCTTCTTGTGAAGAACCTAAGTCAAATTCATGGTTTCCAAAGGTCATCGCGTCAAAGCCCATTAAGTTCATCATGGCTAGGTCAGCTTTACCCTGGAATTCATTGAAATACAATGTTCCAGTGAATGCATCCCCCGCATGAAGAAGAAGTGATCCAGGAATGGTGCCTCTAACATCTTTCAAAGCTGTTACTGTACTAGGCATTAAATCCAATGCTGAGTGAGTATCATTCGTATGAATAATTGTTAAGTCAGGGAAATCAATTTGAACCAATACTGGATCATGGTCAGATGCTTGTCCCTGTGCTTCTGTGAAATTCGCATTGATATGGAGCATATCAACTGCAGTATTAGCTACTAGATTATTTGTAACTAGAATATGGTCTAATACCTGGTTGTTTCCTTGGAAGAAGTAAGAGAAACGATCTTCAGCAGGAACTTTATCAACCATATTTGTTAAAATATTTCCTTTAAGTGTTTCAAGAGCTGGTGTGAATTCGAAATCATTCATATCTCCAGCTACAATAACATTCAGAGCAGGATTTTTTGCAATACCTGCTTTAACAAAGTTATTAATTTCTTGTGCTAATCCTAGTCGTTCAGCTTCTGAGCCCAATTTTGGAGGTTGGCTTGATCCCCATAAAGATTGGTCCCCACCTTTAGAATTCAAGTGTGCACCAATAACTACAAGACGCTGACCTTGGAATTCGAATTCTGCTGCGATTGGTTTGCGTGTTCCGTCGAATTTTTCAGGATTAATAACACCAGGGTTCAATGTTAAGTTACCTGCTTCTGTCCATGCGTTAGCTTGGGCCGCTTCACCCTTAATTCCTTGTACCAATTTAACTCGTTCCGGATTATAGAGGTATCCCACACGGATATTACCGCCAGGAGCACCACCGTTAGTATTGTTTACAGGAGCAACATCTGTCCATGAATATGCTGGCCCACCTGCAGCAACGATTGCTTTGATTAAACGTCCGTAGCTTTCAGATGCATCTGTATTTCCATCATTCGTTTCTCCGTTATTATCCTGAACTTCTACAAGCGTAATAATGTCAGGAGATTTCATATTATCAACGAATGACTTTGCAATTCTAGCAACTTTTTCATCTGATGTGTTAGCTGTGTTATTTGAGAAGTTTTCAATATTGTAAGAAGCAACAGTCAATTTATCTTCGACAGGTAAAATATGAGTAGCTTCTTGTTTTAAGTTTGATTTAATAACAGCAGGCAATTTGGTCTTATCCGTTACTAGCTGATAGCCAGCACTTGCATAAGTAAGGACACCGATTACGTCACCAGCAAACTGATCGCCTGGTTGGAAGTCGCTTCCAACATTGTCTAGGAAGATCTTTTCAGGGTTATAATCGTCTTTTGCAATATTAAGTCCGCCCTGAATATTTAATTCATTGTTTGTTGTGCTTTCTACAATAATTGGAACATCATTGCTATATGCAGGTCCAACTACTAGGGCATCCGGGAATGAAACGCGCATGTATTCAACGGATTCCCAGAAATCAATGCCATCCTCTGCTGGATCAAACGATGCCATTTTGTCATTATCAATAATTTTGTTAGGAGGCACAATATCTTTGCCTACTACAAGTGGTGCAGGTAGTTCTACTTTATCTACACTTGTTTTTGTAACTGCAGTTGCAGTAATTCGAGTTGTTGACAGGTTCGCACTGCTGCCATTTTCTGTAACGGTTCCATCAACCTTTACTTTATCTCCAACAGCAACTCCATGAGTAGACTTAGATACTTCAATTGCTTCTGATGTTGCTTTGTCATTATCTGCATTGTCAACGTCTTGCATGACAAAGCTGCTTGAACCGAATACGTGAGTTACAACTCCTGAAACACCTTGAACGGAAGCTCCAGTATATTCGGAAACATGACCTTTTCCTTGAATATCATGGATTTTAACGCCTTCAGTATTTAAAATTTTATAAGTAAAGCTGAATTCAGCACTTACTTCTTCACCTTTTACCGCAATAGCTTTAATGGTTGTTTCACCAGTTCCCAATGCAATTGGTGCAACATATTTTGTGCTTGTTGTTTTTGGTGCAGAGCCATCTGTTGTGTAATAGATTTCTGCGCCCTCACTGCCTGATTTCAATTCGATTTTTGTACCAACTGGAACAACGCCTTGATCAGTTGTTGAATATACAGCTGGTTTGTTAACTAAGTCAAAACTATCAAGACCAGTCGTTATTAGAGTGAATCCATTATCATCTTTAGAGCCAAACCCAGTTATATTAACTAGATCTCCTACTTTATAACGCTTTACTAAATCATTATAATTAGCTCCTGCACGATTATCCTGAATAACCCTTACTATTTCGCCACTTTCAAATTCGACTTGAATAGTAGCAGTTCCGTAACTATCTGCTGATATTTCAGCGATTGTTACTCTCTCAAGCTTCAGTAATTCCCCCTGTGTTGCTTCATCTATACTCTTCACAGACTGTGCTGTAGGAAGTTCATTTCCATTGGAAACGATTTTAACTTCAGTTGGTACAATCTGTAGTTGAGTTTTATATGTTCCTAACTTACCAGTTATTTTTACTAAATCACCTTTGGTTACGTTTTCTGTGCTTCTATAAACATACATACCGCCAGTCGCATCTTGCAAAAATAACTCTCCAGCGCCCAAAAGACCTGAATTAGTTGTTGCAATACCTTCAATTGTAACAATATCTCCTACAGTTGCTTTACGTGCATCTGCAATCGAAATAACTGGGACTGGCTCTGGATCAGGTTCACCAGGAGTGACAGTTCCAAGGGTATGTGTTCCAAGATTAGTATAGTTACCTAACCCTGCATTCGTCCATTCAGTGTTTCTATCAAAAGCATCCGAAATATTTTTATCTCCTGTTAAAACATTGCTGTTCCTAACAAGGGATACATCTGCTAGAACATTTTGAACTGTTCCAACTTGACCAATTGAATCAACTACTTGTCCATTTTTCTTAAGTACGATTTGATCGTTACCATTGAAATTAATGACTTGTTTACTAGTCTCTAATTTATCTGTTACAGCAAGAATAGCAGGATCTGCATCAGAACGAGAAATAACGTATGTTTTACCATTTGCTAGCTTTCCATCTAATGATAAAACATAACTCGCTGTAGTGGTTCCCACTGTTGCAGAGCCACTATTATTATAATGTTCAAGAGTATACCCACTTAGGTCGATCTCTGCTCCTGTTCCATTATATAGCTCAATAGCTTTATTAAAACTCGCACCCTCAATATATTCTGAGATTATTAAATCCGTAGCAACTGCCGTTTCAGCCTGTGCACTTATATTAGCCACAGGTGAGAATAAGCTTAAGAGCAAAGCTATCACCGTGACAATATTCAGACTCTTTTTATGTCTTCTTTTCATGTTTCTCCTCCTAAATTTTTATCAATAAGTACATATGTACATTTGCTCGTGTTGTACTACAAGAACGCTTTCAAAATTAGCAGTAGAAATTGCGACTTTTTAGGGAAATTTGCTGTTTGAATGTCACATCATGGCACATATAATAATACAAGGGTTCAAAGACTCTACGTCACACACATGATTTTTCCATTACATCGCATGTTCTAGATGTCCTCTCTAAATCTACAAGTCTAGCAATACTTTTATCACATCCTTTTAGAAGTAAGTAGTGTGTTGTAGATCAATATCATTTATAGATCCACCTATGTATTATCAAAAACAATAATCCCTAAAAAAATAGTAGTGGATCAAACAAATTTCTTACTATTCTAGTATTAAGATACCAGCAAAGTCTTCCCTGTAATCATTGTATAATTATATAATTCTATTAACAAGAAAAAATTAACAATTCAAAATAAATGTCGAATTGCCAATAACTCGAAAATATTTATTATATAAATAATATTATTACTTTAATTTTTCAATTAAAAAATACATTCCTTACGGTATATTGTACATGCCCATTATTAAGCTACTGTTAATTTAATGTAAACAATACGT